>NZ_CP011567.1:1125000-1436333 GCF_001655615.1 Pseudomonas sp. GR 6-02
GGCAGGTTGAAGGTTAGGTAACACTGACTGGAGGACCGAACCGACTACCGTTGAAAAGTTAGCGGATGACCTGTGGATCGGAGTGAAAGGCTAATCAAGCTCGGAGATAGCTGGTTCTCCTCGAAAGCTATTTAGGTAGCGCCTCATGTATCACTGTAGGGGGTAGAGCACTGTTTCGGCTAGGGGGTCATCCCGACTTACCAAACCGATGCAAACTCCGAATACCTACAAGTGCCGAGCATGGGAGACACACGGCGGGTGCTAACGTCCGTCGTGAAAAGGGAAACAACCCAGACCGTCAGCTAAGGTCCCAAAGTTATGGTTAAGTGGGAAACGATGTGGGAAGGCTTAGACAGCTAGGAGGTTGGCTTAGAAGCAGCCACCCTTTAAAGAAAGCGTAATAGCTCACTAGTCGAGTCGGCCTGCGCGGAAGATGTAACGGGGCTCAAACCATACACCGAAGCTACGGGTATCACTTAGGTGATGCGGTAGAGGAGCGTTCTGTAAGCCTGTGAAGGTGAGTTGAGAAGCTTGCTGGAGGTATCAGAAGTGCGAATGCTGACATGAGTAACGACAATGGGTGTGAAAAACACCCACGCCGAAAGACCAAGGTTTCCTGCGCAACGTTAATCGACGCAGGGTTAGTCGGTCCCTAAGGCGAGGCTGAAAAGCGTAGTCGATGGAAAACAGGTTAATATTCCTGTACTTCTGGTTATTGCGATGGAGGGACGGAGAAGGCTAGGCCAGCTTGGCGTTGGTTGTCCAAGTTTAAGGTGGTAGGCTGGAATCTTAGGTAAATCCGGGATTCTAAGGCCGAGAGCTGATGACGAGTGTTCTTTTAGAACACGAAGTGGTTGATGCCATGCTTCCAAGAAAAGCTTCTAAGCTTCAGGTAACCAGGAACCGTACCCCAAACCGACACAGGTGGTTGGGTAGAGAATACCAAGGCGCTTGAGAGAACTCGGGTGAAGGAACTAGGCAAAATGGCACCGTAACTTCGGGAGAAGGTGCGCCGGTGAGGGTGAAGCATTTACTGCGTAAGCCCACGCCGGTCGAAGATACCAGGCCGCTGCGACTGTTTATTAAAAACACAGCACTCTGCAAACACGAAAGTGGACGTATAGGGTGTGACGCCTGCCCGGTGCCGGAAGGTTAATTGATGGGGTTAGCTAACGCGAAGCTCTTGATCGAAGCCCCGGTAAACGGCGGCCGTAACTATAACGGTCCTAAGGTAGCGAAATTCCTTGTCGGGTAAGTTCCGACCTGCACGAATGGCGTAACGATGGCGGCGCTGTCTCCACCCGAGACTCAGTGAAATTGAAATCGCTGTGAAGATGCAGTGTATCCGCGGCTAGACGGAAAGACCCCGTGAACCTTTACTATAGCTTTGCACTGGACTTTGAATTTGCTTGTGTAGGATAGGTGGGAGGCTTTGAAGCGTGGACGCCAGTTCGCGTGGAGCCATCCTTGAAATACCACCCTGGCAACTTTGAGGTTCTAACTCAGGTCCGTTATCCGGATCGAGGACAGTGTATGGTGGGTAGTTTGACTGGGGCGGTCTCCTCCTAAAGAGTAACGGAGGAGTACGAAGGTGCGCTCAGACCGGTCGGAAATCGGTCGTAGAGTATAAAGGCAAAAGCGCGCTTGACTGCGAGACAGACACGTCGAGCAGGTACGAAAGTAGGTCTTAGTGATCCGGTGGTTCTGTATGGAAGGGCCATCGCTCAACGGATAAAAGGTACTCCGGGGATAACAGGCTGATACCGCCCAAGAGTTCATATCGACGGCGGTGTTTGGCACCTCGATGTCGGCTCATCACATCCTGGGGCTGAAGCCGGTCCCAAGGGTATGGCTGTTCGCCATTTAAAGTGGTACGCGAGCTGGGTTTAGAACGTCGTGAGACAGTTCGGTCCCTATCTGCCGTGGACGTTTGAGATTTGAGAGGGGCTGCTCCTAGTACGAGAGGACCGGAGTGGACGAACCTCTGGTGTTCCGGTTGTCACGCCAGTGGCATTGCCGGGTAGCTATGTTCGGAATAGATAACCGCTGAAAGCATCTAAGCGGGAAACTAGCCTCAAGATGAGATCTCACTGGGACCTTGAGTCCCCTGAAGGGCCGTCGAAGACTACGACGTTGATAGGTTGGGTGTGTAAGCGCTGTGAGGCGTTGAGCTAACCAATACTAATTGCCCGTGAGGCTTGACCATATAACACCCAAGCAATTTGCTGATCCGAAAGGACACCAGATTGCGGTGTGTGAAGACGCAATGAACCGAAAGTTCGCAAGCATTCACAAAAGCCGCAGAAACTATCGCATACCCAATTTGCTGAAGCGTCGAAAGACGGTTCGGTACCCGAATTTCTTGACGACCATAGAGCATTGGAACCACCTGATCCCATCCCGAACTCAGAAGTGAAACGATGCATCGCCGATGGTAGTGTGGGGTTTCCCCATGTGAGAGTAGGTCATCGTCAAGATTAAATTCCGAAACCCCTATCTGCGTATGCAGGTAGGGGTTTTGTTTTGTCCGCAGGAAAGTTTCTTCAGCCTGGATCATGGCTATATCTTTTTTATCGAATATCGCAGTATATGAAAATATATAGCGAGAATTCGTACAAAAGGAATGATCGATGACAGCGGCCCTGAGCGGTAAAGAAGCAGTAGGCGAGCATTACACGTTGGAAACGATGCGCCATGCGCAGCAGATGACCTGGAAGGCTATCGAACAGATTGCCCGGGTTATTTCTCCCGGCATGCGCGAGTCCGAAGCCCAGTCACTGGGTAAACAGGTTCTGTCGGAACTTGGCATGGATCGCATCTGGCACCCGCTGCTGATCCGCTTTGGCGCCAATACGCTCAAGACGTTCAAACAGCGCTCCGATGGCGATCCTGTGCTGGGTGACGAAGATATTTTCTTCGTCGACATGGGCGCGGTGTGGCAAGGGCACGAAGGTGATGCAGGGGCGACGTTCACCACCGGTTCCGACCCGGAAATGATCGCCTGTGCTGCGGCCTCCCGGGAGCTTTTCAATCGGGTCGAAGGCTTTTGGCGCAGCGAGCGGGTTTCCGGCATGGAGCTTTACCGCTATGCGGCCGACCAGGCGCAAGCCATGGGGTGGAAGCTCAACCTGGACATCAAGGGCCACAGAGTCAGCGATTTCCCTCATGCCATTCACCGTGGTGGCGACCTCGGGGATTTAGACAAGTGCCCAACGACCGGCCTGTGGATTCTGGAAATCCAGATCGCCCACCCTGAGCGCCCTTTCGGAGCGTTCTACGAAGACTTGCTTATCTGATCAAGGAAACCTCATGCCAAACCAAACAGAGCAACCGGTTCTGCTGTTCTCCTACGGTACTTTGCAGGACCGGGCCGTTCAGCTGTCCACCTTCGGGCGCGAGTTGAAAGGGCGCCTGGACAGCCTGCCAGGTTACAAGCAGAACCTGGTCGAGATAACCGATCCGGCGGTGTTGGCGGCGAGTGGGAAAAGCCATCATCCGATCGTGCAGGAGAGTGGCGACCTGTCGGACGAGATCGCCGGCACTGTTTTCGAGATCACGGCCCAAGAGCTGGTCGCGGCCGACGAATACGAGGTGGCGGACTACAAACGCGTCAGTGTGACCCTCAAGTCCGGCATCAGTGCCTGGGTCTACGTGCGAGCCTGACTTCCGGAAGTTTCACGCCGACGGGCAAGGACTCTCGCCGGCGATGATCATGCAGGCCCAGGCTGAAGTTCAGCAATTGCCTGGGGGGATACTCATTTGCTGGGGAGGAGGATTACTGACCACACTACCAAAGTGATCGCTGCCGCCAACAGACTACACGTCCCGGCAATCAAATGACGGAAGGCGGGGTGTTCAGACTGCTTGAGTCTGGCAATCACCAAGAGCCATGTGCCGACGAAGGCGCCCATAACCGCCATCAACGTATAGAGTACGTATAAAACGATCCGTGCTGAGGAGGCTTCTCCGGGGGCAAGCCATCTATTGAACAAAACCAGCACCGCTATCCCGACAATAAAACTACCCACGGCACCTGCCAGGTTGGCGAGCCATAGATTCACAGCTCCGCGGTTCTTCACCACCCAGATCCACATCCCCACTGTCGCAGCGAGGAACACCAATACGCCAATTAGCAGCATTCAATCCTTTTCCTTGTTCGCAATAACCCTGAAACCGCCATTGGTCATCTTTGATGAGATGAGGCGATGGCAACACGATATCAAACCGATGGGGTTATGCCGAAGGATGTTGCTGATTGATGTGGATTTTGGCTGCGTTTGACTCCGTCACTCATTGAATACAGGGTCGACGTTAAAAACGCTGGAACGCTCCCTTGGCCCGTCTCAACAGGCCAAGGGATCTGTAAACCTAAGCCTCCCAGCCCGCGCCACTAACCGCCGCCTGCGCCAGCGGGTGCAAGTCTGCTCCCTGATGCGTCGTCTGCCAGGCCAGCAACTCCTTGCGCATGCCGGGCGTCCAGTACATCTGCAGATGATTGCGCACGCCGAGCACGGCCTGTTGCTGATCCGGTTCGCTGGCAAAGTATTGGGCGATCTGGTTGACCATCTTGATCAGGTTTTCCGTACTCATCGGCGTACCTCGGCTTTTGTCCCGGCGCTGCGTTCATGGCGACGTTCGTTGAGCAGGCGTTGTTGTTCGTCGCTGAATGCCTGATAGCGTTTTTGCCACTCGGAAGGGTGATAGACGCGGCTGACCTCCACGGCGGTGACCTTGTACTCCGGACAGTTGGTCGCCCAGTCGGAGTTGTCGGTGGTGATCACGTTGGCACCCGACTCAGGGAAGTGGAAGGTGGTGTACACCACGCCTGGGGCAACCCGTTCGGTGACTCGTGCCCGCAGTACGGTCTGGCCGGCGCGGCTGCCGATGCCGACCCAATCGCCTTCGTTGATCCCACGGCTCTCGGCGTCGGTCGGGTGGATTTCCAGGCGGTCTTCGTCGTGCCAGGCGACGTTTTCAGTACGCCGGGTCTGGGCGCCGACGTTGTACTGGCTGAGGATGCGTCCGGTGGTCAGCAGCAGCGGATAGCGACTGTTGACCTTCTCCTCGGTCGGCACGTAGCCGGTGAGCATGAAGCGCCCCTTGCCACGCACGAATTCCTCAATGTGCATGGTTGGCGTGCCGTCCGGTGCCGCGGCGTTGCATGGCCATTGCAGGCTGCCGTGACTATCCAGTGCGGCGTAGCTGACGTTGGTGAAGGTCGGCGTCAGGCTGGCGATTTCATCCATGATTTCCGACGGATGCTTGTAGTTCATCGGATAGCCCAGGGCGTTAGCCAGAGCCACGGTGCCTTCCCAGTCGGCCTTGCCGCCCAGAGGCTCCATGACCTTGCGTACCCGGGAGATGCGCCGTTCGGCGTTGGTGAAGGTGCCGTCTTTTTCCAGGAACGAGGCGCCCGGCAGGAACACATGGGCGAACTTGGCGGTTTCGTTGAGGAAAATGTCCTGCACCACGATGCATTCCATGGCCGACAGCGCCGCGGTGACGTGTTGGGTGTTGGGGTCGCTCTGGGCGATGTCTTCGCCCTGGCAGTACAGGCCCTTGAAGCTGCCGGCCAGTGCAGACTCGAACATGTTGGGAATGCGCAGGCCCGGATCGGGTTGCAGGGTGACGTTCCAGGCCTGTTCGAACTGCGTCCTTACCACCTCGTTGGAGACGTGACGGTAACCGGGCAGTTCGTGGGGGAAGGAGCCCATGTCGCAGGAGCCCTGAACGTTGTTCTGCCCACGCAACGGGTTCACGCCCACGCCTTCGCGACCGATGTTGCCGGTGGCCATGGCCAGGTTGGCAATGCCCATGACCGCGGTACTGCCCTGGCTGTGCTCGGTGACGCCCAGGCCGTAATAGATCGCCGCGTTGCCGCCGGTGGCATACAAGCGCGCAGCGGCACGGATATCGGCAGGTTCTACGCCGCAGACAGGGCCAAGGGCTTCCGGCGAGTTTTCCGCTCGGCTGACGAACTCTTTCCAGTGGGCGAAATCGTTGCCTTCGCAACGGGCGTCGATAAAGGCCTGGTTGAGCAAGCCTTCGGTGACGATGACGTGGGCCAGGGCGTTGAGCATGGCGACGTTGGTGCCCGGACGCAGGGCCAGGTGCAGTTCGGCGCGGGCATGCACCGTGTCCACCAGGTCAATACGGCGTGGGTCGATGACGATCAGTCGCGCGCCTTCACGCAGGCGGCGCTTGAGCTGGGAGGCGAACACCGGGTGAGCGTCGCTGGGGTTGGCACCCATCACCAGGATTACGTCAGCCTGCATCACCGAGTCGAAACTCTGTGTGCCGGCGGACTCGCCCAGGGTTTGTTTCAGGCCATAGCCGGTCGGTGAGTGGCAGACCCGCGCACAGGTGTCGACGTTGTTGTTGCCGAACGCGGCGCGCACCAGTTTTTGCACCAGGTAGGTTTCTTCGTTGGTGCAACGGCTGGAGGTGATGCCACCAATGGAATCGCGGCCGTATTTTTGCTGCAACCGGCGGAATTCGCTGGCGGCGTAAGTCACCGCTTCATCCCAGCTGACTTCCTGCCAAGGGTCGTTAATGGACTTGCGGATCATCGGCTTGGTGATGCGATCCGGGTGAGTCGCGTAGCCCCAGGCAAAGCGCCCCTTGACGCAGGAGTGGCCGTGGTTGGCTTGGCCGTTCTTGTCCGGAACCATGCGCACCAGTTGGTCGCCTTTCATCTCGGCGCGGAACGAACAGCCCACGCCGCAATAGGCGCAGGTGGTGATGACGCTATGTTCGGGCTGACCCAGTTCGACCACACTTTTTTCCATCAGTGTCGCGGTCGGGCAGGCTTGCACACAGGCGCCGCAGGACACGCATTCCGAGTCGAGGAAGTCCTCGCCACCGGCGGCCGCGACCCGGGACTCGAACCCGCGCCCGGTAATGGTCAGGGCAAACGTACCCTGGGTTTCTTCGCAGGCGCGCACGCAGCGGTTGCAGACGATGCACTTGCTCGGGTCGTAGTCGAAGTACGGGTTGGACGTGTCCTTCACGTCGTCCAGATGGTTCTCGCCCTCATAGCCGTAACGCACTTCCCGCAGGCCGACCTGGCCGGCGACGGTTTGCAGCTCGCAGTTGCCGTTGGCCGAGCAGGTCAGGCAATCCAGCGGGTGATCGGAGATGTACAGCTCCATGACGTTGCGGCGCAGGGTCGCGAGCTTCGGCGTCTGGGTGTGCACGGTCATGCCTTCGCTGACCGGCGTGGTGCAGGATGCGGGGTAGCCGCGCATGCCGTCGATTTCCACCAGGCACATGCGGCAGGAGCCGAACGCTTCCAGGCTGTCGGTGGCGCACAGTTTGGGAATGGTGGTGCCCAGCATCGCCGCAGCGCGCATCACCGAGGTGCCTTCGGGCACGCTGATGCTTTGGCCGTCGATGTTCAGGGTGACTTGCACCTGGCTTTCGCGGGCCGGGGTACCCAGATCCATATCGGTTTTCGGGTCGAATACAGTGATCATTGCTCGGCCTCCGAGGCTTGCAGACCGAAGTCGGCGGGGAAGTGCTTGAGGGCGCTGACGACCGGATAGGAGGTCATGCCGCCCAACGCGCACAGCGAACCGTATTGCATTGTGTCGCACAGGTCCTTGAGGATGATCGCCTGCTCATCGCGACCGTTCTGGTCAGGCGCAGCCAGCAGGCGGTCTATCACCTCAACGCCCCGGGTCGAGCCGATACGGCACGGTGTGCATTTGCCACAGGATTCCTCGGCGCAGAACTGCATGGCGAAGCGCGCCATGTGGGCCATGTCCAAGCTGTCGTCAGCCACCACCACACCACCGTGACCGAGCATCGCGCCGATGGCGGCGAAGGCTTCGTAATCCAGCGGCGTGTCGAATTGCGAGGGTGGCACCCACGCACCGAGAGGGCCGCCAACCTGCGCGGCCTTCAGCGGCCGGCCACTGGCGGTCCCGCCGCCGTAGTCTTCCACCAATTCCCGCAGGGTCAGGCCAAAGGCCCGTTCCACCAGACCGCCGTGACGAATATTACCCGCCAGCTGGAAGGGCATGGTGCCCAGGGAACGGCCCATGCCGTAGTCGCGATAGAACTGCGCGCCCTTGGCCATAATCATTGGCACCGAGGCCAGCGTCAGCACGTTGTGCACCAGGGTCGGCAGGCCGAACAGGCCCTGCAAGGCCGGGATCGGCGGCTTGGCGCGGACGATCCCGCGCTTGCCTTCGAGGGAGTCCAGCAGCGCGGTTTCCTCACCGCAGATGTAAGCGCCGGCACCCACTCGCACTTCCATGTCGAAGGCCAGTCCGCTGCCGCCGACATTGGCGCCGAGGTAACCGGCGGCCCGGGCGATGTCCAGCGCCTCGCGCAAGGTGGCCACGGCCTGTGGATATTCCGAGCGCACATAGATGTAGCCGTAGCTGGCGCCGACGGTGATGCCGGCAATGGCCATGCCTTCGATCAGCAGGAAGGGGTCGCCTTCCATCAGCATACGGTCGGCGAAGGTGCCGGAGTCGCCTTCGTCGGCGTTGCACACAATGTATTTCTGCGCCGCTTGGGTAGCGCGCACCGTGCGCCATTTGATCCCGGCCGGGAAAGCCGCGCCGCCACGGCCACGCAGGCCAGAATCGAATACTGCAGTCGCGGTCTGCTCGCCGCCCAGAGCGATGGCCTGGGTCAAGCCCTCGAAACCGCCATGAGCCCGGTAATCCTCCAACGACAGCGGCCGGGTAATACCGGCGCGGGCGAACAACAGGCGTTGTTGGGTCTTCAGATAAGACAACTCCTCCACCAGCCCCAAGGCCAGCGGATGAGCGGACGGCTCGCCTTGCAGCGCATCGAGCACGGACGGCACATCGGCAGCGGTCAGCGGGCCGAAGCCGATACGACCTTGCGGGCTGTCCATTTCCAGTAGCGGTTCCAGCCAGTACAGGCCGCGCGAGCTGGTGCGTTGCAAGTCCAGCGGCAGACCGCGCTCCTGGGCCAGAGTGGCCAGGGCCACGGCCACCTCATCGGCGCCCACGGCGCGGGCAAGAGAATCACAGGGCAGATAAAGCGTCGGCATCATGCGTCCTCCTGGCAAGCGTTGAGCAGGGCATCCAGGCGTTCGGCAGTGAGCCGCGCATGCACCTGACCATCCAGCTCCAGGGCAGGCGAGCAGGCACAGGCGCCGAGGCAATACACCGGGCGCAGACTGATGTTGCCGTCGGCGCTGCTGCCGTGGTCGTCCAGTTGCAGGCGGTCGCGCAATTGCGCCGCGAGCTGCTCGGCACCGCGGCTCTGGCAGGACTCGGCCCGGCACAGACGCAGGATATGTCGGGCAGGAGGCGCGGTACGGAAGTCATGGTAGAAGCTGATCACCCCGCGAACCTCGGCCTGACTCAGGTTGAGGGCGTGGGCAATCTCGGGAACGGCGGCATCGGGGATATAACCGATGCCCTCCTGAATTTCATGAAGGATCGGCAACAATGCGCCGGGCAAACCCTTGTGGCGCTCCAGCAGGCTGTTGACCATAGGCAGGTGCAACATCTCATCAGACATACAGCATTCCTCACGGTCACGGACAAACCAGGCGGTTGTCGGTCGTCCGAAAGTGTCGGCTGCGGCGTTCACGCCACGTCACGGTTTCGTGGCATTTTCAGACCGTTGGCCAGGGCACCCTGAGTGGGCATCTTGTTGTGCCCGGCGCGGTCTTTGCCGCACCTCTTCAGGCATATCACGCAGCTTGCCACGCCGCCTTTGAATCATCCGCACCAAAGCGACGTGTTCGGTTCTGCCTACGACTATCCATTAAGTCTAGATGAGCGGGGCGTGGGGCGTTCGCTCACTGACCTAATGCCCTGAGGGCCTGTCGATGCCTGATATATATCAAGCATCACAGGTAAGAAACAGCATCAGATCCGTGGGCAATTCCAGGGAGCAGATCCGTCGATTTATTGCGCTGTAAACCGAAAACCCCACAAACATCCACTCTGAGCCAAATGATAAAAAGCCCCGAAAAATGTCGAGGCTAATCCCAAATGCCAGTCAGCCCACACAACCCCCTGTGGGAGCGGGCTTGCTCGCGAAAGGGCCAGATCATCCAACATCAATGCCGATGCCCAACCACCCTCCCAAGCAGCTCACCCCCGCAGGCGTCATGCCAATCACCGAATGGCATCAAAGCCATCCCGCTATTCTCCAGCCGCTACCCTTCAGACGTCGCCGCCGCCCGCTCAGGTGCCGGCGCAGAATCTCGATCCCGCGCAAGCACCTTCACCGCATCATCAACCACCGCCTTACTCATCGCCGTCAAATAATGCGCGGCCCAAGCATGGCGGTCGGTATCTCTGGCGTAGGCAGCATCTTCGGTCAGCTTCTTGGCGAGGAACAGAAAATCAGAAGCCATCGATAACGCATCGCCGAGCGGGACGCCGTGAGTGACGTGGAAGAGTGGTTGATCGGAGCAGTAGATGGCGGGGGTTAAGCCGATGGTTTTGAGGTCTGATTGATCGGTCATTTGCCACCTCCGATGATGGAGAGGCGGTGGGAGAGGGTGGATGGTGGGGCGTTATGCGATTGGGAATCGCGTTGAGGTAATAGCCAAATTTTGTACGGATCCATACTGCGCATTGCAAAGCTCCTTAATTTGAAGAGCTGCCACAATTCGTTACCAAGCGAATGGGTGGCAGCTGTGCGCAGGTTGGTAAACCGGGAAATCAAGGAAACCGGCACGCCCGAAGACGTCCCACGCACAGCCGCCATAACGCAGATCGCAGGCGAAAAAAAAGCGCCTGCGGACGCATGGCACTGTTGCGCAGTGATTTACCTCGGGTTACCAAGCCCGGTCGCTGAATTTGCAGCGACGGTGGGAGGGTATCGTGCAGACCCTTTTCCTGCAACCTTCGAGAGCGCTGGGTGATTATATGATCAGTCACAGAGGATATTCGGGTGATGAAGAAGGGGCGGAGGAATGGAGAAAGGTGTGCTGCGTCATGAAACACATTGAAACAGGGTAATGCCATCTGTCTGCGGGTTACATATTTGCGCTTCGGGTCATTCCGGATTTACCTCATAATCGCGCGCTTCTACCGTCGGTAGCTCTGCTTCTCTACTAATCTGTAGTCGCTACCACCAGACCTTTAATAGCCAAGGAGAAAGGCAATGCCAGATAACTGGAACCAGCGTCAGTCGGATGCATCTGTTAAAGATGCTCTCGAACGTTTACTGGCCCCATCTGATTTGCCTGCGACCCTATGAGCCAAGCTGCCTTCGTCAATCCAAGCCTGCTCACATGGTCTCGTGAGCGCGCAGGTCTCTCCACTGAGCAGGTTGCTAAAAAGCTGCCAGTGAAACCTGATCGAGTAGAGGAATGGGAGGCTGGCGAGACCAAACCTACATTCCTTCAGGCTCAAAAGTGGGCGAATGTCGCTCACATCCCGTTTGGTTTCCTGTTTCTTCAGCAGCCGCCCGTCGAACAATTGCCTTTGCCTGATCTGCGGACCGTCGGTGGGATTGCACCTCAACGTCCCAGTCTGGAACTGTTGGACACCGTGAGGGATGCCATACGTAAGCAGGATTGGTATCTGGAGTATCTGCAACACCAGGAGCATCAGCCGCTGGCTTTTGTAGCTCGCTTCAATAGCCGATCTCAAGTCAGAGAGGTGGTGGACGATATCCGCCGAATCCTTGGCGTGAATCCTGACATTGCTCGATTGGATTACGAAAAATACAGCCGTGCCTTGATCGATGCCGCAGAAATGGCTGGAGTTTTGGTTATGCGCAGTGGCATTGCGCTAGGGAATACTCATCGCAAACTTGAAGTGAGCGAGTTTCGGGGGTTTGCCATCAGTAATGCCTACGCCCCCGTTGTATTCATCAACAGTTCCGATGCCCCCACCGCCAGGCTGTTCACATTACTTCACGAGCTGGCCCATATATGGATTGGTAGCAGTGGTGTGTCTGACGGAAACACTGCAAATGGTCGAGACGAGGAGCGTTTCTGCAATGCAGTGGCAGGTGAATTTCTGGCTCCTGAAGCCCAATTCCGTGCCATGTGGAACGCAGATGTTAACTGGGAAGACAATTTAGCTCTGCTGGCCACTCGGTTTCACATCAGTAAATTAGCTGTCGGTCGCCGCGCACTGGATCTTGGTTATATAAGCCAAGCACTTTATAGCGCTTACTATCGAATGATCCTCAAGGCTTTCCAGGATGAAAAAGGTGGAGCGGGTGACTATTACCGTAACGCCACCGCGAAAAACAGCCCTCGCCTAAGCAAGGCAGTGCTGACTGAAGCAATGAGTGGCCGGATGCTGCTACGCGAGGCGGGAAGTTTGCTCGGCGTGCAACCTGCTAAATTAAGGACTCTAGCCAACAAGATTACGGAATGAATCATTTACTTGACGCTAACACACTGATCGAAGCCAAGAACCGTTACTACGGGATGGCTATCTGTCCTGGCTTCTGGCAATGGTTACTGCTAAAAAATAAAGCATTGGCTTTAGCCAGTATTGGACCTGTAATGGATGAGCTAACAAAAGGGCATGACGACCTGGCGGGTTGGGCGAAGGACAATTCTGATTTCTTTCACTCCACCACCGATAAGGATACGCAACTGGCATTCGCGCAGGTTGCGGGGCTTGTGGCTGGTCAAGCGCCTAAGATGAAAATAGGCGCAATGGAAGAGTTTTTAGCGGGGGCTGACCCATGGTTAATTGCGAAAGCGTTGACTACAGGGGCTACAGTCGTTACTCATGAAGTGCTGAATCTCGACGCAAAACGGAAATTTATTATTCCTAATATTTGCCAGGAGCTTGATGTTCCTTATTTGAATACGTTTGAGTTGTTGCATAGGCTTGAAGCGAGGTTTGTGTTGCCTGCTTAATTTATTCAAAAGTTGGTGGTTTTTACGCAGAGTGCTCTGCCGCGCTTTTCGCTTGTTTTTCACAGAATGCTTTTCAAATACAGCTGCTCAATCGTCTGCGTCGCTCCGAAATCAGCCGCCAATCTCCAGTAGCTCCCGTAAGCGTTTATCGATCAGACCTTCCCAGTTTGCAATTGCTCGCGTCGTTGGTCGATCCCGCTATCATGCAGGGCGTAGATCACGAATGTAGATAACGCTATGCCAAGATTGTCATTCGCCGTCAGGGTTTTGTTCGCATGCTGCCTTTTCATTGCAACCGCTAATCACATCCGTGCAGACGTTTCGCATGGATTGCTCTGGGACTACGGATACGGGCCTGACGCTTACTTGGGTAGCCGTATTTTCTGGGGAGCGCTTACGTTTTTTGATCCGCTTGCAGCACTGTTACTTTTCATCAAACCAAGAGCCGGAATCGTGCTCACGGTAGCGATTATTTTGGTCGACGTAACCCATAACACTTTTTACGTCGCATTGAAGCAACAGTGGCTGGAGCCCTTCTACCTGTCCCAGGTAGCTTTCCTTATCGTAGTATCCCTACTCTCACCCATCGCTTGGAATGGCCCGATTCGGGACGTAGCGCTCACCAATCCAGTCCGACTGTGATTCGCTCCATTTATGAGGTGGAAGCTCTTCGATCTCAATCGCCCGCTGCCCATTTTTCGCTGCGCAGTGAACCTGCGAAGAGCCAGTTCTTGCGACCTGGCCCACGGTCCGGTTATCGGGCGTTCCAGCTTTTTAGGTCGCCCGCCTTTATTGAATGTCTTTTAAATAATCCTTGAGCGCGATGAGCGGACCATCAAGCTGCCCCATCGTCTGAATACCGGCAAATTCACCCGCCAACCTCTGCAACTCCCGCCCCAACGGCTTATCCACGCCGCCGATAGCTTCCAACGCCAACCCCACACACTCATCCACCTTCACCTGAATCGCCTCAACATCCCCCCGCCGCACCAGCAACTCAAACACATCCCGCTGGTAATCACCCATGACCAGATCATCACGCAAAATCGGACTTGAATCTTCCGTCTCGTAAGCCAGTTTCAGGGAGAAGAGGGCGACGCTTTCCAGCTGCAATTCCATGAGGGAATCCTTGTGAAATGTTCCACCGGTGCGGGACGTGCGTAAGAGAAGCAGGATCAAAAGATCGCAACCTTCGGCAGCCGTCACACGACAGCGGTGCGGGCAATGGCTTTTCTACAGGCGAAAAAAAAGGCCTTGCTAAGCAAGACCTTTCTTAATTTTGGTGCCCCGAGGGAGACTCGAACTCCCACTCCTTTCGAAAACGGATTTTGAATCCGCCGCGTCTACCAATTCCGCCATCAGGGCTCAATGGCGGCGAAGTATAGAGAGGTGAATACCGCTGGTCAATCAGGTACATGGAGAATTTTTGATATTTCCGCTAGACTTCCCGGCCCTGCTAGACGAACCCCATCATGCGCGTTGCTGACTTTACCTTCGAGCTCCCTGATTCGCTGATTGCTCGCCATCCTTTGGCCGAGCGTCGCGGTAGTCGCCTGTTGACCCTGGATGGGGTCAGCGGCGCCCTGGCACACCGTCAATTCACTGATTTGCTTGAGCATTTGCGCCCGGGCGATTTGATGGTGTTCAACAATACCCGGGTGATTCCGGCGCGGCTGTTTGGCCAGAAAGCTTCCGGCGGCAAGCTGGAAATTCTGGTGGAGCGGGTGCTCGACAGTCATCGCGTGCTGGCCCATGTGCGCTCCAGCAAGTCGCCCAAGCCCGGCTCGAAGATTTTGATCGACGGCGGTGGCGAGGCCGAGATGCTGGCGCGTCACGATGCGTTGTTCGAGCTGGGCTTTGCCGAAGAGGTGTTGCCGCTGCTCGACCGCGTCGGGCACATGCCGTTGCCTCCTTATATAGACCGCCCGGATGAAGGCTCGGACCGCGAGCGTTATCAGACGGTATACGCCGAGCGCCTGGGCGCGGTGGCGGCGCCGACGGCGGGGCTGCATTTCGATCAGTCGCTGATGGAGGCGATTGCCGCCAAGGGCGTCGAGACCACGTTCGTGACCTTGCACGTCGGCGCTGGCACGTTCCAGCCGGTGCGCGTGGAGAAGATCGAAGATCACCACATGCACAGCGAATGGCTGGAAGTCGGCCAGGACGTGGTCGATGCCGTTGCGGCCTGCCGCGCTCGCGGCGGTCGTGTGGTGGCCGTGGGGACCACCAGCGTGCGTTCCCTGGAAAGTGCCGCGCGTGATGGCGTGCTCAAGCCGTTCAGTGGCGACACCGATATCTTTATCTACCCGGGCCGGCCGTTTCATGTGGTCGATGCTCTGGTCACCAACTTCCATTTGCCCGAATCCACGCTGTTGATGCTGGTTTCGGCGTTCGCCGGTTATCCCGAGACCATGGCCGCCTATAAAGCCGCCGTCGACAACGAATACCGCTTTTTCAGCTACGGTGATGCGATGTTTATCACCCGTAATCCCGCACCACGTGGCCCTGAGGACAAAGAATGAGTCGCCAAAGTCGTATGTCGTTTGAGTTGCTTGCTACTGACGGCAAGGCGCGTCGCGGTCGTTTGACCTTCCCGCGCGGTACCGTCGAGACCCCGGCCTTCATGCCGGTGGGCACGTACGGTACGGTCAAGGGCATGCTGCCGCGGGATATCGTCGCCACCGGCGCGGAAATCATTCTGGGCAACACCTTCCACTTGTGGCTGCGTCCTGGCACCGAAGTGATCAAGAAGCACGGCGACCTGCACGATTTCATGCAGTGGAAAGGCCCGATCCTGACCGACTCCGGCGGTTTCCAGGTGTTCAGCCTGGGCGCCATGCGCAAGATCAAGGAGGAGGGCGTGACCTTCGCCTCTCCGGTCGACGGCGCCAAAGTGTTCATGGGCCCGGAAGAGTCGATGCAGGTCCAGCGTGACCTGGGCTCCGACATTGTGATGATTTTCGACGAATGCACCCCGTACCCGGCCGACGAAGACGTCGCTCGCGTATCGATGGAGCTGTCGTTGCGCTGGGCTCAGCGTTCGAAAAACGCCCATGGCGACAACACGGCGGCGTTGTTCGGCATCGTGCAGGGCGGCATGCACCAGGATCTGCGCATGCGCTCCCTGGAAGGCCTCGACAAGATCGGCTTCGACGGCCTGGCCATCGGCGGTCTGTCGGTGGGCGAGCCCAAGCACGAGATGATCAAGGTGCTCGATTACCTGCCGGGTCAGATGCCGGCTGACAAACCTCGTTACCTTATGGGCGTTGGCAAACCGGAAGATCTGGTTGAGGGTGTGCGCCGCGGTGTGGACATGTTCGATTGCGTGATGCCAACCCGTAATGCCCGCAACGGGCATCTGTTCATTGATACAGGCGTGCTGAAGATCCGTAACGCGTTCCATCGCCATGATGACTCGCCGCTGGATCCGACCTGCGATTGCTATACCTGCCAGAACTTCTCCCGCGCTTATCTGCATCACCTGGACAAGTGCGGCGAAATGCTGGGAAGCATGCTCAATACCATCCATAACTTGCGCCATTATCAAGTGCTTATGGCTGGTTTGCGCGAGGCTATTCAACAGGGTACATTGGCCGCCTTTGTCGATGCCTTCTACGCCAAACGCGGGTTGCCTGTTCCGCCTTTGGACTGAGTTTTCTGACCCCAAGATTCAACATTTGCAACTGGAGTGCTAAATGAGCTTTTTTATCTCTAATGCCATGGCTGACGCTGCTGCACCTGCGGCAGGCCCGATGGGCGGCGGCTTTGAGTGGATTTTCCTGGTCGGTTTCCTGGTCATCTTCTACCTGATGATCTGGCGTCCACAGGCCAAGCGCGCCAAAGAGCAGAAGAACCTGCTGAGCAGCCTGCAAAAAGGTGACGAAGTTGTGACCACCGGTGGTATCGCCGGCAAAATCACCAAAGTGTCCGACGACTTCGTGGTTCTGGAAGTTTCCGACACCGTTGAAATGAAGTTCCAGAAAGGTGCCATCGCCGCCACGCTGCCAAAAGGCACGCTCAAAGCGATCTAAGTTACAACTTCTACTCAATCGACGGGGCGCGCAAGGCGCCCCGCGTCATAAGCGGGCGGCGTGATGCTGAACAAATACCCTCTGTGGAAATACATTCTGATCCTGGCGGTGCTGGCGGTCGGTCTGATTTATTCCGCTCCCAATCTATATCCTGATGACCCGGCCATTCAGGTCAGCGGTGCAAGCACTGCGCTGCAAGTCAATCAGGCTGATCTGGACCGTGTGAGCACCGCGCTCAAGGAATCCGGGATCAACGTCAAGGCGGCCACGCTGGCGGCAAACGGCAAGGGCGGTCTGATTCGCCTGGTCAAGGCCGAAGACCAGTTGCCAGCCAAAGACGTTGTGCGCAAGGCATTGGGCGATGACTACGTCGTTGCACTGAACCTGGCGCAAACCACCCCGCAATGGCTGCGCAGCCTGGGCGCGCACCCGATGAAGCTGGGTCTGGACTTGTCCGGTGGTGTGCACTTCCTGCTGGAAGTGGACATGGACAAAGCCCTCGACGCACGCCTGAAAGTCTACGAAGGCGATGTGAAGAGCCTGTTGCGCAAAGAGAAACTGCGCTATCGCAGCCTGCCGCAACTGGGCGGTGCCATTCAGCTGGGCTTCACTGATGAAGACTCCCGCGAACAGGCCCGTGCGCTGATCCGCAAGAACTTCAACGATTTCGACATTGTTCCGGCCGACCTCAATGGCCAACCGGTACTGCGTCTGGCGATGACCCCGGCCAAGCTGGCGGAAATCCGCGAATACTCCATCAAGCAGAACTTGACCACGGTACGTAACCGCGTCAACGAGCTGGGTGTTGCCGAACCTATCGTTCAGCGCCAGGGCGCCAACCGCATCGTGGTTGAGCTGCCGGGCGTGCAAGACACCGCAGAAGCCAAGCGTATCCTCGGCAAGACGGCCAACCTGGAGTTCCGTCTGGCGGCTGAGCCTGGCGCTTCGAAAGCCACTTCCGAGGAATTCGAGTTCCGTGAAGGCAAGCGTCCTCCGGCTCTGATCGAGCGTGGCCTGATCATCACCGGTGACCAGGTGACTGACGCCAAGGCCGGCTTCGGCGAGCACGGTACGCCAGAAGTGAACATCCGTCTGGATGGCCACGGTGGCGAGCTGATGAGTCGTGCGACTCGCAGCAACGTCGGCCGCAGCATGGCGGTGATCTTCATCGAACAGCGTCCGGTCACCACTTACGTCAAGCAAGTGGTCAACGGCGTCGAGAAAGACGTGCCGGTCCAGACGTTCAAGGAAGAGAAGAAGATCATCAGCCTGGCGACCATCCAGTCGCCGCTGGGTGCCCAGTTCCGCATCACTGGCCTGAACGGCCAGGGCGAATCGTCCGAGCTGGCGCTGTTGCTGCGTGCCGGTGGTCTGGCGGCTCCGATGTACTTCGCTGAAGAGCGCACCATTGGCCCAAGCCTGGGTGCCGACAACATCACCAAAGGTATCGATGCATCGTTGTGGGGCATGCTGTTTGTCTCGCTGTTCATCATGGCCATCTACCGCTTCTTCGGCCTCATCGCCACCGTTGCGCTGGCAGTGAACATGGTGATGCTGCTGGCCTTGATGTCGCTGCTGGGTGCAACGCTGACCCTGCCGGGTATCGCCGGTATCGTATTGACCATGGGTATGGCGGTCGACGCCAACGTCCTGATCTTCTCGCGGATACGTGAAGAGATCGCGGCCGGCATGACCGTACAACGGGCAATCAACGAAGGCTTCGGCCGGGCATTCACCGCGATTCTCGACGCCAACCTGACAACCTTGTTGGTGGGCGGGATTCTCTTTGCCATGGGCACCGGCCCGGTCAAGGGTTTCGCCGTGACCATGTCCCTCGGGATCTTTACCTCGATGTTCACGGCCATCATGGTGACCCGCGCGATGGTCAACCTGATCTTCGGCGGTCGTGACTTCAAGAAGTTGTGGATTTAAGGGGCTGCCATGTTACGTACAATCAACTTCATGGGCGTTCGCAACTTTGCGTTCGGCGTCACATTGTTCCTTACCGCGCTGGCAATGTTCAGTGTCTTTCATAAGGGCATGAACTGGGGCCTGGACTTCACCGGCGGTACGCTCATCGAGCTGACCTACGAGCGTCCGGCCGATGTCACCAAGGTGCGTGAGCAACTGGCTACAGCCGGTTATCACGAAGCCATCGTGCAGAACTTCGGTGCGACTACCGATCTTCTGGTGCGCATGCCTGGCGAAGACCCGCAACTGGGTCACCAGGTGGCTGAAGCGCTGCAGAAAGTCGGCGGCGACAACCCGGCTCAGGTCAAGCGTGTCGAGTTCGTCGGCCCGCAGGTGGGTGAAGAACTGCGCGACCAGGGCGGCCTCGGCATGCTGATGGCGCTGGGCGGCATCCTGATCTACCTGGCTTTCCGCTTTCAGTGGAAGTTTGCGGTCGGTGCGATCGTGTCCTTGATCCACGACGTTATCGTGACCGTCGGTATCCTGTCGTTCTTCCAGATCACCTTCGACCTGACGGTGCTGGCGGCGGTACTGGCGATCATCGGTTACTCGCTCAACGACACCATCGTGGTATTCGACCGGGTTCGTGAGAACTTCCGCGTCCTGCGCAAGGCCAGCCTGATCGAGAACATCAACATCTCGACCACGCAAACCCTGCTGCGGACCATGGCGACGTCGATCTCCACCTTGCTGGCGATCGCGGCCCTGTTGTTCTTCGGTGGCGACAACCTGTTCGGTTTCTCCATTGCCCTGTTCATCGGTGTTCTGGCGGGTACTTACTCCTCGATCTACATCGCGAACGTGGTGCTGATCTGGCTGAACCTGA
Source organism: Pseudomonas sp. GR 6-02 (assembly GCF_001655615.1). GTDB lineage: Bacteria > Pseudomonadota > Gammaproteobacteria > Pseudomonadales > Pseudomonadaceae > Aquipseudomonas. The sequence goes on from NZ_CP011567.1 coordinate 1,144,661, forward strand.
ACAGCGAAGACCTGATTCCTGTGGCGACGAGCGAGAAGGAAGTCGACGACCGTCCATAACGGTTATCTTTTTCCTGCTGCAAGCCGAGAAGGCGCGAGTGTTGAACTCGCGCCTTTTTTCATGCTCCAAGGCTGGGAGAAGCGCGGGTTTGTCCCGTCTGTTATAGCCAGGAGGTTCATGTGAACAAGTCGTTGCTGGTTGGTGCGGTATTGGGTGCTGTCGGTGTGACTGCCGGTGGTGCTGTTGCCACCTACAAACTGGTTAAAAGCGGCCCTGAGTATGCACAAGTGCTGGCCGTTGAACCGGTCAAGACACAAATCAAGACTCCACGTGAAGTGTGCAAGGACGTTACGGTGACCCGGCAAGCGCCGGTGAAAGACCAACACCAGATCGCCGGTACGGTGGTCGGCGCCCTGGCTGGTGGCCTGTTGGGCAATCAGATCGGCGGCGGTACAGGCAAGAAAATCGCCACAGTGGCCGGTGCGGTCGGCGGCGGTTATGCGGGTAACAAGGTGCAGGAAGGCATGCAGGAGCGTGACACCTACACCACGACTCAGACTCGCTGTAACACGGTCAATGACATCAGCGACAAGGTCGTAGGCTACGACGTTCGTTATTCGCTGGACGGCAAGGAAGGCAAGGTGCGGATGGATCGCGATCCAGGCAATCAGATTCCGGTCGACAAGGATGGCAAGCTGATCCTGGGGCAGAACGAACCGGCCCGGTAATGAGCTGAGCGTCTACTCAAAAAGAAGCATCCCGCAAGGGATGCTTTTTTTGTGCCCGAATTTCATGTGTCACCTTCAACGTGTTATGCAAGACTCTTCATTTTTGCGGCCTTTTGCCCGCCAGTCCTGAGCCCCCATGCCTGCCATCGATCATCCCCTGATAGACCAGTTCCTCGACGCCCTGTGGCTGGAGAAAGGCCTTTCCGATAACACCCGCGATGCCTATCGCAGCGACCTGGCCTTGTTCAACGGCTGGTTGCAGGAAAAAGGCCTGGAGCTGATCAACGCCGGGCGCGAGTTGATCCTCGATCACCTGGCCTGGCGCCTGGAGCAAAACTACAAACCCCGTTCTACGGCGCGATTCCTCTCCGGCGTGCGTGGTTTCTATCGCTATTTGTTGCGGGAAAAGCTGATTGCCGTGGATCCGACCCTGCGCGTGGATATGCCGCAACTGGGTAGGCCATTGCCTAAATCCTTGTCGGAAGCCGATGTGGAGGCCTTGCTGGCCGCGCCGGACTTGAGCGAGGCCATCGGTCAGCGTGATCGCGCCATGCTTGAGGTGCTTTACGCGTGTGGCTTGCGGGTGACGGAGCTGATCAGCCTGACGCTGGAGCAGGTCAACCTGCGCCAAGGCGTGCTGCGGGTGATGGGCAAGGGCAGCAAGGAACGTCTGGTGCCGATGGGCGAGGAGGCGATTGTCTGGGTCGAGCGTTACATGCGCGATGCCCGTGGCGAGTTGCTGGGCGGGCGTCCCAGCGATGTGCTGTTCCCCAGCCAGCGCGGTGAGCAGATGACCCGCCAGACCTTCTGGCATCGCATCAAGCACCAGGCCAAGGTCGCCGGGATCGGCAAGTCGCTGTCGCCGCATACCTTGCGTCATGCCTTCGCCACGCACCTGCTCAACCACGGTGCCGACCTTCGGGTGGTGCAAATGTTGCTCGGCCACAGCGATCTCTCCACCACCCAGATCTATACTCACGTCGCCCGGGCGCGCTTGCAGGATCTGCATGCCAAGCATCACCCCAGAGGCTAATCAATGCGGGATGGTTACAAACCCTGTGGCGAGGGGGCTTGCCCCCCGTTCGGCTGCGCAGCAGTCGTCAAGCCTCACGCCTCGGTCCATATGTCGGATAGGGATCGCCAAAGAGGGGCTGCTTCGCAACCCAACGGGGGCAAGCCCCCTCGCCACACGGGCCTTATGTGGTAGGCTTTGCCGGTTTGCACGATGGGCGGTTATGACCCGGTGTTTCGGCACGGGCGTTCTGATCGTCCCATTTGTCCGCCTTCAGGAGTTCTCATGCGTCTGACCCAGATTTTCGCCGCTGCAGCCATTGCGTTGGTCAGCACCTTTGCCGTCGCCGATGACGCGGCCGACCAAGCCATTCGTAAAAGCCTGGAAAACCTCCAGCTCGACGTGCCGGTCGAAACCATCACCGCCAGCCCGCTGCCAGGTCTGTACGAAGTCAAGCTCAAGGGCAGCCGCGTGCTTTACGCCAGCGCCGACGGCCAATACGTGGTTCAGGGCTACCTGTTCCAGCTCAAGGACGGCAAACCGGTCAACCTGACCGAAAAGACCGAGCGCCTGGGCATTGCCAAACTGATCAATGGCATTCCTGTGGCTGAAACCGTGGTCTACCCGGCCATCGGCGAAACCAAGTCGCACATCACCGTGTTCACCGACACCACTTGCCCGTATTGCCACAAGCTGCACGCCGAAGTGCCTGAGCTGAACAAACGCGGCATCGAAGTGCGTTATGTTGCGTTCCCGCGCCAGGGCCTGGGCTCGCCGGGTGACGAGCAACTGCAAGCCGTGTGGTGTTCGAAAGACAAGAAAGCCGCCATGGACAAAATGGTCGATGGCAAGGAAATCAAGGCCGCCAAGTGCGATAACCCGGTGTCCAAGCAGTTTGCCCTCGGTCAGTCGATTGGCGTGAACGGTACACCGGCCATCGTTTTGGCTGACGGTCAGGTCATTCCGGGCTACCAGCCTGCGCCACAAGTCGCCAAACTGGCACTGGGCGCGAAGTAAATTCGCATCGTCACGGCCAGCCTTTGACGAGCGTGGTCCGGCGGCAGCATTTGCCGGGCCATCAATAGAGAGCCGCGAACCTGCGGCTGTTTTCACGGCCGGCCTCGAGTCGGCCGTTTTATGGGGAGTTCACAGTGAAACCGGTCAAAGTAGGCATCTGTGGGTTAGGGACCGTCGGTGGCGGTACCTTCAACGTACTTCAGCGCAACGCCGAGGAAATTGCTCGTCGTGCCGGGCGTGGAATCGAAGTGGCACAAATTGCCATGCGCACGCCAAAGCCTCAGTTCCAGACGACCGGTATTGCGATTACCAACGATGTCTTCGAAGTGGCCACGAACCCTGAGATCGACATCGTCATAGAGCTGATGGGCGGCTATACCGTTGCCCGCGAGCTGGTACTCAAGGCCATCGAGAATGGCAAGCATGTGGTCACCGCGAACAAGGCACTGATTGCCGTTCACGGTAATGAAATTTTCGCCAAGGCTCGCGAGAAGGGCGTGATCGTTGCGTTCGAAGCGGCCGTGGCCGGCGGCATTCCGGTGATCAAGGCGATCCGTGAAGGCCTGTCCGCCAACCGTATCAACTGGGTGGCCGGCATCATCAACGGCACCGGCAACTTTATCCTCACCGAAATGCGTGAGAAGGGCCGGACCTTCGAAGACGTGCTGGCCGAAGCGCAGGCCCTGGGTTACGCCGAAGCCGACCCGACGTTCGACGTCGAAGGCATCGACGCCGCCCACAAGCTGACGATCCTGGCGTCCATCGCGTTCGGCATTCCGCTGCAATTCGACAAGGCCTACACCGAAGGCATCACCAAGCTGACCACCGCTGACGTGAACTACGCCGAAGCGCTGGGCTATCGCATCAAGCACCTGGGCGTGGCGCGCAGCACCGCGGCCGGTATCGAGTTGCGCGTGCACCCGACGCTGATCCCGGCTGATCGCCTGATCGCCAACGTCAACGGCGTGATGAACGCGGTGATGGTCAACGGTGATGCTGCCGGTTCGACCCTGTTCTACGGTGCTGGTGCCGGCATGGAACCGACTGCTTCGTCGGTAATCGCCGACCTGGTGGACGTGGTTCGCGCCATGACCTCCGACCCGGAAAACCGTGTACCGCACCTGGCCTTCCAGCCGGATTCGCTGTCGGCCCACCCGATCCTGCCGATCGAAGCCTGCGAAAGCGCTTACTACCTGCGCATTCAGGCCAAGGACCATCCGGGCGTGTTGGCCCAGGTGGCGAGCATCCTGTCGGAGCGCGGCATCAACATCGAATCGATCATGCAGAAGGAAGTCGAGGAACACGACGGCCTGGTGCCGATGATCCTGCTGACCCATCGTGTGCTGGAACAGCACATCAACGATGCGATCGCTGCCCTGGAAGCCTTGGCGGGCGTGGTCGGTCCGGTTGTACGGATCCGCGTCGAGCACCTGAACTAAGCCGTTATCGTTCACCGGGCCCGCACGCGGGCCCGGCATTGCGAACACTGTCCATTGGAGTCAGTCATGCGTTACATCAGTACCCGCGGCCAGGCACCGGCCCTGAATTTCGAAGACGTCCTGCTGGCCGGTCTAGCCACCGACGGCGGTCTGTACGTCCCGGAAAACCTGCCACGTTTCACTCAGGAAGAAATCGCTTCCTGGGCCGGCCTGCCGTATCACGAACTGGCCTTCCGGGTGATGCGCCCGTTCGTCACCGGCAGCATCCCCGATGCCGATTTCAAAAAGATTCTTGAAGAAACGTACGGCGTGTTTTCCCACAACGCCGTTGCGCCGTTGCGTCAGCTGAACAGCAACGAATGGGTGCTGGAGCTGTTCCACGGCCCGACCCTGGCGTTCAAGGACTTCGCCCTGCAACTGCTCGGTCGCCTGCTCGACTATGTGCTGGAAAAGCGCGGTGAGCGCGTGGTGATCGTCGGCGCTACCTCCGGTGACACCGGTTCGGCGGCCATCGAAGGCTGCAAGCATTGCGAAAACGTCGACATCTTCATCCTGCACCCACACAACCGCGTGTCCGAAGTGCAGCGTCGCCAGATGACCACCATCTTCGGCGAGAACATCCATAACATCGCCATCGAAGGCAACTTCGATGACTGCCAGGAAATGGTCAAGGCGAGCTTCGCCGACCAGAGCTTCCTCAAGGGCACTCGCCTGGTAGCGGTGAACTCGATCAACTGGGCGCGGATCATGGCCCAGATCGTTTACTACTTCCACGCAGCCCTGCAACTGGGTGGCCCGGCGCGTTCGGTATCGTTCTCGGTGCCGACCGGCAACTTCGGCGATATCTTCGCCGGTTACCTGGCGCGCAACATGGGCCTGCCGATCAACCAGTTGATCGTCGCCACCAACCGCAACGACATCCTGCACCGCTTCATGAGCGGCAATCAGTACGTCAAGGAAACCCTGCACGCCACGCTGTCGCCGTCCATGGACATCATGGTCTCGTCGAACTTCGAACGCCTGCTGTTCGACCTGCACGGTCGCAACGGCGCGGCGATTGCCGGTTTGATGGACACCTTCAAGCAGGGCGGCGGTTTCAGCGTCGAGCAGGAACGCTGGACCGAGGCGCGCAAGCTGTTCGATTCGCTGGCGGTGGATGACGCCCAAACCTGCGAAACCATTGCCGAAGTCTTCGAGCAAACCGGCGAGCTGCTGGACCCGCACACCGCCATCGGCGTGAAGGCCGCGCGCGAATGCCGTCGCAGCCTGGATATCCCGATGGTGATCCTGGGCACGGCTCATCCGGTCAAATTCCCGGACGCGGTGGAAAAAGCCGGTGTAGGAAAAGCACTCGAACTACCTGCACATCTTTCTGATTTGTTTGAGCGAGACGAGCGTTGCACCGTGTTGCCGAATGACCTGAAAGCCGTGCAGGCCTTTGTCAGTCAGCATGGCAACCGCGGCAAGCCACTGTAACCGGTAAAAGCTGTCACATTTTGAAGCCCGTCTCCTGACGGGCTTTCTCATTTCTGCATGCCACACTTGTCGGGTTTCGTAAATGAAGAGCCGCCCATGAAGGGCGGGCGAGACGATCACCAAGGAAGTGGCAATGCTGTTTTTTAGAGGGTTTAAACCAGCTGCGTGCTGGATATTTCTGGTCGGCGCCATGAGCGTTGCTCAATGGGGGCTGGCGGCGCAATTGGCGGCTTATGAGCCCCGGGGGGCGGTCGCCGAGGCCGCTATCGGGCTAGACGCTCAGGAGCTGCAATGGATTGCGGAACATCCGACGGTCACGGTCGCGTCGGCGCAGTACCCGTTGTATCTGTTCAAGGATGAGCATGGATACTGGAGCGGGTTGAACAACGATGTGCTCAACCGCATCAGCGCCATGACAGGGCTGAAGTTCCTCCATGAAGAGACGTTTTCCACCGATCAATTGCTGGAGCGGCTGGAAAGCGGCGCGGCAGACATTAGCACCACACTGGCAATGAGTGAGGAGCGCAAGGAGTTCCTGGATTTCAGTCATGCGTTCGGTGGTGCGGGCTGGGTGTTCGTCGGGCGAGCGGGCGCGCCAGCGGTGCAATCCATGCAGCAGCTGTCGAAAAGAGTACTGGTGCTGCCAGCCCGGCATGCGCTGGAGGCGACCATTCGTCGCGACTATCCGTCCATCGAGCTGCGTTCGGTCAAAACCTACGCCGAGGCCAGGGCGCTGGTCGAAAGCGGCGAAGCCTACGCCACCATCGAGAATGAAACCGGGGCGCAGCTCTATCCGTCAGGGCAGCTCAAGGTGGGCGATACGGTGGAGGGTAAATGGGAAGCTGATCATCTGGCGCTACGCAAAGGGCAGCCGCAATTGTTGAGCATCCTCAACAAGGCGCTCGAAGCGTTTCCGCCTGCCGAATTACGCGCGATTCGCTTGAAGTGGCTCGATGGCATTGTTCCCGTACAGACGCCTTCGACCTGGCAGCAAATAACCGAATGGGGCTGTTGGAGCGTTTTTTTCGCCAGTGTTTTTGCGCTGCTATCCCTGCTGTGGAACCGGCGACTCACGGTGTTGATCCAGCAACGTCGGGACGCGGAAAAAGATCTCAATGACCAGCTCGCCTTCCAGCATGCCTTGATAGACGCCATGCCCGATCCGATGTTCGTGCGTGATCTGGAGGGGCGCTTGATCATGTGCAACAAGAGTTATGAAGAGGGGTTGTCGACCCGTTTCGACCAGATTCAGGGGCGTCGACTGATCGAGCTCGATGTCTTGCCCAAAGAAACCGCCGAGCAACTGCACGCCGAGTTCATGGCCCAGCTCGGTACGCGCAAGACCCGCTTCAGCGAACGTCAGTTGATGTTCAAGGACGGCGTCAGGGACATCTATCAGTGGACGGTGCCGTTTTACAGTGCCGACGGTCAATTGCGAGGACTGCTGGGCGGATGGACCGATCTGGCCAAGCGGAGACAAGGCAGGCGTAAAGCGCAATGCCTGTAGCAGCTGCTACAAGGCATGTGTCTCGGGTGAAAGGGTTTAAACGCGGCTGTTTTTTTACTGTCATCTTTTCCGGGCATGCTTTATCCACCAGAGGCGCCGGTGCGCCTGCCGTTGGAATCCAGAACTTTCTTCTCGGGCCTGGGGTCATTTACTGTGGATACGCCCCAGGCACTTTGTTTGCGGACTATTGAGTGGTGATCGAGATGGAAAGTATCAGTCTATTGCTCGGCGAGGCTCTGAGCCCGTACCAAGTCACGTTGACCCCATCGGGTGCCCATGGCGAATGCCTGGTGACGCTCAAGAGTGCGACCGGCGCTATCGTGGTCGAACGGCTGTTCAATCAGGCCCAGTTAACCGATAAACGTCTGCTGACGGATGTCGTCGACGGCTTGCACCGTGACGTGCTGATCGCTGAAGGACGCCTGGAGCCCTGTGTTATCGCGGCGTTGCGCAATGCTGCTCAGGACAAGCGCCTGGCCAGCCGAAATTGAAGTGTTTTTTGTGGGAACCTTCCTGCGCCAAGGTCAGTCAGACCATGTAACGGCAGGATCAAGCATTGTGCTCCGGTGCTTGTAGCTTGCTGCTACGGGTCTGTAATACAGGCCACGTTTAACCCCGAGTTGTCTCCCCACTTCTCGGGGTTTCTTTTTGCCTGCGATTTGTCATTGCGTGGCCTGATGCTCGAAAAAGGCCTTGGTTTCTTCCAGGTAATCCTTGCGTCTTTGCGGGTCGAGCCAGTCGGCATACAACGGGTCCAGGTGCTCGCGGGGCAGGGCGCGCAATAGTCGGTTGATTTCACTGATCGCCTGTCGACCCTGGGGCGTATTCGAGCAACCGATGTACACGGGCATGTAGTTGCCCGTGCCTTTGACCGGGTAGAACTCCAGTTGCTCATCGGCCAGGTTTTCCTGATGGGCCTGATAGCGGATTTCCGGCCAGTAACCCAATACCACCTGCAAACGCCCCAAGCGTTGCATCTGCAGCAGGCTGCCGAGGGCGTCATTGCCATAGTGTGGCGTCAGCGCGCCGGCTGGCGCCTGTTGCAGCAGTGTGTCGAGGAACTCACCGTAACGGCGCTCGGCGATCACACCGACTTTCTGTCGACCGCTGGCCAACAGGGCCGCCAGATCGACTTCACCGTTGGAAAGAAACGGCTCCAGCACCGACCGATCTTCACGTCGGATCACCAGCCCATTGCTGACCACCCGGAAGGCCGGAATGGAATACGTGATCCACTGTTCGCGCTCCCTGCTCCAGACCAGCGAGGGGTCGCAGGTAAAGGATGATTCGTGAAGCATCTGTATGCCGCGGGCGCGATTGACCCGTATCAGGGTGTGTTCGTACTGCGGCATACCGGCGATCAGCAGGGGCATCAATTGGTCAATGACGCCCTGGCCTTTTTTCGGGCCTTCGAAGATCGTCAGTGGCGGCAGGTCGCGCAACAGCCAGAACAAATGCTCCTTAGGTTGCGCCAGGGCCGGGGATATCAGGCCCGACAACAGCCCGAGCGCCGCCAGCAGGCGCCCGATGCCGGCGTAATCGAGGACAGATGAAAGCAGGCGATTCAGCTTAGATGGCCCCGTCTTCACGCAGTCGTGCGATCTGTGCCGGGTCGTAGCCCAGATCGTGGAGGACTTGCGCATTGTGTTCACCCAACTGCGGCCCGACCCATTCCGAGGTGCCGGGTGTCTCGGAAAGCTTCGGTACGATGCCGGGCATCTTGAAGTCCTTGCCGTCGGGCAGCTTGGCTTGCAGGAACATTTCCCGGGCCAGGTATTGCGGATCGCTGAACATGTCTTCGGCGCTGAAGATCCGGCTGGCGGGAACGTCGGCCTGGTTCAATTGCTCGATCACCGCGTCCAGTGGCAGTGAGTTGACCCAGCGATCGATCACCCCGTAAATCTCGTCGCGACGGCTGTCACGCCCGTCGTTGCTGGCCAGCACTGGGTCGTTGGCCAGATCCTCGCGGCCGATGATCAGCATGAATCGCTTGAAGATCGCATCGCCGTTGGCGCCGATCTGCACGTGTTTGCCATCGGCGCTGGTGTGGATGGAGGAGGGTGTGATGCCTGGCATGATGTTGCCGGTGCGTTCGCGGATGAAGCCGAACACATCGAACTCCGGGACCATGCTTTCCATCATGGCGAAGATCGCTTCATACAGCGCCACGTCCACCACTTGCCCCAAACCGCCGTTGACCTCGCGATGACGCAAGGCCATCAGTGCGCCGATCACGCCCCAGAGCGCGGCAATCGAGTCGCCGATGGAAATCCCGGTGCGCACTGGCGGCCGGTCCTCGAACCCGGTGATGTAGCGCAGGCCGCCCATGGACTCACCGACCGCACCGAAGCCCGGCTGATCTTTCATGGGGCCGGTCTGGCCAAAGCCCGAGAGCCGCACCATCACCAGTTTCGGGTTCAGTGCGTGCAAGACTTCCCAGCCCAGGCCGAGCTTTTCCAGCACGCCGGGGCGAAAATTCTCGATCAGGATGTCCGCTTCACTGAGCAGCTGTTTCAGGATCGCCAGGCCATCGGGGTGTTTCAGGTTCAGGGTCAGGGATTTCTTGTTGCGCGCCTGAACGAACCACCACAGCGAGGTGCCTTCATACAACTTGCGCCATTTGCGCAACGGATCACCGCCGTCCGGTGACTCGATCTTGATCACTTCGGCGCCGAATTCGCCGCAAATACGCGAGGCAAACGGCCCGGCAATCAACGTACCCAATTCGATGACTTTCAGACCCGAGAGCGGTTTATTGGAGAACGGCATGCGAAATCCTGTAGGACAAAGGCTGAGCGAATACAGCGTTTTATCATAGGCCGACATCCATCGCCCAAAGTTGATTCGCCTTCAATTCGTTGATTGCCCTCTTGCATCGGTTAGACTTGCCGCCTTTCCCCGTATCAAGAAGCCCGTTCATGGCCCAGCCGTCCACGACCTACAAGTTTGAACTGAACCTCACCGACCTCGACCGCAGCGTCTACGAGAACGTGAAGCAGACCATCGCCCGTCACCCTTCGGAAACCGAAGAGCGCATGACCGTGCGGCTGCTGGCCTACGCCTTCTGGTACAACGAGCAGCTGTCTTTTGGCCGCGGTCTGTCAGACGTGGATGAGCCGGCGCTGTGGGAAAAGAGCCTGGACGACCGTGTCCTGCACTGGATCGAAGTCGGCCAGCCAGACGCCGACCGCCTGACCTGGTGCTCGCGCCGCACCGAACGCACCAGCCTGCTGGCCTACGGCAGCCTGCGTGTCTGGGAAGGCAAAGTGATCCCGGCGATCAAGACCCTGAAAAACGTCAACATCGCCGCCGTGCCCCAGGAAGTGCTGGAAACCCTGGCCAAGGACATGCCGCGCGTTATCAAGTGGGACGTGATGATCAGCGAAGGAACGATTTTCGTCACCGACGACCGTGGTCAGCACGAAGTCCAGTTGCAATGGCTGGCCGGCGAACGCGGCTGATTATTCGCCGCTTGGCCGCGTCACCCGGTTTTATCCTACGTATTCAAGAGAAGCACCTGTCACCCCATGCGCATCGAACCTCGCCTGTTGCCCGACACCCTGCCATTCCTCGGTGATATTCCACCGCTGCTGACCCGCCTTTACGCGGCGCGGGGCGTGCAGTCCGAGGCTGAACTGGACAAGAGCCTGGCGCGGCTGATTCCGTTCCAGCAGCTCAAGGGCATCGAGGCGGCGGTGGATTTGCTGGTAACGGCGCTGGAGCAGCGTCAGCGGATTCTGATCGTTGGCGACTTCGATGCCGATGGCGCGACGGCCAGTACCGTGGGCATGTTGGGGTTACGTCTGTTGGGCGCGGCGCATGTCGACTATCTGGTGCCAAACCGCTTCGAGTACGGCTATGGCCTGACCCCGGAAATCGTCGAAGTGGCGCTGACCCGCGAGCCGCAGTTGCTGATCACCGTGGACAATGGCATTTCCAGCGTCGAAGGCGTGGCAGCGGCGAAAAAGGCCGGGCTCAAGGTGCTGGTCACCGATCACCACTTGCCCGGCGACGAGCTGCCGTTGGCCGATGCCATCGTCAATCCGAACCAGCCGGGTTGCGAATTCCCGAGCAAAGCCCTGGCCGGTGTCGGGGTGATTTTCTATGTACTGATGGCCCTGCGCGCGCGCCTGCGCAGCCTGGGCTGGTACGAGAGCAAGCCGCAGCCGAACATTGGCGAATTGCTCGACCTGGTGGCGCTGGGCAGCGTCGCCGACGTGGTGCCGCTGGATGCCAACAACCGGATTCTGGTGCATCAGGGCCTGGAGCGAATTCGCGCCGGGCGCGCGCGGCCGGGGATCAAGGCGATCCTTGAAGTGGCCAAGCGTGATCATTCGCGCATCACCTCCACTGACCTGGGCTTTATCCTCGGCCCGCGTCTGAACGCGGCAGGGCGGCTGGATGACATGAGCCTGGGCATCGAGTGCCTGCTCACCGAAGACGCTGGCGCCGCCCGTGAAATGGCGGCTCAGCTGGATGGCATGAACCAGGACCGTAAATCCATCGAGCAGGGCATGCAGCGCGAGGCGCTGGCCCAACTCAAGGATCTGCCGGTGGAATCGATGCCGTTCGGCCTGTGCCTGTTCGATCCCGAGTGGCACCAGGGGGTGATCGGTATCCTCGCCTCGCGTATGAAAGAGCGTTATTTCCGTCCGACCATTGCCTTTGCCGATGCTGGCGACGGCCTGCTCAAGGGGTCGGGGCGTTCGGTTCAGGGCTTTCACATTCGCGATGCCTTGAGCGTGGTCGCGGCGCAACATCCGAACCTGATCAGCAAATACGGCGGCCACGCCATGGCGGCCGGCCTGACCTTGCCGGAAGCGAATTTTCCGTTGTTCGCGCAAGCCTTCGACGCCGAAGTGCGCAGGCAAATGCGCGAAGAAGACCTGACCGGGCGACTGCTGTCGGACGGCACCCTGGCGGTCGAGGAGTTTCACCTGGAACTGGCCCGCGCCCTGCGCCACGCCGGGCCTTGGGGGCAACACTTTCCGGAGCCGTTGTTTCACGGGGTGTTCCAGTTGGTCGAGCAACGAGTCGTTGGCGAGCGGCACCTCAAAGTGGTGCTCAAGAGTGAATGCGGCTCGGTGAAGCTGGATGGCATCGCCTTCGGGATCGATCGGGATATCTGGCCGAATCCAACCATCAAGTGGGTCGAATTGGCCTACAAGCTCGACCTCAACGAGTTTCGTGGGAACGAGACTGTGCAGTTGATGATTGCCCACATCGAACCGCGATAATGTCTAACTGCTGTTGTGGTTTTGGTTTGACCTCAAATTGGCGGTGTTTCATTTCTTGAACCCTCCCTGATCCCGCGATGTCGACTAGGCTCTAAGCACTGCTTGATTATCCTTGTGACGTCTTGTCGAATTTTTTGCCCGCGGGGGCGGGTGCTGCACCTTTTTCCTGTCACTCGTCGACTATTCAAACAGAACCCTGGAGCCTGCCCACTGATTTGAGAGGTGCCCCATGAGTCTGCTGCTTGAACCCTATACCCTTCGTCAATTGACCCTGCTTAACCGCATCGCGGTGTCACCGATGTGCCAGTACTCCAGCGTCGATGGGCTGGCCAATGACTGGCATCTGGTCCATCTCGGCAGCCGCGCGATCGGCGGCGCAGGTCTGGTATTCACCGAAGCCACGGCGGTCACCGCCGATGGGCGTATCACCGCCCAGGACCTAGGTCTCTGGAATGATCAACAGATCGAACCCTTGCAACGTATTACGCGTTTCATTGCCGCTCAGGGCGCCGTTGCCGGCATCCAGCTGGCCCATGCCGGGCGCAAGGCCAGCACGCATCGGCCGTGGCTGGGCAAGCATGGCAGCGTCAAGCCGGAAGATGGCGGCTGGATCCCGGTCGGCCCTTCGCCGATCGCTTTCGACCCCCAGCACACCCCACCCAAGCAGCTTAATGAAAGTGAGATCGCCGAGGTCGTCCAGGCTTTCGTCGATTCGGCCAAACGGGCGTTGATCGCCGGTTTCAAAGTGGTCGAAGTGCACGCCGCCCATGGGTATCTGCTGCATCAATTTCTTTCGCCCTTGAGCAATCAACGGCGCGATCAGTACGGTGGTTCATTCGAGAATCGTATTCGGCTGGTGCTGCAAGTCACCGAAGCGGTGCGGGCCGTGTGGCCTGAAGAGTTACCGGTGTTTGTGCGAGTATCGGCCACCGACTGGGTGGAAGACGGTTGGAACCCCGACGAAACCGTGGAGCTGGCGCGACGCTTGAAAGATCTGGGTGTGGACCTGATCGACGTTTCGTCGGGCGGTACGGCGGTAAATGCCGAAATTCCTACAGGGCCCGGTTATCAGACCCGATTTGCTGAGCGGGTACGTAAAGAGTCGGGCATTGCCACCGGCACGGTAGGCATGATCACCGAGCCAGCCCAGGCCGAGCATATTCTGCGTACCTGTCAGGCCGACATCATCTTCCTCGCCCGGGAGTTGTTGCGTGATCCGTATTGGCCGCTGCATGCCGATGACGATCTGGGTGGGCACAAGGCGATCTGGCCGGCGCAGTACCAACGGGCCACCCATCGTGACCAGCCGATTCATGAATCGGATTTGCGTGACTGAAGGCCGCTGTAAAAACGAAAAGCCCCGGTCGGGTTGACCGGGGCTTTTTGATTTCTGGTTCGGGATATTGGGCGGTTGTTCGGCCCGGACCCCGTCTAATACCTCAGGTGTACTTGCGCTTATCAGGCGCCGGCGGGAAATACTGGTACAGCCAGGTTTCACTCAACGTGCGGTCATTGGTGCGAATGAACAACCGCAGCTCCACCGGCGCCACGCTGTCATTGGTCGGGTACCAGTCAAAGGTGATTCGGTAGCCCTTGATGTCATCGAGCACCAGCACGTTGAAATCCTTCACCTGACCGTTCGAGCAGGTCACCACCGGTTCGATCCCCGCGCCTTCGGGCAAGCGGTCCAACCCGCCGCCGGTGAAGTCCACGGCAAAGCGGCGTGCCCAGACTTCAGGATAATGCTCACCCGGTGCCCAGCCTTCGACAAAGCCGCCCATGCCCGAACGGGTCGCGTTGACCCGCGCCAGCGGCGTACCCGTCGGTGGCAAGGCGCTCCAGTAGAGCTTGTAGCCGTAGTTCAGGGAATCACCGGCGGCCACCGGTTTCTTCGGCGTCCAGAACGCGACGATGTTGTCCAGGGTTTCGCCGGTCGTAGGAATTTCCAGCAAATCGATAGAGCCTTCGCCCCACGCGGTTGTAGGTTCTACCCACAGGCTCGGGCGCTTGCTGTACCAGTCGACGGTGTCCTGATAACTGTCGAATTCATGGTCGGTCTGCACCAGGCCAAAGCCTTTCGGGTCGGTGTCGGCGAAGGCGTTGAATTGCAGGGTGGCCGGGTTGTTCAGCGGACGGCAGATCCACTCGCCGTTGCCACGCCACATGGCCAGGCGATCGGAGTCGTGGATTTGCGGGTGAATGGTGTCGCACATACGGCGTTCGTGGGTGCCGCAGCTGAACATGCTGGTCATCGGTGCGATGCCCAGTTGCTCGATGGCGGTGCGGGCATTGACGTGGGCGTCGACTTCCATCACCACGCGCTCGGCCTGGCAATCGATGTCAAAACGGTAGGCCCCGGTGGCGCTTGGCGAATCGAGCAGGGCGTACACCACGAATCGGGTGCTGTCCTTGTCCGGTGTCTCGAACCAGAACTTGGTGAAGTCCGGGAACTCTTCACGCTTCTTGGCGTAGGTGTCGATTGCCAGGCCGCGGGCCGACAAACCGTACTGGCCGGTGGCGTCTACCGCACGGAAATAGCTGGCGCCGAGGAACGACAAGACGTCGTGCTGATCCAGCTCCGGGGCCTTGAACAGCTTGAACCCGGAAAATCCCAGGTCGCCCTTGAGCTGCTGGGTATCGACGGTGGTTTTTTCATAATTGAACAGCGACGGGCGGAAATGCACCTCGCGCGCCAGTCGAGTCTTGGGATCGACGCTGTACATGCGCACTGGCTGCTTGAATCCCATGCCGACGTGGAAGAACTGCACGTCCAGCTGACCTTTCAGATCCTTCCACAGCGAGTGATTGCCGTCGTAGCGGATCGCGTTGAAGTTCTGCGGCGTCATGGTTGCCAGCGTCGGCGGCAGCACCTGTTTGGTGTCCTGATACGGCTTGCCGGCGAGCTGTTTGGCCTGGTTTTTCAGCGCTTCGAAGTCGAACGCCTGGGCGTCGCCATCGGCAGTGCCACTGCCGGCCCAGGCGTTTGCGGCCAGCAGGCCGGTGGCCGAGAGACCGGTGTAAGCCGCGATGGCCATGGACGCTTTGAGCAAATTCCTGCGATGCATAAGTACAACCTGTCGTGAACAATCCCGCGCCGTTCCTGGCACGTGCTGGATCAGAAATAGCGGTTCGGACATGCCTTGGCCAAACACAACGGACTGTAAAGAGATGCCAAATAGCTTAAACCGTTCGATTACAGAGCAAAAATGATTGATAGCACCGCGACAGCGCGGCAATGAAACAAGACATGTCAGGTAACGTTTCTCACAGCGTTTTCTGATTTATAGGGCATATCTGCTTTTTTTGACTAATTACTCTAAAAACCGCTTTTCAGCGCCGATTTAATTTCTATTCTATGGGCATGACCGGTTTCGGCCCTTCAGGCCGGTGGGTTCAGTGCACACAAGACGGCCGCTGAAAGTGATAGGGCGATGCGGTTTTGCAGTTTTCTTTGACGTATAGAAGGACATCGTCCATGTCGAAAGTACAAGGCATCACTGAAATGTTAGGACTCTTTCCCTGCCTGGCCACCGGGCGGCGAAGGCGTCGTCTCAGTTCGGAGGAGTTGAAGTTGGTGGAGCGCTATCGCGAGCTGTCGGAGAGTGACCGGATTGCGATGCGCTATCTGGTGGATGCGATGAGGAGTGTTTCGCGGTTTTGAGGTGCAAAGGCTTTGTCCGTTGAGCAAAAGATCGCGGCCTGCGGCAGCGCTTACAGGAGAACTGCCGCAGGCCGCGATCTTTTCGCTTTTAATGCTTGAACATCACATGCCGCACAACCGTGTAGTCCTCCAACCCATACATGGACATGTCCTTGCCATAACCGGACAGTTTCTGACCACCGTGCGGCATTTCGCTGACCAGCATGAAGTGGGTGTTCACCCAGGTGCAGCCGTACTGCAGGCGCGCAGACAGGCGATGGGCGCGGCCGACGTCCGAGGTCCAGACTGACGATGCCAGGCCGTACTCCGAGTCGTTGGCCCAGGCCAGCGCCTGCGCTTCATCGGTGAATTTGGTTACCGATACCACCGGCCCGAACACTTCGCGGCGCACGATCTCGTCGTCCTGTTGTGCGTCGGCCAGCACCGTCGGTTCAAAGAAGAAGCCATTGCCTTCCACT
Organism: Pseudomonas sp. GR 6-02; assembly: GCF_001655615.1. GTDB lineage: Bacteria > Pseudomonadota > Gammaproteobacteria > Pseudomonadales > Pseudomonadaceae > Aquipseudomonas. The sequence goes on from NZ_CP011567.1 coordinate 1,161,196, forward strand.
GGCTTGCCGCCGGTGATCAACCGAATGTGCGGTTGCGCCATGGCCCGCTCGACAAACCCGGTTACGCGGTCACGATGTTGCGCGCTGATCAATGGGCCCAGCTCCGTCGACGGATCATCCTGCAAGCCGTACTTGAGGCTGCTGACCGCGGCGCCGAGCTTCTCGACGAAGGTGTCATAGATGCCTGCCTGAGCGTAGATGCGGCAAGCGGCAGTGCAGTCCTGCCCGGCGTTGTAGAAACCGAAGGTGCGAATGCCTTCCACGGCGGCGTCGATGTCGGCATCGTCGAAGATGATCACCGGCGCCTTGCCGCCCAGTTCCATGTGCATGCGTTTGACGCTGCCGGCGGTGCTGGAAATGATGTTCGAGCCGGTAGTGATGGAGCCGGTCAGCGACACCATGCGCACTTTCGGGTGGGTGACCAGTGGGGTGCCAACGGAAGGACCACGACCGAACACCAGGTTAAGCACACCCGCCGGGAAAATCTCCGACGCCAGTTCTGCCAGGCGCAGGGCGGTCAGCGGGGTTTGTTCCGACGGCTTGAGCACCACGGTATTACCGGCGGCCAGGGCTGGGGCGACTTTCCAGGCGAGCATCATCAGCGGGTAGTTCCATGGCGCGATGGAGGCAATCACGCCGACCGGGTCGCGGCGGATCATCGAGGTGTGGCCGTGCAAGTATTCACCCCCCAGCGCACCGCTCATGCAACGGCTGGCCCCGGCGAAGAATCGGAACACGTCGGCAATCGCCGGGATCTCGTCGTTCAGCGCGGCGCTGTAGGGTTTGCCGCAGTTGTCCGACTCCAGTTTGGCCAGCTCTTCGCCATGGGCTTCGATGATGTCGGCGAGTTTGAGCAGCAACAGCGAGCGTTCTTTCGGCGTGGTTTGCGACCAGCCTTCGAAGGCGCTATCGGCGGCGCGCACGGCGGCGTCGACCTGGGCTTCGCTGGCTTCGTTGATTTCCACCAGTACGCGACCGAGGGCCGGGTTGAACACGGCTTGGGCGGGGCCGTCGCCGGCGACCAGTTGGCCATTGATCAAGAGTTTGGTTTGCATGGCTTTGTCCTCCGAAGCTGTTGTTTTCCCTCTGTGGAAACCGAATCTCTGTAGGAGCGAGGCTTGCCCGCGAAGCTTTTGACGTTCTTGAGGACGCCTTCGGGCAAGCCTCGCTCCTACAGAATCCGCTTCCCACATTGGGAAATGAGTTGTCAGTTATTTTCCGCCACTACCCGCAACACTCTCCCCACCACGGGTCAGGTAATACGCGCCGAGAATCGGCAACATGGTCACCATCATGACCAGCATCGCCACGACGTTGGTCACCGGCACGTCTCGAGGGCGGCTGAGCTGGTTGAGCAGCCACAACGGCAAGGTGCGTTCGTGGCCGGCGGTGAAGGTGGTGACGATGATTTCGTCGAACGACAGGGCAAACGCCAGCATGCCGCCAGCCAGCAACGCCGAGCCGAGGTTCGGCAGGACGATGTAGCGGAAGGTCTGCCAGCCGTCGGCGCCGAGGTCCATCGACGCTTCGATCAAACTGTAGGACGTGCGGCGCAATCGGGCGATGACGTTGTTGTAGACGATCACCACGCAGAAGGTCGCGTGACCGATCACGATGGTGAATACCCCCGGCTCGATCCCCAGGGTCTTGAAAGTCGCCAGCAGCGCGATCCCGGTGATGATCCCCGGCAATGCAATCGGCAGGATCAGCATCAGCGAAATACCTTGCTTGCCGAAGAAGTCCCGCCGGTACAACGCCGCCGAGGCGAGGGTGCCGAGGATCAGCGCAATCAGCGTGGCGATGGCGGCGATCTGCAGTGACAGCTTGATCGCCTCCAGTACGTCGGGCCGCGAGAACGCCACGGCGATCCACTTCAGGGTGAAGCCCTTGGGCGGAAAGCTGAACGCTGCGTCTTCGGTGTTGAAGGCATAGAGGAAGATGATCAGGATCGGGAAGTGCAAGAACAGCAACCCGCCCCAGGCGGCGATGCGCAGGCCCAGGGATGCCCGGTCTTGAGAGGAAGCGTCAGAGCGCATCGAAGGCCCCCAGGCGTTTGACGATGGACAGGTAAATGGCGATCAGCACGATCGGCACCAGCGTGAAGGCCGCCGCCATCGGCATGTTGCCGATCGCCCCTTGCTGGGCGTAGACCATGCTGCCGACGAAGTAGCCCGGTGGGCCCACCAGTTGCGGCACGATGAAGTCGCCCAGTGTCAGTGAAAACGTGAAAATCGAACCGGCCGCGATCCCCGGAATCGACAGCGGCAGAATCACTTGCATGAAGGTCTGACGCGGCTTGGCGCCCAGATCCGCCGAAGCTTGCAGCAAGGACGGCGGCAAGCGTTCCAGTGACGCCTGGATCGGCAGGATCATGAACGGCAGCCAAATATAGACAAACACCATGAACCGCCCCAGGTGCGAGGTCGATAGGGTGCTGCCACCCACTCCCGGCATCCCGAGTACGAACTGCAACACCGGCTCCAGGTTCAGGTACTGAACGAACCACTGGGCCACGCCGCCCTTGGCCAGCAGCAAGGTCCAGGCATAGGCCTTGACGATGTAACTGGCCCACATCGGCATCATCACCGCGATGTAGAAAAACGCCTTGGTGTTGCCGCTGGTGTAGCGCGCCATGTAGTAGGCGATTGGGAAGGCCACGATTGCACTGGCGATCGACACGACGATGGCCATGCTCAGGGTGCGCAGGATGATGTCGAAGTTCGATGGCTGGAACAGCGCTGCGAAGTTCGCCAGGGTCAGGTCGGGGGTGACCGTCATGGTGAAGTCATCGAAGGTGTAGAAGCCTTGCCACAGCAGAGTCAGCAGCGAGCCGAGGTAGATGGCGCCAAACCACAGCAACGGCGGCACCAGCAGCAGCGACAGATACAGGTTCGGCCGCCGGTACAGCAGGTTGGAAAACCGGCGCAGCGGCGAGCCGTTGGCCGGGGTTCGAGAGATCACACTGTCCATCTCATACCCCGCCTACAACATTGTCGTGCAGCGCAATCATCGCCTCGCGCGCCCAGCGAGCGCTGATGCGTTGCCCGGGCTGATGTTGCGCACTGACGTCCAGCCACTGGACGTTGGCCTGGCTGATGTTCAGGATCTGGCCGTTTTCCAGTTTCAGTTCATAGCGGGTGGCGCTGCCCTGATACTGGATGTCATGAAGCACGCCGCTGACTTCTATTTCATGGCTGGCCAGCGGCCCTTCGGCGAAACGCACGTGTTCCGGGCGGATCGAAAACGGCTGAGGATTGCCGCTCAACTGCCGGGCCAGATCACCGCGTATCACATTGGACGTGCCGACGAATTCGGCGACGAAGGTGGTTGTCGGTTTCATGTAGAGGTGGCGCGGCGTGTCGACCTGTTCGATACGCCCCTTGTTGAACACCGCCACGCGGTCGGACATCGACAACGCTTCGGTCTGGTCGTGGGTGACGAAGATAAAGGTGATGCCGAGCTGACGTTGCAGCTTCTTCAGTTCGCCTTGCATTTGCTCGCGCAGCTTCAGGTCGAGGGCGCCCAAGGGTTCGTCGAGCAACAACACGCGAGGGCGATTGACCAGCGCGCGAGCCAGGGCCACACGCTGGCGTTGGCCGCCCGACAGCTGCACCGGTTTGCGCTCGCCGTAGCCGTTGAGGGCGACCATGTCGAGGGCTTCTTCGGCGCGTTTGTGGCGTTCGCTCTTGCCGACGCCTTTGACTTTCAAACCGTAGGCGACGTTGTCGAGTACGTTCATGTGCGGGAACAGCGCGTAATCCTGGAACACGGTGTTCACGTCGCGCTGATACGGCGGCAGCCCGGCGGCCTCCAAGCCATGGATGCGGATGGAGCCGGTGCTCGGCTGTTCGAAACCGGCGATCAGACGCAGGCAGGTGGTTTTACCTGAGCCAGAAGGGCCCAGCAGGGAAAAGAACTCGCCGTCCTGGATGTCGATGGAAACCCGGTCAACGGCCTTCACCTCACCGAACTGACGGGAAACGTTGGTGAACTGGACTGCAAGCGTCATGGATACGGTGCTCCCAAAAAGCGGGGGGCCATCACAGCGGCCCCTGCCTGGACTTCTGAAAAAGCTGAATCGGTGTGCTTTTTTAGCTGGAATGCTCACTGTGGCGAGGGGGCTTGTCGGACCGCCGCACCGCCCCATTGGGCTGCGTAGCAGCCCTGAAAAGGAGAGCGCGGTTTATCTGTTAGACCGCGGTGACTGGTTCCAGGGCGGCTTCGCCACCCAACGGGGGCAAGCCCCCTCGCCACAAAGCTCCCTCGCCACAAGGGGGTGTATTACCTGCCTCCCATAATCGCGATGTAGTCCTGGGTCCAGCGGCTATAAGGCACGTACTTGCCACCCTCAGCCTGCGGGGTTTTCCAGAAGGCGATCTTGTCGAACTGGTCGAAACCGTTGGTTTTGCACCCCTCGGCCCCCAACAGTTCGCTTGCCTTGCACGCCGCCGGAACGGCCGGCAGCGAACCGAACCAGGCGGACACATCGCCCTGGACCTTCGGCGTCAGCGACCAGTCCATCCATTTGTAAGCACAGTTCGGGTGCTTGGCTTCGGCGTGCATCATGGTGGTGTCGGCCCACCCGGTGGCGCCTTCTTTGGGGATGGTCGAGGCGACTGGCTGTTTCTCGTTCATCAGGCCGTTGACCTGATACGGCCAGGAACTGGAAGCCACCACGCCTTCGTTCTTGAAGTCACTCATCTGCACGGTGGTGTCGTGCCAGTAGCGGTGGATCAACTTTTGCTGGGCGCGCAGCAGGTCGAGAACGGCCTTGTACTGTTTTTCGTCGAGCAGGTAAGGGTCCTTGATGCCCAGTTCCGGCTTGGCGGTTTTCAGGTACAGCGCCGCGTCCGCGATGTAGATCGGGCCGTCATACGCCTGCACGCGGCCCTTGTTGGATTTGCCGTCGGGCAGCTTCTGCTCTTCGAGTATCACGCTCCAACTGGTCGGCGGCTGTTTGAACACGTTGGTGTTGTACATGAGCACATTCGGCCCCCATTGGTACGGGGTGCCATAGGTTTGCTTGTCGACCACGTACCACGGCCCATCCTTCAGGCGCGGATCGAGATTCTTCCAGTTGGGGATCAATGCGGTGTTGATCGGCTGGACACGCTTGCCGGCGATCAAGCGCAGGGAGGCATCGCCGGACGCCGTCACCAGGTCGTAACCGCCCTTGGCCATCAGGCTGACCATCTCATCGGACGTACCGGCCGTCTTGACGTTGACCTTGCAGCCGGTTTCCTTCTCGAAAGCGCTGACCCAGTCGTAAGCCTTGTCGCTTTCGCCCCGTTCGATATAGCCGGGCCAGGCAACGATATCCAGCTGACCTTCGCCGGCACCGACGGCTTTCAGCGGTTCGGCGGCCTGCAGGCTGGCGCTGGCCAGAAGCGCCGTGGCGATTGCACTGAGCAGTGCGGTCTTGTGTTCGAACATGGGGTTTCCCTCTTCTTTAATTAGGGTCGGGACAGCGTTGAACGGGGTAGTTCGCCACGAGTGGCTTGTTATTAGCGTAGTGCGCTTTGTGGGAGGCTGACTGAGGCCGGGCTGTGTCATGGGTTTATCCAGACTAGTGCCCGATGTCACGGTCGACAAATTTCCAATGCGGGACGTGATGTTTCTGTCGAATCCCTGCTTTTTATTGGTGGGATGAGAAACGATGCTCAGCGTCTTATAAATGAAACATCGCCCTCAGCTATACTCCCCCGCAATTTGATCCGCACCGAGGACTGACTGTGAAGAACTGGACGTTGCGCCAACGCATTTTGGCGAGCTTTGCGGTAATTATCGCAATCATGCTGCTGATGGTTGTGGTGTCTTTCTCTCGGCTGATGAAGATCGACGCCGGCGCAGAATCGGTTCGCACCGATGCGGTCCCGGGGGTGTATTACAGTTCGATGATCCGCGGTGCGTGGGTCGACAGTTTTAACCTCACCCAACAGCTTGTCGGCCTTTCCGGGCATCGCGAAATGACCGTCGCCGACCAGACCATGTACAAAAGTTTCGAAGAGCGCTTGAACGAGCAAATAGCCAACTACCGTAAAACCATTTTCACGGAGGACGATCGGGCTCTGTTCGAGGAGTTCGAAGTGCGTCATCAGCTCTACAACAAAGAGATGAACAACGTTATCGATCTCTATCAGCGCAAAGAGTACGACCAGGCGGTGCTTGCCCTGGAGCAAAAACTGACGCCGGCCTGGGTCAATGGGCGCATGCAATTGAACAGCCTTCTTGAAAATAATCACGCCCTGGCTGAACAATCCACGCTGGCCATCAGTGACGCGGTGACGGCCGCCAAAATCAGCATGGGCGTCTCTTTACTGGTGGCAATCATCGCCGCCGGCCTCTGCGGCCTGTTGCTGATGCGCGCGATCATGGCGCCGATGAATCGCATTGTGGATATCCTCGAAGTCATGCGCACCGGCGATCTCAGCAGTCGCCTGAATCTGGATCGCAAGGACGAGTTCGGCGCGGTGGAAACCGGGTTCAACGACATGATGACCGAGCTCACCTCGTTGGTGTCCCAGGCCCAGCGTTCCTCGGTGCAGGTCACCACGTCGGTCACCGAAATCGCCGCGACCTCCAAGCAGCAACAGGCCACCGCCACCGAAACCGCGGCCACCACCACCGAAATCGGTGCGACATCCCGTGAAATTGCCGCCACCTCGCGCGACCTGGTGCGCACCATGACCGAAGTCTCCACCGCTGCCGACCAGGCTTCGGTGCTGGCCGGTTCTGGTCAGCAAGGCCTGGCGCGCATGGAAGACACCATGCACTCGGTGATGGGCGCGGCAGATCTGGTGAACGCCAAGCTGGCGATCCTCAACGAGAAGGCCGGCAACATTAACCAGGTGGTGGTGACCATCGTCAAAGTCGCCGACCAGACCAACCTGTTGTCCCTGAACGCCGCGATCGAAGCCGAGAAGGCCGGCGAGTATGGTCGCGGGTTTGCCGTGGTCGCCACCGAAGTGCGACGTCTGGCAGACCAGACCGCCGTGGCCACCTACGACATCGAGCAGATGGTGCGCGAGATCCAGTCGGCGGTGTCGGCCGGGGTCATGGGCATGGACAAGTTCTCTGAGGAAGTGCGCCGCGGCATGTCCGAGGTGCAGCAGGTGGGCGAGCAGCTGTCGCAGATCATTCATCAGGTCCAGGCGCTGGCGCCACGGGTGTTGATGGTCAACGAAGGCATGCAGGCCCAGGCCACCGGCGCCGAGCAGATCAACCACGCGCTGGTGCAATTGGGCGATGCCAGCAGCCAGACGGTTGAGTCCCTGCGCCAGGCCAGTTTCGCCATCGACGAACTGAGCCAGGTGGCCGTGGGGCTGCGTGGCGGTGTCTCGCGATTCAAAGTCTGATGAGCGAACTTACGGCCAGGCGCGGCGTGGCGATGCCGGCGAAGCAGTCGTTGTTTCTGGTGTTCCGCATCGGCAGCGAGCGCTACGCCTTACAGGCCATCGAGGTGGCCGAAGTGCTGCCGCAACTGCCGTTGAAACCCATTCCCCGGGCGCCAGACTGGGTGGCGGGGGTGTTCGCCTATCGCGGCGCGGTGGTGCCGGTGATCGACCTCAGCGCGCTGACGTTTGGCCAACCGGCCCAGGCCCGCACCAGCACGCGGCTGGTGTTGGTGCACTATCGGCCGGATGAGGCAACGCCTGCGCAATTGCTCGGGCTGATTCTGGAGCAGGTCACCGACACGTTGCGCTGCAACCCGGCGGACTTTCAGCCTTATGGCCTGGACAATCGCCAGGCGCCGTATCTCGGCCCGGTGCGCGAAGATGCCCAGGGGCTGCTGCAATGGGTGCGGGTTGCCGATTTACTGGATGCACAGGTTCGCGCCTTATTGTTTCCCTCGCCGCCGCTGGACCTGGCGCAGTTTGAGGAGCAGGGATGAGCAGCGATCAACGGTTTTTCGATTTCCTCAAGGAGCGTATCGGCCTGGATGTCGGCTCGGTCGGCCCGGCGATCATCGAGCGCGCGGTGCGCCAGCGCATTACGGCGGTTCGGGCGCGGACGGCCGATGAGTACTGGCACACTTTGCTGGGCTCGCGCGACGAACAGCAGGCGCTGATCGAAGCGGTGATCGTCCCCGAAACCTGGTTTTTCCGTTACCCGGAATCCTTCGCCACGCTGGCGAAGCTGGCGGCCAAGCGGCTGGCGGCGATCAACAACATGCGCGCCCTGCGGATTCTCAGCTTGCCGTGTTCTACCGGCGAAGAACCGTACTCGATCGCCATGGCATTGCTTGATGCGGGGCTGGCGCCGCACCAGTTCAAGGTCGACGGCATGGACGTCAGCCCGCTGTCGGTGGAAAAGGCCAGGCTCGCGCTGTACGGCAAGAATTCGTTTCGTGGCCAGGACCTCGAGTTTCGCGAGCGCCACTTCACCGCTGAACACGATAGCTATCGCCTCAGCGGGCGCGTGCTCGAACAGGTGCGTCTACAGGTCGGTAACCTGCTGGATCCGACCTTGCTGGTCAACGAGCCGCCCTATGACTTCGTGTTCTGTCGCAACCTGCTGATTTATTTCGACCAGCCGACCCAGCAGCAAGTGTTCGAAGTGCTCAAGCGCCTGACTCACGTCGATGGCGTGCTATTTATCGGCCCGGCCGAGGGCAGTCTGCTCGGCCGTTTCGGCATGCGCTCGATCGGTATCCCCCAGTCGTTTGCCTTCAGTCGCCAGAGCGCGCTCGAGCCGCCTGCGACTTTCACGCCGATGTCGCTGCCAGTGCAGCAACCGTTGCGCAGCGTGACTCCGCCGCCTGTGCGCAGTCGGCCTTTTGCGACGGTCGTGCCGATACCTCAGGCTGCCGCCACCCCTTCGGCCACCCCTTCGGACGCCGCCACGCTGTTGGCGAATATCGCCGCGCTGGCCAATGAAGGCAAAAGTGCCGAGGCCCGCACCGCGTGCGAAAGTTATTTGCGCAGTCACGAACCGGTGGCCCAAGTGTTCTATTGGCTGGGGCTGCTCAGCGATGTCGCCGGCAGTGCCCTGGAGGCCCAGGGTTTTTATCGCAAGGCGTTGTACCTCGAACCGCAACACCCCGACGCGTTGATGCACCTGGCTGCCTTGTTGCAATCCCAGGGTGACACGGCGGGTGCCAGACGATTGCAGGCCCGCGCCGCCCGCAGCGAGCGCGCCGCTGACAGTGAGCGTAAACGATGAACGCCTCCGACACCTTGAGCGTCACCCATGAAGATGCCCAGGCCATCGACGACTGCTGGAACCGCATCGGTATCCACGGCGATCAGTCCTGCCCGCTGCTGAGCGAGCACATTCATTGCCGCAATTGCGCGGTGTATTCGGCTGCCGCCACGCGCTTGCTCGACCGCTACGCCTTGTCGCAGGGCGACCGTGGGCAAATCTCCACGGTGGCCGAGAGTGAGGTGAAAACCCGCTCGCTGCTGATGTTTCGCCTCGGCGAAGAGTGGCTGGGCCTGGCCACTCGCAGCCTGGTCGAAGTGGCGCCACTGCAAGCGATCCATTCCTTGCCGCACCAGCGTTCCCGGGCATTGCTTGGCGTGGCGAATGTGCGCGGTGCCTTGGTGGCGTGCCTGTCTTTGGTGGAGCTGTTGGGGCTCGACGACACCAGTAGCGTGGCGCCCGGCGCACGGGTAACGCCGCGGATGCTGATCATCGCCGCCCACGGCGGGCCGGTGGTGGTGCCGGTGGACGAAGTGGACGGGATTCACGCCATCGACGAGCGCATTCTCGATGCCGCGTCCCAGTCCGGCACCCAGGCCAGCGCCAAATACACCCGCGGTGTCTTGCCATTCAAAGGTCGCAGCCTGCGTTGGCTGGATGAAGAGCAGCTGCTGTCTGCCGTGACCCGGAGCCTCACATGACCCCCGACCAAATGCGTGACGCCTCCTTGCTGGAGCTGTTCAGCCTGGAAGCCGAGGCCCAGACCCTGGTGCTGAGCGCCGGTCTGCTGGCGCTGGAGCGTGATCCGACCCAGGCCGATTACCTCGAGTCGTGCATGCGCGCGGCCCATTCGCTCAAGGGCGCGGCGCGGATTGTAGGCGTCGATGCCGGGGTCAGCGTCGCCCACGTGATGGAGGATTACCTGGTCAGCGCCCAGGAAGGGCGCCTGTACCTGCGACCCGAACACATTGATGCGCTGTTGCAGGGCACCGATCTGCTGATGCGGATTGCGACGCCGAACAATGCTCCGGCGCCTGCGGATATCGACGCTTACGTTGTTTTGATGGGACGGCTGCTTGAGCACATGGCGACTGTTCCCATCGCGCTGCCGATGGCAGAACCTCAGCTCGAACCGTCGACACCCAGGGTCGAGCCGCCCGTTCGTGCCGCCGAAACACCCGTCGAAACACTCATTGAAACACCTCAGGCAGAGCCCGCTGAGCCTGCGTCCAAGACCAGGCGCGCCACCGACACTGGCGAGCGCGTATTGCGTGTCACGGCCGAGCGCTTGAACAGCCTGCTCGACCTGTCGAGTAAATCCCTGGTGGAAACCCAGCGCCTCAAGCCGCACCTGGCCACCATGCAGCGCCTTAAACGCATGCAGAGCAATGGCCTGCGGGCGCTGGAAAGCCTCAACGTTCATCTCAAGGACCATGCCTTGAGCCTCGAAGCCCAGGAAGCCTTGGGCGATGCCCGCCGATTGCTGGCTGAGTCCCAGCAATTGCTGGTGGAAAAAAACGCCGAACTGGACGAGTTCGCCTGGCACGCCAGTCAGCGCGCACAAGTGTTGTATGACACCGCGCTGGCCTGTCGCATGCGGCCGTTCGCCGACGTGCTGAGCGGTCAAGTACGCATGGTCCGCGATCTTGGGCGCGACCTTGGCAAACAGGTGCGGCTGGAGATCGAGGGCGACAAGACCCAAGTCGACCGAGACGTACTGGAAAAGCTCGAAGCGCCGCTGACACACCTGCTGCGCAATGCGGTGGATCATGGCATCGAAACCCCGGAACAGCGACGCTTGGCGGGCAAGCCGGAGGAAGGAGTGATCCGTTTGCGAGCCTCCCATCAGGCCGGTCTGCTGGTGCTGGAGCTGAGCGATGATGGCAATGGCGTCGACCTGGAAAAGGTCCGCCGCACGATCGTCGAGCGGCAGTTATCCCCAGCCGAGACTGCCGCGCAGTTGAGCGAAGAAGAGCTGCTGACGTTCCTGTTTCTGCCGGGTTTCAGCCTGCGGGACACGGTCACCGAAGTGTCCGGGCGCGGCGTCGGGCTGGATGCGGTTCAGCACATGGTCCGGCAGTTGCGCGGCGCCGTGGTGCTGGAGCAGACGGCGGGCGCGGGCAGTCGTTTCCATCTTGAAGTGCCGCAGACGCTGTCGGTGGTGCGCAGTCTGGTGGTGGAAGTCGGTGACGAGGCGTATGCCTTCCCGCTGGCGCACATCGAGCGCATGTGCGACCTGGAGCCGGAAGACATCGTGCAGGTCGAAGGCCGGCAGCACTTTTGGTACGAAGGCCGGCATGTCGGGCTGGTCGCCGCCAGTCAGCTGTTGCATCGGCCGGCGAGCCAGAACAGCGCGCAGACCCTCAAAGTCGTGGTCATGCGCGAGCGCGAGGCGATCTACGGGGTGGCGGTCGAGCGGTTTATCGGCGAGCGGACGCTGGTGGTGCTGCCGCTGGACGAGCGTCTGGGCAAGGTACAGGACATTTCCGCCGGGGCTTTGCTCGACGACGGCTCAGTGGTGCTGATCGTCGACGTCGAAGACATGCTGCGTTCGGTGGACAAACTGCTCAATACCGGGCGTCTGGAGCGCATTGCCCGGCACGCCAATCAGGCCGTTGAGGCCGCGCGCAAACGGATTCTGGTGGTGGACGATTCGCTGACCGTTCGTGAGTTGCAGCGCAAGTTGCTGCTCAATCGCGGCTACGACGTCGCCGTGGCGGTGGACGGTATGGATGGCTGGAATGCCCTGCGTTCGGAGGATTTCGATCTGCTGATCACCGACATCGACATGCCGCGCATGGACGGCATCGAGCTGGTGTCTTTATTGCGTCGCGACAATCGCCTGCAATCGCTGCCGGTGATGGTGGTGTCCTACAAGGACCGCGAAGAAGACCGTCGTCGTGGACTGGACGCCGGCGCCGACTATTATCTAGCCAAGGCCAGTTTTCATGATGACGCCTTACTGGATGCAGTCGTTGAGCTCATTGGAGGGGCGCGAGCATGAAAATCGCCATCGTCAACGATATGCCCATGGCGGTAGAGGCCTTGCGCCGCGCCCTGGCGTTCGAACCGGCGCACGAGGTGGTCTGGGTTGCCAGCAACGGGGCCGAGGCGGTGCAACGTTGCACCGAATACACCCCGGATCTGATCCTGATGGACTTGATCATGCCGTTGATGGACGGCGTGGAAGCGACCCGGCGGATCATGGCCGAGACCCCGTGCGCGATCGTCATCGTCACCGTCGACCGTCAGCAGAACGTGCACCGGGTGTTCGAAGCCATGGGCTACGGCGCACTGGATGTGGTCGATACCCCGGCGCTGGGCGCTGGTAACCCTCAGGAAGCCGCTGCGCCGCTGCTGCGCAAGATCCTCAACATTGGCTGGTTGATCGGTGACCACAGCAATCGGGAGCGATCGGCACCGAGCCCGCACCGCAACTCGGCCTCGCGCCAGCACCTGGTGGCGATCGGTTCATCCGCTGGCGGGCCGGCGGCGCTGGAAGTGCTGCTCAAGGGCCTGCCCCGGGATTTTTCGGCGGCCATCGTGCTGGTCCAGCATGTGGATCAGGTGTTCGCCGCCGGCATGGCCGAATGGCTGGCCAGCGCCAGCGGCCTGGACGTGCGCCTGGCCCAGGAAGGCGAACCGCCGCAAAGCGGCACGATCCTGCTGGCCGGTACCAATCACCATATCCGCTTGCTGAAAAACGGCACGCTGGCCTACACCGCCGAACCGGTCAACGAGATCTATCGGCCGTCGATCGATGTGTTTTTCGAGAGTGTGGCCAATTACTGGAGCGGTGATGCCGTGGGCGTTCTACTGACCGGTATGGGGCGTGACGGCGCCCAGGGGCTTAAACTCATGCGCCGACAGGGCTACCTGACCATCGCTCAGGACCAGAACAGCAGTGCCGTGTACGGAATGCCCAAGGCGGCCGCAGCCATCGACGCTGCCGTGGAAATCCGCCCGCTGGACAAGATAGCGCCACGTTTGCTGGAGATTTTCCAAAAATGACTATCATTAGCAGCAATCGTGGCCCAAGCAGTACTCAGGTGACCGCACATGAATGAATTACAGCTCGATGACTTCAAAACCGACGAAAACGCCGCCATGGTGTTGTTGGTGGACGATCAGGCGATGATCGGCGAGGCGGTGCGCCGTGGTCTGTCGAACGAAGAAAACATCGACTTCCACTTCTGCGCCGACCCGCACCAGGCCATCGCCCAGGCGATCCGCATCAAGCCGACGGTGATCCTTCAGGATCTGGTCATGCCCGGCCTGGACGGCCTGAGCCTGGTGCGCGAATACCGTAATCACCCGGCGACCAAGGACATTCCGATCATTGTCCTGTCGACCAAGGAAGACCCGCTGATCAAGAGCGCGGCGTTTGCCGCCGGGGCCAACGATTACCTGGTCAAGCTGCCGGACAACATCGAACTGGTGGCGCGCATCCGCTATCACTCGCGCTCCTACATGACCCTGCTGCAGCGTGACGCGGCGTACCGTGCGTTGCGGGTCAGCCAGCAACAGTTGCTCGACACCAACCTGGTGCTGCAACGCTTGATGAACTCCGACGGCCTGACCGGGCTGTCGAACCGTCGGCACTTCGACGAATACCTGGAACTGGAGTGGCGGCGTTCGTTGCGTGACCAGACGCAATTGTCGTTGCTGATGATCGATGTCGACTATTTCAAGTCCTACAACGACAGTTTTGGCCACCTCGAAGGCGATGAAGCCTTGCGCAAAGTCGCCACGGCCATTCGCGACGCCAGCGCCAGGCCATCGGACCTGCCGGCCCGTTACGGCGGCGAAGAGTTCGTCCTGGTCTTGCCCAACACCTCGCCGGGCGGTGCGCGGCTGGTGGCGGAAAAACTGCGCCAGACCGTGGTCGGATTGAAGATCCCGCACGTTTTCCCGACCGAAGGTTCGTGCCTGACCATCAGCATCGGCCTGTCGACCGTGATCCCGCAGCCGGGCAGCGACTGCCGGCAATTGATCTTGGCGGCGGACAAGGGGCTGTACCTGGCGAAGAACAATGGGCGCAATCAGGTGGGAATTGAGTAACCCGCTGACTGTAGCGCTGTAGCAGCTGCCGAGCCCGCGAGGCTGCGTTCGAGGACGAAGTCCTCGCAAGTCCTGTGTATGCGGTTTGCCTGAATGACCGCGTTGTCTGACTTTACGACGGCTGCGCCGCCGAACGCAGCCTCGCGGGCTCGGCAGCTGCTACGGGCCCCCCGCGTTATTCCGTAAACCATTCGCCCCTAAAGCCGCCAGGCGGGCTGCCTTGACAGCGTGATTACGTTATACTCGCCGGCTTTCAAAAGTTCGCCAACGAGTGCTGCCCGCCATGGAAATCAACCCGATCCTTAACAGTATCAAGGACCTGTCCGAGCGCTCCGAAACTATTCGGGGGTATCTTTGACTACGATCAAAAGCATGAGCGTCTGACCGAAGTCAATCGCGAGCTTGAAGATCCGAGTGTCTGGAACAACCCTGAGTACGCTCAGAACCTGGGTCGCGAGCGCTCTGCGCTGGCCCAGATCGTAGAAACCCTCGATGAAATGTCCAGCGGTCTGGCCGATGCCAAGGACCTGCTGTTGATGTCTGCCGAGGAAGAAGACCAGGCCGCCGTCGACGACGTAGCCCTTGAAGTGGAGCGCTTGCGCGAAGCCCTCGAGAAGCTCGAATTCCGTCGCATGTTCAGCGGCGAGATGGACCAGAACAACGCCTACCTGGACATCCAGGCCGGCTCCGGCGGTACCGAGGCCCAGGACTGGGCCAACATCCTGCTGCGCATGTACCTGCGCTGGGCGGATAAACGCGGTTTCGACGCGACCATCATGGAATTGTCGGCCGGTGAAGTCGCCGGTATCAAAGGCGCGACCGTGCACATCAAGGGTGAATACGCCTTTGGCTGGCTGCGTACCGAAATCGGCGTGCACCGTCTGGTGCGCAAGAGCCCGTTCGACTCCGGCAACCGTCGTCACACCTCGTTCTCGGCCGTGTTCGTGTCGCCGGAAATCGATGACAACATCGAAATCGACATCAACCCGTCGGACCTGCGCATCGACACCTACCGCTCCTCCGGTGCCGGTGGTCAGCACGTAAACACCACCGACTCGGCCGTACGGATTACTCACGTACCGACCAACACCGTGGTCAGCTGCCAGAACGAACGCTCCCAGCACGCCAACAAAGACACCGCGATGAAAATGTTGCGGGCGCGCTTGTACGAGCAGGAAGTGCAGAAACGCAACGCCGCCTCCCAGGCCCTGGAAGACACCAAGTCGGACATCGGCTGGGGTCACCAGATCCGTTCGTACGTGCTCGATGCCTCGCGGATCAAGGATCTGCGCACCAACATCGAACGCAGCGACTGCGACAAGGTGCTCGACGGCGACATCGACGAATACCTGGTGGCGAGCCTGAAACAAGGGCTGTAAGACGTGCAATACAGGATCGCCTGATACAGCGCGATCCCTGTAGGAGCTGGCTTGCCAGCGATCCCCGGCCGAAGGCCGGGGCAACGAACCTGATGGAATATTTAAAGACATGAGCGACCTACAACTCGACCCGCAAGCCCTGCAACAGGAAGAAAACTCCCTGATCGCCCTGCGCAAGGAAAAGCTTGCTGCCGAGCGCGCCAAGGGCCAGGCCTTCCCCAACGACTTCCGCCGCGACGCCTACTGCGAAGACTTGCAGAAGAAGTACGCGGACAAGACCAAGGAAGAGCTGGCAGAGGCTGCGATCCCGGTCAAGGTTGCCGGTCGTCTCATGCTCAACCGTGGCTCGTTCATGGTGATTCAGGACATGTCCGGGCGCATCCAGGTTTACGTCAACCGTAAAACCCTGTCCGAAGAGACCCTGGCCGCGGTGAAAACCTGGGACCTGGGCGACATCATTGCCGCCGAAGGCACCCTGGCCCGTTCCGGCAAGGGCGACCTGTACGTTGAAATGACCAACGTGCGCCTGCTGACCAAATCCCTGCGCCCGCTGCCAGACAAGCACCACGGCCTGTCCGACACCGAGCAGCGCTACCGCCAGCGTTACGTCGACCTGATCGTCAACGAAGACGTGCGCCAGACCTTCCGCGTGCGTTCGCAAGTGATTGCGCACATCCGCAGCTTCCTGATGAAGCGTGACTTCCTGGAAGTCGAAACGCCGATGCTGCAAACCATTCCGGGCGGTGCGGCGGCCAAGCCGTTCGAAACTCACCACAACGCGCTGGACATGCAGATGTTCTTGCGCATTGCGCCGGAGCTGTACCTCAAGCGGCTTGTTGTTGGCGGGTTTGAAAAAGTCTTCGAAATCAACCGCAACTTCCGTAACGAAGGCGTTTCGACCCGGCACAACCCCGAGTTCACCATGCTCGAGTTCTACCAGGCCCACGCTGACTACGAAGACAACATGGACCTGACCGAGGAACTGTTCCGCGAACTGGCGCAGCTGGTTCTGGGCAGCACCGACGTGCCTTACGGCGACAAGGTGTTCCACTTCGGCGAGCCGTTCGTGCGCCTGTCGGTGTTCGACTCGATCCTCAAGTACAACCCTGAACTGACCGCTGCCGACCTGAACGACATCGACAAGGCCCGCGCCATCGCCAAGAAGGCCGGCGCCAAGGTGCTCGGTTTCGAAGGCCTGGGCAAACTGCAGGTGATGATTTTCGAAGAACTGGTCGAGCACAAGCTGGAACAGCCGCACTTCATTACCCAGTACCCGTTCGAAGTGTCGCCGCTGGCCCGTCGTAACGACGAGAACCCGAACGTCACCGACCGTTTCGAACTGTTCATCGGCGGCCGTGAAATCGCCAACGCCTACTCCGAGTTGAACGACGCGGAAGACCAGGCCGAGCGCTTCATGGCACAGGTGGCCGACAAGGATGCTGGCGACGATGAAGCCATGCACTACGACGCCGACTTCGTTCGTGCGCTGGAGTACGGCATGCCGCCGACCGCCGGTGAAGGGATCGGCATCGACCGTCTGGTGATGTTGCTGACCAACTCACCGTCGATTCGCGACGTGATCCTGTTCCCGCACATGCGCCCGCAAGCGTAAATGTTTCAATTAAAAAGCCGCCTAAAACAGGCGGCTTTTTATTGCCTGTCTGGTACAAACGTATCAATTGGTTACTTTTGACGTTAGAGAGGAATACCTGTCGTGAATCGTGCAATTGCTCAAGAAGGTGCAGCGGATATCGCCACTGCGGTCGCTGAAAGTGTTCAGTACCAGGGCCGCAAGGCCAGCCGACAGGGCAGCGAACAGCGTCGACAGGACATTCTCGACGCGGCGATGCGCATTGTCGTGCGCGATGGCGTGCGGGCCGTGCGGCACCGTGCGGTGGCAGCCGAGGCCTGTGTGCCGCTGTCGGCCACCACTTACTATTTCAAGGACATCGATGACCTGCTCACCGATACCTTCGCCCAATACGTGGAGCGCAGCGCGGCATACATGGCCCGGTTGTGGGCCAGCAACGAAGGCCTGTTGCGCGAGATGGTTGTCAGCAGTGATGGCACCGCCGAGTCGCGCTCACAGCTGGCGGACGATATCGCACGGCTGATGGCTGACTATGTTCATCGGCAATTGATCAATCGCCGCGAGCACCTGATGGCCGAGCAAGCCTTCCGTCAGGAAGCGTTGCTCAACCCGCGTCTGGCGTTGTTGGTGCGTTCCCATCAACAAATTCTCTTGCAGGGCACCTGCCAGCTTTTCGAAGTATTGGGTTCCCGCGAGCCACAACAAGATGCCAAAGTGTTGACGGCGATTGTCGGACGGATGGAATATCAGGGCCTGCTCAACGATGCCGAGCCTGTTGCCGAAGAGGAAATGCTCGGCATCCTGACCCGCTACATGCACCTGGTACTGGCGTCGGTGTAACCCCTTGTGGGACTCAACCCTGTGGGAGAGTGGCCAGTAGGGGGCATCGTGTGTCGATAGGGAGTGTTGAATGAAAGCCTGGCGTGTCGTGGTGATCGCCTTGTCGTTCCTGCTGCTCAGTGGCTGCCTGGTGACCTTCAAGGAGTCGCTGCCCGCCAGCGAGTCCGCGCCCAAAGGGTTGCTCGGCAAATGGGCCAGCACCAATGCCTGGGGCGAGCCGATGAACCTGGAACTGACACGCGTCGGCGACAATCACTACCAGGCGGTCAGCTACTTCAAGGCCAAACCCCATGAGCGCGAAGCCTATCCTTTCACGGTGTCGCGCCATGGCAATCGCTGGTATCTGTCGGCGAAGGTGCCGGCGCAGTTCGGCGGGCATTTCACCATCGCCGGTTTCGAGCTCAACGATAAGCACGAACTGGTGGTCTACAACCTCGACCTTGAGCAGATCAGACAGGCCATGGGGCAAGAAGCCCTCAGTGGCGAAGGCTTTCAGACTGAAGATGGCGATGGGGTGTTGATCAACAACAGCCTGGATCAGGTATTCGCCTACCTCGACGACCCGGCCAATTCCGATGTCTTCGTCGAAGCGGTACGCTATCAGCGCCTGGCCAAAACCAAATAAACCCAGCACGTAACAGCTTTACTACAGGAGTCTCGGGTGGACGAATACCAGCAGACGATACGCATGTTGTCCGATCGCATAGTGCTGGCGCAGACGCCGATTCGCATTCTGGATGCGGTCAAGTGGGATGACAGTATTCGCAAGGGGTTCCTCAAGGGCAAGGGCAAGGAAATGCCGGCCGTGGACCGCGACTACTACCTCAATCGACCGCTGTCGTTCGACTCCAGCAAAGTGAAGCTGGAGTTCCAGAACATCGAGCGCGACATCACTCGGCAACTTGGCCAGTTCAACCCGGTCGGGCAGATCATGCGCCGCATGTGCAAGGAATACCGCATGGTGGTGCGCATGCTTGAAGCGCGCGGCACCGAGGATTTCGGGCTGATTTCCCAGGAATTGTACGGCGCGGCCTCCGATGCGTTTCACGCCGGCGACCCGACCCTGGCCGACCTGGGGCTGATGCTCTCCGATTACCTGAACAACATCGACGGCCGTGGCGACCTCAAGGACGAACCGAAAGTCCTCACCGCCAAGGAAGCCGTCGACCTGCTGCAACATCGGTTGAACAAGGTGTTTGGCGAAAACGAGGAAACCATCCGGGTGTTCGAGTCCGACGGGATCGTCGCCGACGCGGCGGCCGGCGCCGACTACATCAAGATCCGCACCGACGCGATGTTCAACAATCGCGACGTGCGTGCGCTGGAAGTCCATGAAGGGTTGGTGCATGTGGGCACCACCCTCAACGGCCTGAACCAGCCGATCTGTACGTTCCTGTCCAAGGGCCCGCCGTCGTCCACCGTGACTCAGGAGGGCCTGGCGATCCTGATGGAAATCATCACCTTCGCCTCCTACCCGAGCCGCTTGCGCAAACTGACCAACCGCACCCGCGCCATTCATATGGTGGAGGAGGGCGCGGACTTCTTGCAGATCTTTGAGTTCTTCCGGGCTCAGGGCTTTGAAATGGCCGAAAGCTACGGCAATGCCAGTCGGGTGTTCCGCGGCTCGGTGCCGAATGGTCTGCCATTTACCAAAGACTTGTCCTACCTCAAGGGCTTTATCATGATTTACAACTACATTCAGTTGGCCGTGCGCAAAGGCAAGCTGGAGCAGATACCGCTGTTGTTCTGCGGCAAGACTACGCTGGAGGACATGCGGACCTTGCGCCAATTGGTGGACGAAGGCCTGGTGGTGCCGCCCAAGTACCTGCCCGAGCAGTTCCGCGACATGAACGCGTTGTCGGCGTGGATGTGCTTCTCCAACTTCCTCAACCACCTGAGCCTGGACCGGATCGAAGCGGATTACTCCAATATCCTTTGATTCAGATCATTCCCACGCTCTGCGTGGGAATGCCGCCATGGACGCAGAGCGTCCACTGTGACGCAGAGCGTCACGGTATGCACTCCCACGCGGAGCATGGGAACGATCACCCACATTGAGGCTTCACCGGATGAGAATCCTCGGCATCTTCTGCCTGCTCCTGGCCCTCGGCGGTTGCAGCTCTTTGCTGTTCTACCCCGAGCCCGGCCAGCCGTTCACCCCGGAAAAAGCCAAGCTCGACTATCGCGACGTCACCCTGACCACTGCCGACGGCCTCAAGCTGCATGGCTGGTGGCTGCCGGCGAAAAAAGGCGTCGAAGTCAAAGGCACTGTGCTGCATCTGCACGGTAACGGCGGCAACCTGGCGTGGCATCTGGGTGCGAGCTGGTGGTTGCCGAAGCAGGGCTATCAGGTGTTGCTGGTGGACTATCGCGGGTACGGATTGTCCGAAGGTAAGCCGGCGTTGCCGGAGATTTATCAGGACATCGACGCCGCCTTCACATGGCTCGACCAGGCGCCGGAGGTCAAGGGCAAGCCGTTGATCCTTCTCGGTCAGAGCCTTGGCGGTTCGATGGCCGTGCATTACCTGGCCCAGCATCCCGAGCGCCAGCGGCAACTCAAGGCTTTCGTGCTCGATGGCGTGCCTGCCAGCTACCGCGATGTCGGGCGTTTCGCCCTCAGCACCTCCTGGATGACCTGGCCGTTCCAGGTGCCGTTGTCCTGGCTGGTGCCGGATGGCGATAGCGCGATCCGTTCCATGACGCAGCTCAATGGTGTACCGAAACTGATCTATCACAGTATCGATGATCAGCTGGTGCCCCTTTCCAACGGCATCCGACTGTATCAAGCTGCGCCGCCGCCGCGAGTGCTGCAACTGACCCGGGGCGGTCATGTGCAAACCTTCGCCGACCCGGTCTGGCGAAAAGTCATGCTGCGTTACCTCGAAGACCCGCAGCATTTCAACGGCCTGCGCCGCCTGGGTGAAATTCCGAATTACCCGGCACCCCCGAATTCTGAAGATGAACCACCAGAGAGTCCGCAATGAGTGAAGAACGTAACGCCATCCCACTGATCATCACCGGTATTTGCAGCATCCTCGGCACCGTCGGGGCCCTGTGGTGGTACGGCTACCTGCACTTCGCCAAACCCGAGGATGCGTTGCTGCTCAGCGACTTCACCATGCTCAAGACCGTGCCGGGCGAAGACTACAAAATCTCCCTGGAACCGGCCGCGCAAGTGGCGCAGTGCATCGATGGCGTACTGGTGATGTTTGATACCGAACAGAAAGGCCTGACCGGCGTACTGGTCAACAACAAGAAAAAAGCCGTGCGCTGCATGGGCCAGGAAACCCCGCAAAAACTCGAACAGTAAAATCCCACCTCCATTGGCAATGATGAACCCTTGTGGCGAGGGGGCTTGCCCCCGTTGGGTCGCGAAGCGGCCCTAAAACCTGCATTCGCGTTTTGTCAGGTACACCTTGCGGGATGGTTTCACGACTGCTTCGCAGCCGAACGGGGGCAAGCCCCCTCGCCACAGGGTTGCTTGGCCCCAAGACAAGTGTTCGATCAATAAGAAGCCCCGCCTGATCCGATCAGGCGGGGCTTTTGTGTTTCAGCAGGTGAAACTTAGTTCGAGCTGACAGCCGAACGCGGGATCACTGGCTGATTGTCATTGGAAATGGTCACTTCCACCCGACGGTTCATCGCACGGCCGGAGACGCTGGTGTTTTCGGCCACCGGGTATTCCTTGCCATAACCCTGGACCACGATGCGCGCCGGGTCGACACCCATCTTGATCAGGGCCACTTGCACCGAGGTCGCGCGGCGCTCGGACAGCGACTGGTTGTACGACGCCGCGCCGGTGCTGTCGGTGTAGCCTTCGACAATCACTTTACGGTCGGGGTTTTCCTGAAGGAACTGCGCCAGTTTGTTGATGTTCACCAAGCCGCTGGGTTTCAGGTCGGCCTTGTTGGTGGCGAACAGCACGTCACCGAACGTTACCAGCGTGCCGCGATCGGTCTGTTTGGCGTTGAGGCTGGCCTGCAATTGTTTGATCTGCTGGTCGCGGGCATCCAGACGCGCCTGGGCTCGCTGAGCCGCGGCGTTCTTCAGGTTGTTTTCCGCGGTGCGCAGGGCGATGGTCTGCTTGGCCACTTCAACGCGCTGGTTGGTCAGGTAAGCCAGTTGGTCGACCTTGTTCTGGTCTTCCTTGTCCTGATAAGCCTTGTCGGCCTTGTCCAGGTAATCGCTGGCGTCTTTGGTTTCCAGTGCCGCGACTTTGCTGGCTTGCGGGTTGGCTTGCAGGCCGGCGTAGTTGGTGCGGGCTTGCTCCAGGTTGGTGTTGGGCGGTGTGGCGCAGGCAGCCAGTGCAATGCTTGCGGCCAGGAGGGCGGGTATCATCAGTTGTTTGCGCATGGTGGTTCGTCCTTTCTATCGATAAAAGTGTCAGGCCTGAAAATCGGGATGCGCGCTCACTGCACGGTGCGCTGACTTTCCTGACGCAGTTCCTGAACACCTTTCTGTGAGTCCTTTACAGCTTGTTCGGCTTTCATCGCCTGGGCTTTGCGTTCTGCCACTCGGGCGTCCCACTCGGCCTGTTCGGCGAGCATTTTGGCTTCGTCATACTTTTTGTCGTGCATGGCGATTTCGGCTTGTTTGAGCTTGTCCTGAGCGGACTTCATTTCCACCGCGGCGAATTCGGTGCCTCCGGCGCTGACGGCACTGTTCACGGTCGATTGAGTCACGGCGTATTGCTCGGTGGGCGGGTTGCCGGCGCATCCGGCCAGAACCAAACTGCTGCCGATGGCCAGGGCCGCCAGTTTGAGACCGCGCAGGTGGGTGGACGAGGATGAAGCAGTGCTGGTCTTCATGGTTTCAACTCCGTTGGATAACTCCTGAAATACATCTGAATCCATCCTGGGCAAGGAGCCGCAACCTTCGATTTCCAGAGCATTTTGAAACGGCCGTCCCAGGCGTGGTTACTGGGTTGACCCGAGGCGTTTTTTAAAAGTTCAGAGAAAATGGCCTTTCGCCCGAAAAAACTTTGACCTGACGGACAAGGCTCTAAATCGGGAACTTTAGTTGTACGCAGGGGTATTCCCGGCCCTGCACGGGCCAGGAAATACGTATTTCTGGAAGGGGAGCAAGACGCGCAAATCAGTGTTTTGGCTTGTCGTTTTCGGTCGACAAATCGTGCAAGTGACGACGGGACAAGGCGAGAAAACGCGGGGTTGGACCGACGTCTTCGTACAGCGGATCGCCTTCTTCATCGGTGGCGACCACCGTTGACCCTTTCACATACGGAAAGCTCGCTTCGAGCTCTTCCAGGGCGGCGCCAATCAATTCTCCGAGCAGTTCTTCAGGGTGCCGTTTGGGGTACATATCGATAATCGCCGCCAGCCGTGCGGCGGCTTCCACGTCCAGACGAATCGTGTAGCCGGAGTCGGTCAGGCGACCCTTGGCGTTTTCTTCCCAGTGCTTGGCAAGCTCGCGGATTTTCATAATGACCTCATTACGCACCTGCTCATGGCAGGCCGGGTGAGTGTCCGGCGGTGGCCGGTGGCAAGCCGTTGTACGGCTTGGTGTTGAGCCTAGCTGCAACGTTCGGGGTTTGCAGTCCCTGGTTTACTTGTAAGAACCGCTTTACAACGGCACTCTCTATTATCAAAGCATAGCCGCCCGGATTTTCGCTGGAGAACTGCTGATGACCGATATTGATGCACGCTTGCGCGAGGACGTTCACCTGTTGGGTGAGCTATTGGGCAACACCATTCGCGAGCAGTACGGGGATGGCTTTATCGACAAGATCGAGCAAATCCGCAAAGGCGCCAAGGCCGACCGTCGCGGTTCGATGGATGCCGAACTCAGCGCCAGCCTCAACCAGTTGAGCGAGGACGAATTGCTGCCGGTGGCGCGGGCGTTCAACCAGTTCCTCAACCTGGCCAATATCGCCGAGCAATATCAGCTGATTCACCGCCGCGAAGAGTCACAACCCGCGCCGTTCGAGGCCCGGGTGTTGCCGGAGCTGCTCACTCGCCTGTTGGCTGCGGGGCATGACGCCGAATCCCTGGCCCGGCAATTGGGGCGGGTGGACATCGAGCTGGTATTGACGGCGCACCCCACCGAAGTGGCGCGACGCACACTGATCCAGAAATACGACGCGATCGCCGCGCAACTGGCGGCCCTGGATCATCGCGACCTGACCAGCGCCGAGCGCGAGCAGATCAAGACCACCTTGCAGCGCCTGATCGCCGAAGCCTGGCACACCGAAGAAATCCGCCGCACCCGCCCGACACCTGTAGACGAAGCCAAGTGGGGCTTTGCGGTGATCGAGCATTCGCTGTGGCAGGCGATTCCCAACTATTTGCGCAAGGCCGACCAGGCCCTACATGCCGCCACCGGCCTGCACCTGCCGCTGGAGGCCGCGCCGATTCGCTTCGCCTCGTGGATGGGCGGCGACCGCGACGGTAACCCCAACGTCACCGCCGCCGTGACCCGCGAAGTATTGTTGCTGGCTCGCTGGATGGCTGCCGATTTGTATGTGCGCGATGTCGATCACCTCGCCGCCGAATTGTCGATGCAACAGGCCAGCGACGCCCTGAAAGCCAAGGCTGGCGACAGCGCCGAGCCTTACCGCGCGGTACTCAAACAGCTGCGTGAGCGCCTGCGCGCAACCCGTAATTGGGCCCAGGCCTCCCTGACGGCCACCACGCCGGCGTCCGCCGATGTGCTGCAAAACAACCGCGACCTGCTGGACCCGTTGGAGCTGTGTTACCACTCGCTGCATGAATGCGGCATGGGCGTTATCGCCGATGGCCCGTTGCTCGACTGCCTGCGCCGAGCGGTGACGTTCGGGCTGTTTCTGGTGCGCCTCGATGTGCGACAGGACTCCTCGCGCCACACCGCAGCCATGACCGAAATCACCGATTACCTCGGCCTGGGTCGTTATGAGGACTGGAACGAAGAGGAGCGCATCGCCTTCCTGATGCGCGAACTGAACAATCGCCGGCCGTTGCTGCCGGCCTACTTCAAGCCGTCTGCCGACACCGCCGAAGTGCTGGCGACGTGCCGGGAAATCGCTGCCGCGCCGGGGGCTTCCCTCGGCTCGTATGTGATTTCCATGGCTGGCGCTGCTTCCGACGTGCTGGCCGTGCAGTTGCTGCTTAAGGAATCCGGCGTGTTGCGGCCGATGCGCGTGGTGCCGCTGTTCGAAACCCTCGCCGACCTCGATAACGCGGGCCCGGTGATCGAAAAGCTGTTGTTGCTGCCGGGTTATCGCTCGCGCCTGCAAGGGCCGCAGGAAGTGATGATCGGTTATTCCGACTCGGCCAAGGACGCCGGCACTACGGCGGCGGCCTGGGCGCAGTATCGGGCGCAGGAGCGTCTGGTGGATATTTGCCGGGAGCAACAAGTGGAGCTGCTGTTGTTCCACGGCCGTGGCGGCACCGTGGGCCGTGGTGGCGGCCCGGCGCACGCAGCGATTCTGTCGCAGCCGCCGGGGTCGGTGGCGGGGCGTTTCCGCACCACCGAGCAGGGGGAAATGATTCGTTTCAAATTCGGCCTGCCGGACATCGCGGAGCAAAACCTCAATCTGTACCTGGCGGCGGTGCTGGAAGCGACCTTGCTGCCGCCACCACCTCCTACGCCTGCCTGGCGCCATTTGATGGACGAACTGGCCGCCGATGGGGTCAAGGCTTACCGCGCCGTGGTGCGGGAAAATCCGCAGTTCGTCGAGTATTTCCGCCAGTCCACCCCGGAGCAGGAGTTGGGGCGCTTACCGTTGGGCAGCCGCCCGGCCAAGCGCCGCGCCGGCGGCATCGAAAGCCTGCGCGCCATTCCGTGGATTTTCGGCTGGACCCAGACGCGCCTGATGTTGCCGGCCTGGCTCGGCTGGGAAACGGCGCTGAGCAAGGCGCTGGAGCGCGGCGAAGGGGAGCTGCTGGGGCAGATGCGCGAGCAATGGCCGTTCTTCCGCACCCGCATCGATATGCTGGAAATGGTGCTGGCCAAGGCCGACGCCGATATCGCCCAGTCTTACGACGAGCGCCTGGTCGAGCCGGATCTGCTCCCTTTGGGTGCGCATTTACGCGACCTATTGTCGCAGGCCTGTGCGGTGGTCCTGGGGCTGACGGGTCAGTCCCAGCTACTGGCACATAGCCCAGACACCCTTGAATTCATCCGCCTGCGCAACACCTACCTCGACCCGCTGCATCTATTGCAGGCCGAACTGTTGGCCCGTTCGCGGCAGCAGGATGAAGCGCAGGGCAGCCCGGTAGAACAGGCGTTGCTGGTGTCTGTGGCGGGGATTGCCGCCGGTTTGCGAAATACCGGCTAAGGTTTTCGTCATAGGGAACAGGCACCTGGCGCGAGCGTCGAGTGCCTGTCGGCGAGCGGTTGAGAAGGTCTGTCAGGCGACAGTTAATGACGGGGTTGCGACTTGGGGTACCCCTTCGAAAGGGCACGTCCTGCGCAGGTTTCTCCGACTTTCGGCGGCTTGTGTGGGCAGGGCCTGCTGTGTATCTTGATCAGCCTTTGGCCGTTTGGGCGGTCACGACCCTATTTTTTGAGATTGGCCCTACGAGGCGAATCCTTTGTTTTGTTTAAGTAATTCTAAATAAAAAATTGAGGAGCACATCTAATGCGCGTCATTCTGCTGGGAGCTCCCGGGGCCGGTAAAGGTACTCAGGCTAAGTTCATCACCGAAAAGTTCGGCATTCCGCAAATCTCTACCGGTGACATGCTGCGTGCTGCTGTAAAAGCCGGCACCGAGCTGGGCATCAAAGCCAAAAGCATCATGGATGCCGGTGGTCTGGTCTCCGACGATCTGATCATCGCTTTGGTCAAGGACCGTATTGCGCAGCCTGACTGTGCCAACGGTTTCCTGTTCGACGGTTTCCCGCGCACCATTCCGCAAGCTGAAGCGTTGGTAGAAGCTGGCGTGGAACTGGACAACGTGGTCGAAATCGCCGTCGATGACGAAGAGATCGTTCAGCGTATCGCCGGTCGTCGCGTTCACGAGGCCAGCGGCCGCGTGTACCACACCGTGTACAACCCGCCGAAAATCGCCGGTAAAGACGACATCACCGGTGAAGAGCTGGTGCAGCGCAAGGACGACACCGAAGAAACCGTGCGTCATCGCCTGTCGGTCTACCACTCCCAGACCAAACCTCTGGTGGAGTTCTACCAAGGCCTGGCCGCTGCTCAGGGCAAGCCGAAGTACAGCCATATTCCGGGTGTCGGCTCGGTTGAAACGATTACCGGCAAGGTGCTTGAAGCACTGAGCTGAAAAGTCTGATCGGCTTCATCTTCTACGGCCCGCTTGCGGGCCGTAGTTGTTTATACTGGCGCACTTTTTCTGACCTCTCTTACGGATACATCGATGAGCACCTTGCTGGCCCTGGACACCGCGACTGAAGCTTGCTCCGTTGCCTTGCTGCATGACGGCAAGGTCACGAGCCATTACGAGGTGATCCCGCGCCTGCATGCGCAGAAGCTGTTGCCGATGATTCAGCAACTGCTGGCCGATGCCGGGACCACGCTGCAAGCGGTCGACGCCATTGCGTTCGGTCGTGGGCCGGGCGCGTTTACCGGTGTGCGGATCGCCATTGGCGTGGTGCAAGGGCTGGCGTTTGCGCTGGACCGTCCGGTGTTGCCGGTCTCCAACCTCGCGGTGCTCGCCCAGCGGGCTTATCGCGAACACGGCGTCAGCCAGGTCGCGGCAGCCATCGATGCGCGTATGGATGAGGTGTATTGGGGCTGCTACCGCGAAACGGCGGGGGAGATGCGGCTGGTGGGCAACGAAGCGGTATTGCCACCGGAAGCCGCCGCGTTGCCGGTCGATGCCAGCGGCGAGTGGTTCGGCGCGGGCACCGGTTGGGGTTATGCCGAGCGTATTGCAGTGAACCTGAGCGGCCAGGACGCGAGCATGCTGCCCCACGCCGAAGATTTGCTGACCCTGGCGCGTTTCGCCTGGGAACGCGGTGAAGCGATCGTGGCCGATCAGGCGCAGCCGGTGTATTTGCGCGATAAAGTCGCGACGCCGAAAGCGCGTTGATCCCGGTTGTCCTGTGGCGAGGGAGCTTGCTCCCGTTCGGCTGCGGAGCAGCCGTAGAACCTGACGGCGCGATGTATCTGACTGCGCGTGGGGGGCAGCTTCGCAGCCCAGCGGGAGCAAGCTCCCTCGCCACAAAGTGTTCCAACCGCAGCTAATCATCAGTTTCTGCCCGCCGCTTTTAAACCTTTTCGCTTTTCTGTGTTCTAGTTATCACTCGGCGGTTTGCGAAGTGGGTAATGCGCCACTAAACTGCCATCATCGATACCGAGCATGCACTTATGCGTATAGACGGCGTTTCCTCCCAGTCCTACCCAATCAAGCGCAAGCCTCGTAAAGGCCATGTGTCTGAGGATGACTCCGTCGATGTCGACGGCGAGCTGGAATTCCCTACCGAAGAGCAATTGGCCGCCCGCGCCGCCAAAGCCTCCGCGCAACGCCTGAGCAATCTTCCCGCGCGTCAACAAGACATGATTTATCACCGCGCCATGAGCAAAAGCGTGGCGATGGCACTGGCCAGTTACCTGAGCACGGCCACTTTTGTCGACTGGGATGCGGATGTGCTGGGTCTCGACCTGTACATCTGATGCTGCCTTATTACCTCGGCTGCCCGTCCTGGAGCGAAAACGCCTGGCGCGACTACTTGTATCCACAGGACGCCAGGCCCGCCGAGTTTCTTGATCTTTATTCTCAAGTGTTCAACGCCGTGGAAGGCAATACGACCTTCTACGCGAGCCCGGCTGCCGCCACCGTGCAGCGCTGGGCCGAGACCATGCCCGAACACTTTCGCTTCACCGCCAAATTCCCCGGCGATATCAGCCACAGCGGTGACCTGCGCGACCAATTGACCGCCACAGAAACGTTCCTGCAATTGCTCAGCCCTCTGGGGGAGCGGGTTTCGCCATTGTGGCTGCAATTGTCCAAAAGCTTCACCCCGCAACGACTGTCGGAACTGGCCGGTTTTATTGATGCGGTGGACCGGCCGTTGGCGGTCGAAGTGCGGCATGACGAGTTCTTTGCCAAGGGCGATGCCGAGCGAATGCTCAATCGCCTGCTGCTGGATCGTGGCGTCGAGCGCATCTGCCTCGATCCGCGCGCGCTGTTCAGCTGCACCTCGACCGATCCTTCGGTACTCCACGCCCAATCGAAAAAGCCCAGGGTGCCGCCTCGCCCTGCGGCGTTTACTCAGTTTCCACAGGTGCGCTTCATCGGCCACCCCGAACTTGAAGCCAACGATCCGTTCCTGGTGCCATGGGTCGAGAAAATCGCCGTCTGGATCGAAGAGGGCCGCACGCCGTATATCTTTCTGCACACCGCCGATAACCTGCTGGCGGCGAAACTGGCACAACGTTTTCACGCACAACTGATGCTGCGTTTGCCTGGCCTGCCGCCGCTGCCTGAGCTATACAGAGAACCCGCCGCCGAGCAACTTGGTTTGCTCTGAAGCGGGTTTTCCCTTTTTCAGGAGTCTGCCAATGGATGCGCAAACCCTTCGAGCCCAGGCGTTCAAAGCACTGCACGAACGCGAGGGCGCCTTTGTCATTCCCAACCCCTGGGACGCCGGCTCAGCGAAAATGCTTGCCAGCCTGGGCTTCGAGGCACTGGCAACCACCAGCGCCGGTTATGCCTTTTCCCGGGGCCGTCCTGATGGTGGGCTGACGCTCGACGATACCCTGGCAAACGTTGAGGCGATTGTCGCGGCCACTGATTTGCCGGTCGCGGTGGATCTCGAAAACGGCTTTGCCGACGCTCCTGCCGAGTGCGCCCAAAGTATTCTGCGGGCCGCTCAGGCCGGTGCCGTAGGCGGTTCGATCGAGGATGCCACCGGGCGTGAAGACGGTCCGATCTACTGCTTCGAGCATGCCGTGGCGCGTATCGAAGCCGCTGTCGCAGCAGCGCGCAGTTTGCCTTTCCCCTTCACGTTGACGGCGCGTGCTGAGAACTATTTGCACGGCAATCCTGACCTCGACGACACCATTCGCCGTTTGCGGGCATTCGCCGAGGCCGGCGCGGACGTGCTTTACGCCCCAGGCCTGCGCAATGCCGAAGAGGTCTTGGCGGTGGTTCGCGCCGTGGCACCGAAACCGGTGAATGTGTTGATGTCCGGCGGGCTCAAGCTGACGGTAGCGCAGTTGAGCGAAATGGGCGTCAAGCGTATCAGCGTCGGTTCGGCCCTGGCTTTGGCAGCGTATGGCGAGTTCTTGCGCGCGGCCGAGGAAATCCAGCAACACGGGACCTTTGGCTTCACTTCCCGGTCGATGCCGTTCCAGAAGGCCAATCAATTCTTCAAAGGCTGACGAGGTCGGGCCGTGATGGTTGGGCCGCTGAGGGGTTATGCGGCGATGCGCAGGTTCTGCAGAACGATCGGGCGCGCCCAGCCGTTATCGAAATCGAGTTGTTTCTGCTGTTCCACCAACTCTTGCGGTGAGAACGGCGGGAATGGCTTGTCCAGCAGGTCGAGTTCGAACTCGGCGATTGGCAAGTGCAGCGGACGCGGTTGCGGCGCGGCACCAGGCTCGGGCAGCGGTTGACCGGCGGTGAGCACGATCGGGCGAACCCAGCCGCTTTCGAAGTCCTGCTGTTTCTGTTGCGCGACGATTTCTTCCGGCGGGAACGGTGGGAACGGTTTATCGGCCAGGTCCATTTCGAACTCGGCAATTGGCAGGAACAATGGCTCCGGCGGACGGACTTCGGTTTCTTTCACATCACATTCGCGCTGGGAAATGATGTGCGCCAGCAGCTCGCTGCCGACGGTCGGTTCGACCGGGCTGTCGAGATCGACCGGCGGAAAGTCCAGAGACGCCGGCACCACATCGCCCGACTGATCGGCCAGGGCCTGGGCAAAAAAATCTTGCCACAGGTGACTGACGCCGCTCAGTGCTTGGGAGTTTCGCAGGCCAAAATCGCCGTGGGGCGAGATGTAACCTATCGATGTGCGTTGAATGCCTGACATTTTTCTCGGTCGACGCTCAGCTCTGGCAAAATGCTCGATAGTTTGGTTATCGGCCGTTTTTGCCGATCATTAATTTTTTGAGCGTGTTTTCCCATGATTGAGCAACCTGCGGCCTGCCGCATCCATGTCGAAGCCTTGGGCGCGACGTTCCAGTCACAGGCCGAGCAATGGGCCGAGCGCCTGGGTTTGCCGTTGCAGGTGGATGACGGCGAGTTTGCCTTGCAGGTGGGTGAGCAGGGTTTGCAACTGCAACAACTGGGGCCGGATGCACCGGGGCCGGTGCGGGTCGACTTCGTCGAGGGGGGCGCGGCCCATCGTCGGTTGTACGGCGGCGGCAGCGGTCAGATGATCGCCAAGGCGGTCGGCATCGCCCAAGGCGTGCGGCCACGGGTGCTGGACGCCACGGCCGGGCTGGGCAAGGACGCGTTCGTGCTGGCCAGCCTGGGCTGCGAGATGAGCCTGATCGAGCGCCAGCCGCTGATCGGCGCCTTGCTTGAAGATGGTCTGGCACGCGGCGCGGAAGATTTCGACGTAGCGCCGATCGTGGCGCGTATGCGTTTGCTCAAGGGCAATTCGATCGAGGTGATGCGCAACTGGGAAGGCGAGCCGCCGCAGGTGATCTACCTCGACCCGATGTTTCCCCATCGTGAGAAAACCGCGTTGGTGAAGAAGGAAATGCGTCTGTTCCGGCCGCTGGTCGGCGATGATCCGGATGCGCCGGCCCTGCTCGAAGCGGCGTTGGCCCTGGCCAGTCACCGGGTGGTGGTCAAACGCCCGCGCAAGGCGCCGTGCATCGATGGGCCGAAGCCGAGCCATGCGCTGGACGGCAAGTCCAGCCGATATGACATTTATCCGAAGAAAGCGCTCAAGCCTTAAGATCGAGTCGCCTTCACTGATCGTTCCCACGCAGCGTGGGAACGATCATCACGCCAAATATCTATCAGGCCGACTCCGGCCGATACGCCCGCATAAACAATCCCACCACTTCCTGCACATGGGCTTCGGCCGCATCCCCGGTTACCGGTTCGCCGCAGCCATACAGCAAGCGGAAATTCCCCGCGCCCTTGAGCAGGCAGAAGAAGTGCTCGGCGGCATTGCGCGGTTTGTCGATGCTCAACACGCCACTCTGATCGATCTTGCTCAGCAAACGCTCCATGCCGTGCAGCACGCGTTCCGGCCCGGCCTCGAAGAAGATCTGTGCGAGTTTCGGGTCCTGGCTGCCCAGCGTCATCATCAGCCGGTGCAGGTTCACCGATTCGTCGCTGTTGATCAGTTGATGAAAGCCGTGTGCGATGTTCAGCAGCACGGTTTCCACGGCGACGCCGTCCGGCAATTCAAAAACCAGCGGAGGCAATTGCTCCTCGCATTTGGCCACGACAGCGGAAGAGAACAGCGTCTCCTTGTCGTTGAAATGGCTGTAGACCGTCAGCTTCGACACGCCGGCCTCAGTCGCTACGGCATCCATGCTGGTGTTGGCGTATCCCTTACTCAAAAACAGGATTTTCGCCGCGTCGAGGATTGCCCGGCGCTTGGCCAGATCCTTGGGACGGCCCGGACCGCTGGGGGTGGAAAGATTGTCTGACATTCTTCGCTTTTAATACTGGACTGGTGAGTTTGCTATTAATAACATACTGGTCAGTATAATTATTCCAAGCCCCATTAGCGAAAGGTCGTTCACCATGCTGCGCTTTGCCTTGCCCCTCGCGTTGCCGGTCAGTCTGGCTTTTCTATTGTCGGCATGTGGCCATGAAGAAGCCCCTCCGGTCAGCGTGCGCCCGGCCATGGTGGTGCAGCCAGAGCCCTCGGCCCAGGCAATGGAAAGCTATCCCGGCGAAGTTCGCGCGCGTTATGAGCCGGACCTTGCCTTCCGGATTGGCGGCAAAGTCAGCCGACGACTGGTCGAAGAAGGGCAGCGGGTCAAGGCTGACCAACCCCTGGCGGAACTCGATCCTCAGGACGTGCGCCTGCAACTGGAAGCCACCCGTGCCCAGGTCGCGGCTGCCGAAGCCAATCTGAACCTGGTGCGCGCCGAGCGTGATCGCTACAAGACCCTGATGGAGCGGCAGATGGTCAGCCGTTCGCAGTACGACAACGCGGAAAACCTCTATCGCTCCGGTGAGGCCCGCCTCAAGCAAATCAAAGCCGAATTCAACGTTTCGACCAATCAGGCCAGTTACGCGGTGCTGCGTGCGCCGCAGGATGGCGTGGTGGCCAAGCGCGCGGTTGAAGTCGGGCAAGTGGTGGCGGCCGGGCAAACCGTGTTTACCCTGGCCACCGATGGCGAGCGCGAAGTATTGATCAGCCTGCCGGAACAGAGCTTCGGCCGCTTCAAGGTCGGTCAGCCGGTCTCGGTGGAGCTCTGGACCCAACCCGATCAGCGTTTCCCTGGGCAGATCCGTGAGTTGTCGCCGGCCGCCGATCCCAAATCCCGCACTTTTGCCGCCCGTATCGCTTTTACCGCCGGCAAGGTTCCCGCCGAACTCGGCCAGAGTGCCCGGGTGTTCATCCAGACTGCCGAAGTGGTGCCGTTGTCAGTGCCGCTGTCGGCCCTCACCGCAGAAAACGGCGCCACCTATGTGTGGGTGGTCGGCGCCAACAACACCTTGAAAAAAGTCCCGGTGCGGGTCGGTGCATTTGGCGAGAAAACCGTGCCGGTGCTCGAGGGGCTGAACGCCAGCGACTGGGTGGTGGCGGCCGGTGTTCATGTGCTTCACGACGGGCAGCAAGTGCGCCCGGTGGATCGCTCCAATCGCGTGGTCAATCTGGCGCACAAGGAGTAATCCCCGATGGGTTTCAATCTATCCGAATGGGCGCTGCGTAACCGCCAGATCGTACTGTTCCTGATGCTCCTGCTGGCTGTGGTCGGGGCGTTGTCCTACACCAAGCTTGGCCAAAGCGAAGACCCGCCGTTCACCTTCAAGGCCATGGTAATTCGTACCAACTGGCCGGGGGCCACGGCCGAGGAAGTTTCGCGCCAGGTCACCGAGCGTATTGAAAAGAAACTGATGGAAACCGGGGAGTACGAACGGATCACCTCGTTCTCCCGCCCGGGCGAGTCCCAGGTGACGTTCATGGCGCGCGATTCCATGCATTCGGTGGATATCCCGGACCTCTGGTATCAGGTCCGCAAGAAGATCGGCGATATTCGCCAGACCCTGCCACCGGGTATCCAGGGCCCGTTTTTCAACGATGAATTCGGCACCACGTTCGGCAACATCTACGCCCTGACCGGCGAGGGCTTTGATTACGCAGTGCTCAAGGATTACGCCGACCGCATCCAGATCCAGCTGCAACGGGTCAAGGATGTGGGCAAGGTCGACCTGCTCGGGTTGCAGGACGAGAAGGTCTGGATCGAACTCTCCAACGTTAAACTGGCCACCCTCGGAGTGCCGCTGGCGGCGGTGCAGCAGGCACTTGAAGAACAGAACGCGATGTCCACCGCCGGCTTCTTCGAAACCACCAGCGAGCGTTTGCAGCTACGGGTCTCGGGGAATTTTCAGACGGTCGACGAGATCAAGAACTTCCCGATTCGCGTTGCAGATCGCACGTTCCGCATCGGTGATGTGGCGGACGTTCGTCGTGGCTTCAACGATCCACCGGCGCCGCGCATGCGCTTCATGGCTGAAGACGCCATCGGTCTGGCGGTGGCCATGAAGGACGGTGGCGATATTCTGGTATTGGGCAAGGCGCTGGAAATCGAGTTCGCCCGGATTCAGCAAAACCTGCCGGCTGGCATGCAGTTGCGCAAAGTCTCCGATCAACCCGCCGCGGTGAAAACCGGTGTGGGCGAGTTCGTTCAGGTGCTGGTGGAGGCCCTGGCGATTGTGTTGCTGGTGAGCTTCTTCTCCCTCGGCGTGCGCACCGGCATGGTCGTAGCGCTGGCGATACCGCTGGTGTTGGCGATGACGTTCGCCTGCATGTATTACTTAGGGATAGGCCTGCACAAGATTTCCCTCGGCGCGCTGGTGCTGGCGCTGGGCTTGCTGGTGGATGATGCGATCATCGCCGTGGAAATGATGGCGATCAAAATGGAGCAGGGCTTCGACCGGATCAAGGCCGCCAGCTATGCCTGGACCAGCACCGCGTTCCCGATGCTCACCGGTACGTTGATCACCGCCGCCGGTTTCCTGCCGATCGCCACCGCGCAATCGGGCACTGGCGAGTACACCCGCTCGATCTTCCAGGTGGTGACCATCGCGCTACTGGCGTCGTGGGTGGCCGCCGTGGTTTTTGTGCCTTATCTGGGGGAGAAACTTCTGCCGGACCTGGCGAAAATTCACGCCGCCAAACACGGCACTGGCGACGGCCAACCCGACCCTTACGGCACGCCGTTCTATCAGCGCGTCAGACGGCTGGTGGAGTGGTGCGTGCGCCGACGCAAAACGGTGATCGTGCTGACCATCGTGATGTTCGTCGCGTCCGTGGTGCTGTTCCGTTTCGTGCCGCAGCAGTTCTTCCCGGCATCGGGGCGACTGGAATTGATGGTTGATCTGAAACTCGCCGAAGGTGCCTCCCTGAGCAACACCGCCGAGGAGGTCAAGCGTCTCGAAGGCCTGCTCAAGGATCACGCCGGGATCGACAACTATGTGGCTTATGTCGGCACCGGTTCGCCGCGTTTCTACCTGCCGCTGGACCAGCAACTTCCGGCTGCAAGCTTTGCGCAATTTGTTGTCCTGGCCAAAACCATCGAAGACCGCGAAGCCCTGCGCACTTGGCTGATCGAAACCCTCAATGAACAATTCCCGGCCCTGCGCTCGCGGGTCACGCGTCTGGAAAACGGCCCGCCGGTTGGCTATCCGGTGCAGTTCCGGGTCACCGGTGAGAACATTGCGGACGTCCGCGCCCTGGCGCGTAAAGTCGCGGCCAAGGTTCGCGAGAACCCACACGTGGCCAACGTGCATCTGGATTGGGAAGAGCCGAGCAAAGTCGTGTACCTGAACGTCGATCAGGATCGCGCGCGGGCGCTGGGCGTGAGCACGGCGAACCTCTCGGGGTTCCTGCGAAGCTCGCTGACCGGCTCCAGTGTCAGTCAGTACCGCGAAGACAACGAATTGATCGAGATCCTGCTGCGCGGCACGGTGCATGAGCGCACTGAACTGGCATTGCTGCCGAGCCTGGCCGTGCCGACCGACAACGGTCGCAGCGTGGCGCTGTCGCAGATTGCCACGCTGGAATACGGCTTCGAAGAAGGCATCATCTGGCACCGTAACCGCCTGCCCAACGTGACGGTTCGCGCCGACATCTACGGCAAGGAACAACCGGCGACACTGGTGCAGCAAATCATGCCGACCCTCGATCCGATCCGCGCCGAACTGCCGGACGGCTATCTGCTGGAAGTCGGCGGTACGGTGGAAGACTCGGCCCGTGGGCAGAACTCGGTGAAGGCCGGCGTGCCGCTGTTCATCGTGGTGGTGCTGACGTTGCTGATGCTGCAACTGCGCAGTTTCTCTCGCACTGCCATGGTGTTTCTGACAGCGCCGCTGGGGTTGATCGGGGTGACGTTGTTTCTGATGGTGTTCCGTCAGCCGTTCGGTTTCGTCGCCATGCTCGGGACCATCGCGCTGTCCGGGATGATCATGCGTAACTCGGTGATTCTGGTGGATCAGATCGAGCAGGACATTGCTGCCGGGCTCAAGCCCTGGCAGGCGATCATCGAGGCGACGGTGCGACGTTTCCGGCCGATTGTGTTGACCGCGCTGGCGGCGGTGCTGGCGATGATTCCATTATCGCGCAGTGTGTTTTTCGGGCCGATGGCGGTGGCGATCATGGGCGGGCTGATTGTGGCGACGGCGTTGACGTTGCTGTTCTTGCCGGCGTTGTATGCGGCTTGGTTCAGAGTGAAAAAAGAACCGGTTTGATCTTGGCGGCCTTCGGGCCGACCATGTTCTTGTTGGTGGTGTACATATCCATTTCTGCGGTAACGGCGGCTTATGGTTTCGCCCTTACGGCGACTCCCTTTTTTACAAGCGCCTAAAAAAGGAAGCAAAAAACGCTCGCCCCAAGCGTCCGGCCCCTCGCTAAGGCTCGGGGTTCCTTCGCTCCGGTATCCATCTGGGGGCATCGCCCTACGGTTGGCTTCGCTTCAACCTACATGCGATGTGTTCGACTGCGTCGAACGGCGCTGCGCGCCAATCCCCAGATGAACACCTCCACTCAGCCTCCCGAAGGGGCGGGTGAATCAAGATCAAAAGCGGCAGGCGAGCTAACGCTCGGCCTGTAGTTTGGCGGGTGTACGCCGCTCCATCGTAGGGGGGAGCGGTGCGGCGATCCGACTTGCCCGCGAAGGCGGCCTGACAGCCGATCAGTCCATGGCGGGTGCAATCTTTTGACGTTGGTTTTCAAGATCAAAAGATCGCAGCCTGCGGCAGCTCGCTTGTCTCAGAATCGTTTGAAACTGAGTCAAATGATCGGAATATTGTATTCAGAACTCAGTTTCGTGAGTTTTTGAGACAGCATTCGTGGAGGCGAGCTTGATAGTCGATGATCAACCGCGTGCTCGATAATCTAGATCCGCAGACGTAGCACAAATGAAAAGCCCGCTGCCCCCTTAAAAGGTCAGCGGGCTTTTTGTTGAGTCTGATTATTCCCAACCCATGGAAACGATCAGGTGACGGCTCAGAACAATATCTTCGCCACATCCGCGAAGCGCTTGGCAAAGTGCACGGTAATCCCTTCTTTCAGGTATTCCGGCAACTCTTCGAAATTACCCCGATTAGGCTCCGGCAAAATCAGTTCATTGATCTTCTGCCGACGCGCTGCGATGACTTTTTCGCGCACGCCGCCAATCGGCAGTACATGCCCGGTCAGCGTTAGTTCACCGGTCATGGCTACGCCTTTTTTCGGTGGCTGGTTACGGGCGAGCGAAAGCAGGGCACTGGCCATGGTCACGCCGGCGCTCGGGCCGTCTTTCGGCGTTGCGCCTTCCGGTACGTGGAGGTGGACGAAGGCTTCATCGAAGAATGTCGGGTCACCACCGAATTGCTTCAGATGGGAGCTGACGTAGCTGTAGGCAATTTCTGCCGACTCTTTCATCACGTCCCCCAGTTGCCCGGTGAGTTTGAAGCCTCGGTTGAGGGTGTGGATGCGCGTGGCTTCGATCGGCAGGGTCGCGCCGCCCATGCTGGTCCAGGCCAGCCCGGTGATCACGCCGACGCCGGACAGCACTTGCTCGTTGCGGAACACCGGGCGGCCGAGTGAGGCTTCCAGGTCTTTGGGGCCGAGTTTGATGACGGCTTTCGGTTCATCGAGCAGTTTCATCACCGCTTTGCGCACCAGTTTGCCGAGGTTTTTCTCCAGCTGACGGACTCCGGCCTCACGGGCATAGCCGTCGATCAAGGCCCTCAATGCAGTGTCGCTAATGCTCAAGTTGCCTTTGGATACGCCGGCCTTTTCCAGCTGTTTCGGCCACAGGTGACGCTTGGCGATGGCAACTTTTTCTTCGGTGATGTAACCCGACAGGCGAATCACTTCCATCCGGTCCAGCAACGGGCCGGGGATCGAGTCCAGGGTGTTGGCGGTGCAGACGAATAGCACTTTCGACAGGTCCAGGCGCAAGTCCAGGTAATGGTCGAGGAATTCGACGTTCTGTTCCGGGTCGAGGGTTTCCAGCAGCGCCGAGGCCGGGTCGCCCTGGTAGCTCTGGCCCATCTTGTCGATCTCGTCGAGCATGATCACCGGGTTCATCACTTCGACGTCTTTCAACGCCTGGACGAGTTTGCCCGGTTGTGCGCCGATGTAGGTGCGGCGATGGCCCTTGATCTCGGCTTCGTCACGCATGCCGCCAACGCTGAAGCGGTAGAACGGTCGACCGAGGGATTCGGCGATGGATTTACCAACGCTGGTCTTGCCCACGCCCGGCGGGCCCACCAGCAACACGATGGAGCCGCTGATCTCGCCTTTATAGGCACCGACTGCGAGGAACTCGAGGATGCGGTCCTTGATGTCGTCGAGGCCGGCGTGGTGTTTGTCCAGCACCTTGCGCGCATGCTTGAGGTCGAGTTTGTCCTCGCCATACACGCCCCACGGCACCGAAGTCGCCCAATCGAGGTAGTTGCGGGTCACCGCGTATTCCGGCGATCCGGTTTCGAGGATCGACAGTTTGTTCATTTCCTCAACGATGCGTTTCTGCGCCTGGGGCGACAACACCTTGCCCGTCAGGCGTTGCTCGAACTGTTCGATGTCGGCGCTGCGATCGTCCTTGGTCAGCCCCAGCTCTTGCTGGATGACCTTGAGTTGTTCCTTAAGGAAGAACTCGCGCTGATGTTCGCCAATCTTGCGGTTAACTTCAGCGGAAATCTCTTTCTGCAAGCGCGCGACTTCGACTTCCTTGCGCAGCATCGGCAGGACTTTTTCCATGCGCTTGAGCATCGGCACGCAGTCGAGCACTTCTTGCAACTCGCTGCCCGTGGCCGAGGTCAGGGCGGCGGCGAAGTCGGTCAGGGGCGACGGATCGTTGGGGCTGAAGCGGTTGAGGTAGTTTTTCAACTCTTCGCTGTACAGCGGGTTCAGCGGCAGCAGCTCCTTGATCGCATTGATCAGCGCCATGCCGTAGGCCTTGACCTCGTCGGTCGGCTCGGTGGGCTGGTGCGGGTATTCGACTTCCACCAGGTACGGTGGGCGATGGTGCTTGAGCCAGGTTTTGATGCGCACCCGGGTCAGGCCCTGGGCGACGAATTGCAGTTTGCCGTTTTCGCGGCTGGCATGATGGACTTTGACCAGCGTGCCGTATTCCGGCAGGGCTTTGGTATCGAAATGGCGCGGGTTGTCCTGGGGGGCGTCCATGAAGAACAGGGCCAGGGAATGGTGGTCGGACTGGCTCACCAGTTCGAGAGTCTCGGCCCACGGCTCTTCGTTGACGATCACCGGCAGCACTTGCGCCGGGAAGAAAGGCCGGTTGTGGATCGGGATGATGTAGACCTTGTCCGGCAGGTTCTGGCCAGGCAGGGTGAGGCCTTTGCCGGGTGCATGGTGTTCGGCGTTGTCTGTTTCTGCGTATTCGCTCGGGTCTTCGGGAAATTCTTGCTGGTCGGTCATGGGGCACCTGCGCAATAGGGTATGGATCTTAGATGGGGCAGGTGGGGGGTGGTTTCAATGGCCCTGGCTATTTCAGAGTGTGTGTTCAGGGTTTTGACAGGTGCGGGTGGATCAAGGTCAAAAGCCAGATCAAAAGATGCACGCCGCCCTACAGGGATTTTGGGGATGGCGGGGATTGCAGCGCCCACAAAAAAAGGCGACGCCCCTCACAGGGCGTCGCCTTTGTTTTAACTGCCGCTACCGCTTATTCCGACAGTTTGTACGCAATCACATAGTCACCTTGCTTGGTGCCCAACGAGCCGTGACCACCCGCAACAACGAGCACGTATTGCTTGCCGTCCTTGCCGGTGTAGGTCATCGGTGTGGTTTGCGCGCCGGCTGGCAGGCGGCCTTCCCACAGCTGCTTGCCGTTTTTCACGTCGTAGGCGCGCAGGTACTGGTCGAGGGTGCCGCTCAGGAAGGCCACGCCACCGGCAGTGGTGAAGGTCCCGCCCAGGCTCGGTACGCCCATGCTCAGAGGGATCGGAACCGGCGAGCTGTCGCGCACGGTGCCGTTCTTGTGCTTCCAGATGGTTTTGTGGGTGGTCAGGTCGACCGCCGCCACGTAACCCCACGCCGGTGCCTGGCACGGAAGGCCCATTGGCGACAGCAGGGCTTCGAGGATCACGCCGTATGGCGCGCCTTTGTTGGGCTGTACGCCTTGGGTTTCGCTGACGCGAGGGCCTTGTTTGGCGATTTCGGCGGCCGGGATCAGTTTCGATTTGAACGCCATGTAGCTCGGGTTCACGAAAGCAATCTGACGCACCGGGTCAACCGACATGCCGCCCCAGTCGAACACGCCGAAGTTACCCGGATAAACGATCGAGCCTTGCAGCGATGGCGGCGTGAACATGCCGTCGTAACGCAGGGATTTGAAGTCGATCCGGCACAGCATCTGATCGAACGGGGTCACGCCCCACATGTCGCGTTCCTTGAGGGTCGGCGGCACGAAGTTCAGGTCGGACATCGGTTGGGTCGGCGAAGTGTGGTCGCCTTCCACCGCGCCTTGCGGTACCGGGATTTCATTGATCGGCACGATCGGTTGGCCGTTGCTGCGGTCCAGCACGTAGATGCTGCCTTGCTTGGTGGACGCGAGCACCGCCGGTTTCACACCGTCTGCGGTTTTCAGGTCCATCAGGGTTGGCTGGCCACCGACGTCCATGTCCCACAGGTCATGGTGAGTGAACTGGAAGTGCCAGCGCACTTTGCCGGTGGCGATGTCCAGCGCGGTCAGGCCGGCGGAGTGCAGTTCCGATTCAGGGGTACGCGCGCCACCGAACTGATCCGGGGTCTGGTTGCCCATCGGCAGGTAGAGCATGCCGAGTTTTTCGTCGACGGCGAACATGGACCACATGTTCGGTGAGTTGCGGGTGTAGACCTTGCCTTCGGCAATCGGCGTGGTGTCGTCCGGATTGCCGCTGTCCCAGTTCCACACCAGTTTGCCGGTGTGCACGTCGAACGCGCGGATGACGCCGCTTGGCTCGTCGGTGGAAACGTTGTCGGTGACGTGGCCGCCAATCACCACCAGGTCTTTGGTGACCGCCGGTGGCGAAGTGGAGTAGTAACCACCAGGGGTGAAGCTGCCGATGTTGGCGGTCAGGTCGACCTGGCCACCGTTACCGAAGTCTTCGCACATCTTGCCGGTGTCGGCGTTCAGGGCGATCAGGCGGGTGTCGGCGGTCGGCAGGAAGATCCGGCGCGGGCAGACGCTGGTCACTGGCGCGTTGGCAGTGCCGGTCGGGCTCTGCTCGGACGCGTAGGCGGCATCATCGTGATAGGTCACGCCACGGCAGGTCATGTGCGCCCAACCCTTGAAGTTCGCCGCGTTCTGCGTGGAGAGCTTCGGATCGAAACGCCAGATTTCCTTGCCGGTGTCCGGGTCCAGTGCGATCACCTGGCTGTGCGGCGTGCAGACATAGAGCATGCCGTTGGCTTTGAGCGGGGTGTTTTCGGCGGTGGTTTCGCCCGGGTCGTTCGGGCCAGGCAAGTCACCGGTGCGGAACGTCCAGGCGGGAACCAGTTTGCTGACGTTCTGCGGGGTGATTTGCGCCAGTGGCGAGTAGCGATCGCCATGGGCACTGCGGCCGTAGGAGTTCCAGTCGCCATCCGGCATGGCCGGGGCGGTGTTGCTCATGCCAGGCACAGCGTCACGGTCCAGTTGGCCTTTGATTTCACCAGGGTTGGTGAACAGGCTGGCCAGCGCGGCGATACCGGCGATGACCACGGCAGCACTCAGCACACCGGTGCCGACCGGGTTGAAGTCGCCGCGACGCAACGGGCGACGAAACCATGGCAGCAGCATGACGATGCCGAGGGTAAAGAGCAGCGCCAGACGCGGCACCAGTTGCCACCAGTCCAGACCGACTTCCCACAGTGCCCAGACGGTACTGGCGAACAGCACCATAGCGTACACGCTCAGCGCCGCATAACGGTCGGCCAGCAGCAGCCCACCGGCCACCATCAGGCCGATACCGGCCAGCAGGTAATACAGCGAGCCGCCGAGCATGCTCAGCTTGATCCCCCCGGCCAGCAAGGCCAGGCCCATTAGTAGAAGCAGAATGCCGAGCAGGGTCGGCAATAAACGGCTTCGACTCAAAGCACCATCAGTGCTCATAGTGTGGTTCTCCGTGACGTTTTAAGTAGTGCCGCGCAAGTTCACTGTAGATGACGATCTGGCGCGGGCATGGTTCATCGAAAAAGTGTTTGGTTGATGCGGTCCCTGTGGGAGCAGGCTTGCCAGTTCCCACAGGTTTTATGCGTTTGATCAGAACGATGACTGGATCTTGATCCCGCCAATCAGCGCGTCGTCGACCTTGTCCACGCCACCGGGGTGGCGGATGTATTGCAGGTTCGGGCGCACGGTCAGCCAGTTGGTGACGTGCACGCCGTAATAGAGCTCGCTGCTGTATTCGGTGTCTTGCGGGGGCAGGAACGACGGATCGTCGAAGTCGAAGGCGGCGCGGGCCTGGTTGGTGGCCTCGGCGTTCTTGCGGTAGGCCGGGTTGACGTGGACACGGGCCAGCGCGAAGCCGATATCGTCTTTGGCGCGGGCATCGAACAGGCCTTTGTAGACGACACCGGCCTGGACATAGTTGTCGATGGCGTTGGTCTTCTTGTCGTGCATCGTGGCGTTGGCGAACACACTCAGGCCGCGTGAATTGTCGCTGGCGCGGCTGGTCAGTTGCTGCTGAATACCGAGCCATACGCCATGTTTGCTCGATGCACTGCGGTAAGCCTCGCCGCTCAGGGCGGCCGGCTGGCCATTGCCGTCCTTATAAACGTCGCTGGCCTTGGCGCTGCTGTAGTAGTAACCGGCGCGGTATTCACCCGGCAGGCCGTTGAGCTTCGGGGTCCAGACCAGTTCTACCGGCAGGATTGCGCCCTGAGTGCCGCTGCCGCTGAGCTTGAAACCGTTGCCGCGATCCAGATTGGACGGGTTTTGCTCGTAAGCCCCGACTTGTGCGTAAAGCTCGGGCGTCAGGTGATATTTGACGCGCATGGCCCACTGGCTGACGGGCCAGTTGTACCAGATGCCACCGACCCAGTTACCGACCTGGGAGCCGCAGAACGCCAGGTTCTGGAAGTCGCAGGGGAAGCTGTTGAAGTCTTCACCCTCGCCAAAGCGGCCGACCTTGATGTCGAGCTTCTGGTCGAAGAATTTCTGCTGGTACCACATCTGCGTCAGGCGCCAGGTCTGGCCACGGCCCCAGACTTCTTGCGCCGAGGTGAAACCGCCGACACGCGGGTCGTTGATCCGGTCGTTGCTGATGTTGTTGCCATTGCGTTCGGTGATGGTCAGCTGAAATTCAGCGTCGTCCCAACCCAGAATCTTCTGCAAGTCCAGGTGAGTGCCCAAGGCAAACTGATCGCTGTAGCGCGCGGTACGGTCATGGTCGTAGCCACCGTGCAGATTGCTGCCCATTTCGCCGGTGTAATCGACTTTGAAGTCGTAGCCTTTTTCCGAAAGTTCGGTGCGAGTGCCGTTCCAGTCACCCAGCATCCATGGCGAGTTGCTATCGAAGGCTGGCGCGGCCTGGGCGCAAGTGGCAAGGCCCAGAGCGGTGAACCCGCTGATCAGCTTCAGGGCTTTTCGGCTGGACACAGCGGGTGAGACAGCGCTGTCTCGCGGAGTTTGAAAATCAGGCATAGAGAAGGAATTCTTGATCTTTTTCTAAAGGGGATGCGCTGAACGCAGCAGGAATGCAGCAGGGGAGAAGCGTTTCAGCTGGACGGGCGTAAGGATAATGTTCTGTAACACATTGAGAAAGGGCTTTTACTGACA
Organism: Pseudomonas sp. GR 6-02; assembly: GCF_001655615.1. Classification (GTDB taxonomy): domain Bacteria; phylum Pseudomonadota; class Gammaproteobacteria; order Pseudomonadales; family Pseudomonadaceae; genus Aquipseudomonas. The sequence goes on from NZ_CP011567.1 coordinate 1,205,503, forward strand.
TGGATCATTTCGGATTTGGTAACAGTCGGCTGCGACCGGTCGCCGCAGTGCCAGGTGGCGCAAAAAAAAGGCGGACTGAATAGTCCGCCTCGCCATGTTTCAGGGCCGTTAATTCAACAGATAGACCGGGAAGCATTCACACAAATGCATCACCCGTCGACGGACATTGTCCAGCAGTGCCGCATTGGTCGGTTGCTCAAGCAGGTCGGCAATCAGGTTGGCCACTTCGGCGCATTCGGCTTCACCGAAGCCCCGCGTGGTCAGGGCGGGTGTACCAATGCGGATGCCGCTGGTGATCGCAGGTTTTTGCGGATCGTCGGGGATCGCGTTCTTGTTCAAGGTGATGTGGGCGCTCTCGAGCAACGCCTCGGCATCTTTTCCGGTGATGTTCTTCGCGCGCAGATCGAGCAGGAACATGTGGCAGTCGGTGCCCCCTGACACCACCCGCAGGCCGCGTCGAGTAAGGATATTCGCCATGGTCCTGGCGTTGTCGATGACGCGTTGCTGATAGTGCTTGAACTCATCGCCGAGGGCTTCGTTGAGCGCTACGGCCTTGGCGGCGATGACGTGCATCAGAGGTCCGCCCTGATAGACCGGGAATATCGTCTTGTCGAGCAACGCCGCATGTTCGCGTTTGGCCAGGATCAGACCACCCCGTGGGCCGCGCAGCGTTTTATGAGTGGTCGAGGTGACGAAGTCGGCAATGCCGACCGGCGAGGGGTACAGGCCGGCTGCGATGAGTCCGGCGTAGTGCGCCATGTCGACCATCAGGTACGCCCCGATTTCATCGCAGATGTTGCGAAAACGCTGGAAGTCGATGGTCCTTGAATACGCCGAGGCACCGGCAATGATCATTTTCGGTCGGTGTTCCCGGGCCAGGGCTTCCATCTCGGCGTAGTCGAGGGTTTCGCTGTGTTTTTCCAGGCCGTAAGAATAGGCGGTGTAGAACTTGCCGGAGAAGTTTACCGAGGCGCCATGGGTCAAGTGGCCGCCATCGGCCAGGGACATTCCCAGAATCGTGTCGCCAGGGTTGAGCACAGCGAGAAACACGGCCTGGTTGGCCTGGGAGCCGGAGTGCGGCTGGACGTTGGCATATTCGCTACCAAACAGTTTGCAGGCACGTTCGATGGCGAGGCTTTCAATCTCGTCGACCACTTTACAGCCACCGTAATAGCGCTTGCCTGGGTAGCCTTCGGCGTACTTGTTGGTCAGCACCGAACCTTGGGCTTCCAGCACTTCTTCGCTGACGTAGTTTTCCGAGGCGATCAACTCCAGGTGGGTTTCCTGGCGGTTGCGTTCGCGGCCGATCAGGCGAGCGAGGGTGGGGTCTAGATTCTGCAGGCTCATGGAGGGCATTCCTTTAAATGAGTGCTTCAGCCAAGGGGGCTGGCGCGTGACGCGGCAACACCCGTGACTGGCTTTTGCTGGTATCGGAAAGAAAAATGGACGTGTCTTTCAGACCGCTGCCGGTGATCAGCACCACGGCGGTTTGCGGCGTGTCGGGGTGTTCTTCGGCGTACTTGAGCAGACCGGCGAAGGCGCTGGCTGCCCCGGCTTCGGGGAAAACGCCGGTGCTGGCGGCCAGTCTGGACGCCGCTGCGACAATGCTCGGGTCACTGACACAGATGAACTCGCCCTCGCTGGCCGTTACCGCGCGCAAGGCCTTGAGACGGTCGCGCGGCAGGGCCACGTTGATGCTGCTGGCGAGGCTGGTAGGCGTAATGCGTTCGGTCTGCTGCATCGGCTGGTCGCTGCGCCAGGCTCGATACATGAAATTGCTGTTTTGCGCCTGTACGCCGATCAGCCGTGGCATGCGTTCAATCCAGCCCAGTTGCAGCAGATCGAAGAAGCCTTTGTACACCGAGCCCAGGATGCAGCCATTGCCGACTGGGACAAACACCAGGTCCGGGACTTGCCAGGCGAGCTGTTCGCACATCTCGAAAGCCACGGTTTTCTTGCCTTCGCTCATGTACGAATTGATGCCGGTGGTGCGGTTGTACCAGCCATGGGTTTCGCAGGCGTCGAAGCATTGTTCGAACGCTTCGTCGTATTGCCCATCGACCAGTACGATCTCGGCACCGTAGCCCTGCATTTGTGCGAGTTTCTCGCGGGGAGCACTTTTTGGCAGGTAAATCACGTTGCGCAGACCCAGGCTCGCGCTCATTCCGGCCAGCGCCGAAGCAGCGTTGCCAGTGCTGGCGACGGCGACGGTGCTCGCACCGGATTGCATCGCATGGGCTACAGCCAGGGCGCTGGCGCGATCCTTCAATGAGCCGGTAGGCTGCCGGGATTCATCCTTGATGAATACCTTGATTGGCGCCTCTCTGCCGAGCAATTCGGGACGTGAATACAACGGCGTGTTACCCACCAGTAATGGTGGAATGAACTGCGTGGAATTCAGCGGCATCAGCCGGTCATAACGCCACATTCCCCGGGCGTGGTCATGAGCCAGACTGTCCCGTGACCATTCGCGTGCCAGTGTCGGGTAATCGTAGAGCGCATCGAGAGCACCATCGATTTTGCAATGGGGGCAGTAGTAGCTGACTTCATGTGGCTGGTAGCGGCGTTCGCAAGCCAGGCACTGCAATACATACTCTCTGTAAGACTTCTTCATGGCCAACCCTTGAAAGTACGCTTCCCTGACAACGTCGGTTCAGCGCGGAAACACGGATCACTCCGATGCGCCGGACCGACGGGTACTTCGCTATCCGAAGATTTTTTTTCAGACCACCATGATGGCGTCGATGGCGACCAGGGTATTGCGCGCCAAGGCGCTGGCGCCGGCGGTGGTGCGGGCTGGATAAGGCTGGGTGAAATACTCTTCCATGACCCGGTTCAGGGTCGGGAACTCGCTCAGGTCCGTGATGAACGCAGTGACCTTGACCACGTTCGCCAGAGTGCCGCCCGCGGCTTCGGCCATCTGCGCCAGATTGTCCAGGGTCTGACGCAGTTGCCCTTCGAAATCCTGAGCCAGCACTTCATTGTTCAACGCCGAGACCGGGGTCTGTGCCGACAGGTAGATGGTCTGCCCATGACTGACCTTGATGCCTTGGGAGTAAGTGCCCAGAGGCAGCGGGGCCTTGTCGGTGAAGATGACGTTTTCTTCGCCCAGAAAAGGTTTGGCCAAGGGCTGGAGTTGAGCGTTGGTCTGCATGATGACGATCCTTGTTAGTGGGTTGGGGGGTTAGTGCAAGTCGGCAACCTGTCGCACGGCCAGGGCCGAGAATTCCTCGTCACGGCAACGCGCCGGGGAAAAGTGCTGGTAGTTGAGGTGCAGGGCCGCCAGGTCGGACGGCATTGCGTTGCCCAGTGCGGCGTGACTGCACAACCGGGCAATGGCCGGTGCGGCCTGAATGCCGTAGCCGCCCAGTGCGGCAAGCCAGATGAAACTTTCCTGCAACGGGTCCTGGCCCAATACCGGCGAACGGTCGGCAACAAAGGTGCGTAGGCCTGCCCACTTGTTGATGATCGAGCGAGGGCGCAGCCGTGTGGTGTTTTGCAGGCGATCCATGGTGATGGCCAGATCGAGTTCATCCGGCAGGGCATCGCAAGGCAACGACGGGCTTTCATCGCAAGGCGAGACGATCAGGCGTCCGGCTTCCGGCTTGATGAAAATGTCTTCGTCGACCGTTCCCAGGTATGGTGTGCGGTGCACGTCGCATTGCGGATCGACCGCCAGCACCGTGCGGCGCAGTGGCCGCACACCTACCTTCGGCAAACCGCAGCGCTCGGCCAATTCATCGGCCCAGGCGCCGGCGGCGTTGACCACAATCGCGGTCTCGAGGTGCTGGCCATCCTGGGTGTGTAACGTCCAGTGACCGGCACGGTACTGGCCCCGCAACACTTCGGTCTCACGTTTGACCACACCGCCGCGAGCGCGCAGGCCGCCAAGATAGGCACCATGAATGCCGTGTACATCCAGATCGAAGGCGCTGGGTTCGAAAATCCCCGCGCTCCACGCGCCCTCTGCCAAGTAAGGCACCAGTTCAAGGACTTGTTTCTCGTCGAGGAACTGCGCCGTCGGCACCTGCCCGAGAACCGCGGTGAAACGGGCGGCCAACTTATCCACACGTGCCGCCTGGGCCACGATCAACGCACCCCGTGGTGCCCACAATGGATGTTCGGCGAGCCCCTCGGGCGGATTCTCGAAAAAGCTCCGGGAGGCACAAGTCAGCGAGCGGATCTGCTGGTTGCCGTAGCTTTCCATGGAAATCGCCGCCGAACGCCCGGTGGTGTGATAGGCCAGTTGTGGTTCGCGTTCAAGCAGGCACACGCTGCCGTGAGCCGCCAGTTCATAGGCGGCGGATACCCCGGCAATCCCGCCGCCAACCACGATGAAGTCGTAACGAGCGGTCATGGTCGGCTGCCCTCGACGACGGTGCCGGATTTGCTTTCCCGGGTGTAGGTCAGTACGAAATGTGCCACGAGCCCGAAGATCAGCCCCCAGAATGCAGCGGCCAGCCCCAGGAAACTCATGCCCGAGGCGGTGACCAGGAAGGTGATCAGCGCCGCTTCACGTTGTTTCTCGTCAGCCATGGCTCCGGTCAGCCCGGCGCTGATCGCCCCGAACAGGGCCAGGCCGGCGAGGGAGGCGATCAGCTCTTTGGGCAAGGCAGAAAACACCGAAGCGAGGGTCGCGCCGAAGATGCCCATCAGAATGTAGAACACCCCGCAGGCGATCCCGGCGATGTAGCGCTTGTCGCGATCTTCATGGGCTTCGCGGCCGGTGCAGATAGCGGCGGTGATGGCCGCCAGGTTTAAGCCATGGGAGCCGAATGGCGCCATCAAAATCGAGCCGATGGCTGTGACCGAAATGATCGAGCGCGCGGGGGTGTTGTAGCCCGAGGTGCGCAACACCGCCATGCCCGGCACGTACTGCCCGGTCAGGGTGACGAGGGCCAGCGGCAGGCCGATATTGATGATCGCGTGCCAGCTCCACTGCGGGGCAATGAAGATCGGGTGAGCGACATCGACGGTGATCGAACCTGTGTTGAGTCCACCGAACGAGGCGGCCACGGCGCAGCCGACAATCAATACCGACAGGATGGCGTAGCGCGGTGAAAAGCGTTTGAACAGCAGGTACGCCGCGATCATTGACAGCACCATGCTCGGCTGCAGCTTGATTGAGGTGAAGAGTTCAGCGCCGAAACGAAACAGGATGCCGGCGAGCATGGCGGCGGCGATGGCTTTTGGCAGGCGACTCATCAATTTGTCGAACGCACCGGACAAGCCGACCACCGCGATAATCACCGAAGCCACCACATAGGCGCCGATGGCCTCGGGCAGGGAGACCGTGGGCAGCATCGACACCAGCAACGCCGCACCCGGTGTCGACCATGCCGTAATCACCGGAATCCGCAAGCGCCAGCTCAATAACAGACCGGTAATGCCGCTGCCGATGGAAATAGCCCAGATCCAGGACGACACTTGATCATTGGGCAGGTGTGCCTCCCGGGCCGCCTGAAACACGATGATCAGCGGGCCGGCATAGGAAATGATCACGGCGATGAAGCCTGCAATGATCGCTGACAGGGATAGATCCTTTCTGAGTGTGTCCATGATGTCTCGGCTTGGCGTGGCTGGCACGCGGTGATTCAGAATGAGATTGAGTCGATTGCTTCGATTCGAGATGAGTGTATTTGAATGAATTGAGTTGATTCAATAGGCGAGGAGGTTGTTACGAGATGTTTTTTTGCTATCAAGCTGTATTTGTCAGGCTTTTTTCAAATAACTATTTGATTTATAAGAAAATATAGTTTTTGAAAAATATTTTGCATGAAAGATGCTTTTCGATTCATTCGCCGAATCAATCGACTCAATTTATTGATTGAATCCATTTATTAGTTGCCTAACCACCATGTGATATGCTCGGATATTCATCATTTCTACGATGGGTAGCGATCATTCATGTGGGTTCCTCAGCTAAGCGAGTTCAGCCAGCCGATGTATTTGTCGATTGCCGACGCGTTGGCGCGCGATATCAGCAACGGCGTGTTGAACGAAGGTGATCGTCTGCCGACCCTGCGGGAGCTGGCCACCACGCTGAATGTCACGCCCGGTACCATCAGCCGTGCCTATAGCGAAGCCCATCGGCGGCGTCTGGTGCAGGGGGAAGTAGGGCGTGGCACTTATGTGCTCAACCAGAAACAGTTGGAACTGCCGGCCAGCAACAGTGCCGTTTCGCTGAATCTTGGGCAGTCTGAGTTATTGGACCTTTCGATCATCAAGCCTTACAGCGAAACCCTGGAATACTGGTTGCGTGGAGCCTTGGTGGGCATGGCCAAAAGCACGGATTTTGCCCATACCCTCGACTATGCCCCCGATGGCGGTCATCCGGCTCATCGCGAGGCGGGCGCGCAATGGCTGCGCCATTCGTTGCCCGATGCACAATGGCAGCAAGTGGTGATCACCGCCGGCGCACAGCATGGTTTGATGGTCGCGATGAGTGCGTTGACCAACGCCGGTGATCTGGTGCTCTGCGAGGAGCTCTGCTACCCCGGCATCATTTCCCTTGCCCATGGACTCGAACGACGCCTGCGTGGCGTACCAATGGACGATGAAGGGATCATTCCCGAAGCGCTGCGTGAGCTGTGCCAGCGTGAGAAACCGGCGATGCTGGTCTGCGTGGCGACGTGCCAGAACCCAACGGCGGCGATCATGTCGCAAAAACGTCGGGCACAAATCGCGGCGTTGGCCGAGGAGTTCGACTTCATTATCCTGGACGATGACATCTACGGTTTTCTGGCCACCGACCCGTCGATCAAGCCGCTGTCGGCGTTTGCCCCGGATCGTTCGGTGTACCTGACCAGTCTGTCGAAGTCGGTCATGCCGGCCTTGCGGATTGGCTATCTCTATAGCCCGCCGAAACTGCTGTCGCGCCTGACCTCCATGGTGCGCAGCAGCGTCTGGATGCCGTCGCCATTGACCGCTCAGTTGGCCAGCAACGTGATCACCGAGGGGCTGGATAAAAAGCTGATACGCATTCAGCGCAACGAGGCCGCCGGGCGGCAGGCGATCGCTCAGGAAATCTTCGCCAATTTCGAGCTCAAGACCCAGCCGTATTCCTACCACGTCTGGTTGACGTTGCCCGAGCCCTGGACCAGCGACGAATTCACCATGCTGGCCCGTGCCAACGGTGTGCTGGTCCTCAGCGGTACCCAGTTCCAGGCCGAACGTAGCGGCATTACGCGCTGCGTGCGACTGGTGTTGATGTCGCCCACCAGCCAGGACGAATTGCGGTTTGCCCTGACCAAGCTGGCCAGCCTGATCGATTCGGACCCGCGTCGTTATTACTGAGCCGGGTGCTATCTCCTGACGTTTGTCCCTCGGATGATGGCCAACTCACCTACAGTTAATTCAGTCTCTGACGAATGCCTCTGTCCGGAGCCCTTCCACCGGACGAAAGCCTCCGTTAAGGTGCGCGGCTTCCCATCCTTTCATCGTTCGAAGGCCCGGCATGACCGAACACAACCCTGATCCCCTGCACGGCGTGACGCTGGAGCAAATCCTCAACGCCCTGGTTGCGCACTACGAGTGGTCGGGGCTGGCCGAGCGTATCGATATCCGCTGCTTCAAGAGCGACCCAAGCATCAAGTCGAGCCTGACCTTTTTGCGCAAAACTCCGTGGGCGCGGGAGAAGGTCGAACGCCTGTACGTGAAACTGATGCGCACCAAGCGCCCGGTCTGAGCATGGTCATACCCTCGACCGCGAGGCGTCGTTGTGTGGCCGTGGCGGCGATTCTGGGCTGGGCGGGCTTGAGCATTCAGATGTACCTGATTCTCTATGCCCGCTGGAGTATCGCGGCCAGCCTGCTGGGCGGGCTGGTGAGTTTTTTCAGCTTTTTCACGGTGCTGACCAATACGCTGGTGGCGGTGGTGCTGACCTGTGAACTGACGTCCCGCGAGTCGGCGGCGCGACGCTGGTTTTTGCAGCCGTGGGTGAGCAGTGCCATTGCGGTGAGTATCGCGGTGGTCGGCGTGGCGTACAGCCTGTTGTTGCGCCATTTATGGCATCCCGAAGGCTGGCAATGGCTGGCCGATGAGCTGATGCATGACGTCATGCCGCTGCTGTTCCTGGTTTATTGGTGGTTCTGTGTACCCAAGGGGACGTTGCGGCTGCGGCACATTGCGTTGTGGGTGATTTATCCGCTGGTGTACTTCGGCTATTCGCTTTGGCGTGGGCATCTGCTGGCGGTTTATCCCTATCCGTTCATTGATGTCGACAAACTGGGTTATCCACAGGTGTTCGTGAATGCTGGGGGATTGTTGGCGGGGTTTGTGCTGGTTTCACTGTTGGTGATCGGGTTGGATCGGTGGCGCACGGATCGCAAGTGAACACTGACTGTGGCGAGGGAGCAAGCTCCCTCGCCACAAAAAGCATGCAGCCACAGCGTGGCGTTTATTCCTCGTCGCTGTCTTCCAGCCGCCAGTAGCCGACAGCCTTCACAAACTGCTCGTCCAGCCCGTGCTCATCGAGCAATGCCCGGCGGATCTGCCGCGACACTTTGGTTTCGGTCGCCACCCACGCATACAGATTGCCAGCGGGCACTTTGATCTGTTGCACGGTGGTCAGCAGGTTATTTCTGCCGCCTTCACGCAGCACCCAGATCACATCGACCTGCGCGGCGCTTTCCAGGCGTTGTTGTTCGGCGCCGTTTTCCACTTCCACGATCACCAGTGCACGTCGATTGGCGGCCAGGCCTTCGAGGCGGCGGGCGATGGCGGGCAGGGCGGTTTCGTCGCCGATCAGCAGGTAGCTGTCGAAGATGTCCGGCACGATCATCGAGCCACGCGGCCCGCCGATGTGCAGGAACTGGCCGGGTTTGGCCTGCTCGGCCCAGGTCGAGGCAGGGCCGTCGCCGTGCAGCACGAAGTCGATGTCCAGTTCCAGCGTGTCCAGGTCGTAACGACGGGGCGTGTAGTCGCGCATTGCGGGCATCGGCCCGTTGTCCTTGCCGGCACCGAGTACCAGGGTTTCCAGCGCGGCCTGTTCCGCTGCGTTTTGCGGGAACAGCAGTTTGACGTGGTCATCCGTGCCGAGGCTGACGAAGCCTGCGAGTTCCGGGCCGCCCAGGGTAATCCTGCGCATGCGCGGCGTCAGGTCAACCACCCGCAGCACTTGCAGGCGACGGCGTTTGATCTCGTGGCTGACACGGTGAATGGTTTGGGATGGCACGATAACGTCGGTCATTCGACTTTCTCCGAAACGGGTTGAACGGTGGGGCCGTCGACGATGGCTTTGGCCGTGTTGTTGAGCAGGTCGCGCACCCGCAGGATTTCTTCCGGGCTCCAGCGACCATGGTGCATTTGCAAGGCATGACGCAGGTTGTGCACCGCTTCATGGATCTCGGCCGGGCGGTCCTGGCCGCGCAATGAGCGCTTGCTGACTTCGATGCGCATGCGCACACCGTCCAGGGCAATCGCCTGCTCGCTTAATGACAGACGTCCGGCGTCGGTGATGCTGTAGCGTTTTTTGCCACCCTCGGCGTCGCCCAGGATCAATTCGCTTTCTTCAAGGAAGGTCAGGGTCGGGTAGATCACGCCAGGGCTGGGGCTGTAGGCGCCGTCGAACATGCTTTCGATCTGGCGGATCAGGTCATAGCCGTGGCACGGCTGCTCGGCGATCAGCGCCAGCAGCAGCAATTTCAGGTCGCCAGGGGCGAATACGCGTGGGCCGCGACCGCCGCGCTCGCGGCCGGGACCCGGGCGTTTCTCGAAGCCGTCGCGGCCGTCGCCGTGTTCGCGGTGGGGGGAATGATGGTCTCTCATTTTTGCTTTCTCTCGTCGTGTTTAGATACAACTTAAGATATATCTTTAGGCTGGCGCAAGCGTTCTTGACCAACGGTCGAGATTGGAGGGCTTGGGGAAAGGCGCGAGTGGGGAGCGCACGGGAGTGACGAGGATGCTACGAAGGTTTGATTTTTAGAGTAATTGAACTAATTATGAAGTGCTTCCGTTTAGTGCTGGTCTATTCGTGTGCGAACAGTAGTATTGGTCTTACGGAAGTTTAAATCAGTTCTTGTCTGTGTGTTTTTTCAGTTAAAACTGTGTGTAGTATTTCTCTGAGGGCAAAACAATAAAGTTACTGTTTCTTTAACTTTTTTCCTGCTGTTCGAGAGCCGTTGTTACTACATGTTCTTCGGAAGTTACGTACTTACTTTCTCAAGCGATTGGTCGATCATTCTCCGGCGTCGAAAGTTAAGCCAAAACGCCATGCTTCGTGCCGGGTGTTGGCTTGTTGTGACTTTCCACGGTCCGATCCTTTGAAAAAGACAGGTACTCAACAATGTTCAAGAAGTTTGCAATCGCCGTTCCGATGACCCTGCTGGCCCTGAGCTCTTCGGTAGCGTTCGCTGCGGAAGAATCGCGCACGTCCATCAATATCAGCGCCACCATTCCAAGCAAGGTTTTCCACGCTCAGCCGCGGGATCCGAACTTCGGTAAAGACGAGAAAATGGGCTATGTGTTGGGCTCCGGTACATTGACTCCGATCCGTGCGACTTATGATGTACAACACACCAACGGTTCGGTCGGCGCCTACGTCGAAGGCGGCCCGCAGCCATTGTCCAACGGCATCAACACCATCGCATTGAGTTACATGTTCAATGGCACAACCCTGACCGGCGTGTCGCAGGAAGTGGTCGGTGACTCCGAGTCCAACGGCGGCATGCAAGCTGACCTGGTGATTGCCGCTGCCAAACCAACCGACACCCAGAATGGCCTGTACACCGCCAATCCAGTGGTGATCTTCGATGCCATTCCTCGCATTCCGTAATACCGTTATTAACTAAGGTTCATCCTTAATTCATAACACTTACCGATCGGCGGGCAAGTTTTGCCTGTCGATCGGGTTTCAACGAATTTATCTTCAGAGTATTTCGTTCATGTTCCCGATGACGCCCATCGCGACGGCGCTTGCCCTATGTTTTTGTGCAACTGCCCTGGCCGCGCCCACGGAAAACGGCCATACACCTCGAAGTCTGTTGGCGCAGGCCAAGGGGTTGCCGACCGAATTCGAAGAGCATTTCTTTGATGTGCCACTGGCGGTGCGCGTGGAACTTGACCAACAGTTTCTCGGTGAGGCGATGGTCGTGTTGACCCGCGACGATCGCATCACCCTCGTTGACTTCGCCGATGTCAGCGACAGCATGATCAAGCCCAGTGAACGCGACATCTGGGCCAACTATCTGAAACAAGGGGTGGCGCTCGGCGGCTGCCAGGCCAATTGCCCCGAGCAACTGCTGGCCGTGCACTACAGCCTTGAAAACTCACTGGTGTCGATCCTCACCCAAAACGCTGAGCGCGACGATCAGGTACAGCGTTATTACAACCTGCCTGAAGGCGGCAGCACCGGGTTGATCGTGCGCAATCAGCTGAACCTCAACGGCGGGCAGAACCAGGACCTGGGCGGGCGCTACGGCCTGGAAGCCAGCAGCAGCCTGGGCAACTGGACCCAGGCCGTCAATCTGCAACTGTCTCGACTGGGCGGTCTGGATAACAAGCTGTATCACGCGGTGCATGAGCTCTTTACCCAGCGCGAGCTGGAGGGCAATTTTCTGCGCCTGGGCTATTTCACACCGACGTCCGAAGGCCTGACCCGTCAGCCGCGTGCCTTCGGCGCGAGCCCCGACACCGCATTGGGCGTCATGTACGGCAGCTCCGACAGCCTGGCCATCAACAACCCGAAACCGGCGGTCTATCCGATTTACATCACCGCCAATCGACAGGGTTCGGTGGAGATCTACCGCGACGGTTTGCTGATCAACACCCAGGCGGTGCCTGCCGGGTTGCAGACCCTCGATACGCGTCCGCTGCCCGGCGGTATTTATGAAGTGGAAGTGCGTCTGATCGAAGACGGCCAAATCACCTCCAGCACCCTAGAGCTGGTCTACAAACCCAACAACTGGCGTAACCATGACGAGCGCTGGCGCTATAACCTGTTCGCCGGCCGCGAATCGAAATTGCTCAGCAACTGGGAAGAGCAGGCCGAGGGCGACATGACGGCGGGGGCCGCGTTCAACTTCCTGCTGCACCCGCGAGTCATCCTGGGCTTGTCGGGTCGACAGGTGCGCGACGCTCTGCAGTACGGCACGTCGGTCGATTGGGCAATCGTCAACAACGCCAGCGTCTATGCCAACGTCTACAAAACCGAGGACTACGGTACCGGCTTCGACGTGCAAGGGCTTTATTCCTATGGCAGCGGCAGCATCGTCGCCAGCCATAACCGTAGCTGGCTCGATACCACCCGGCTGTACGACACGCTGCCCGATGGCACGCGGGTACGTCAGCGCAATGTATTTATTGGCCAGACCAGCAACTCTTCCCTGTCGATAAATCATCGACTCAACAGCAAAAGCTCGGTCAATGCCCGGGTGTCCCACAGCGAAGGCAACACCAACGGGACGGGTGTGGATCTGGGCTGGACCCAGCGCACCCAACTGTTTGGCAGTGACGCCAATTGGCGCCTGTCGCTGTTTGATCGACCGGGCAGCGTGAGTTCGGGAGACGACCGCAATCGGGGTATCGATTTGAGTGTCAACATCGCGTTGGGTGGCCCCGGTGAACAGCTTTCCGGCAGCATAGGCACTCGCACCGACCGTGATGGCGGGCGCGATAACAACGCTTCGATCACCTACCGCAAAACCCTTCAGGACCATCTGCTGCAAAGCGTCTCCGCCACGGCCATCACCGACACCTACGGCATCGGGTTGAATGCCATGGCGACCATGAGTTCTGACCTTGTCAACGGCGACGGCTTCATCCAGCGCTCGTCCTTCAACAACGACCTTACCGGGGGCTTGAACCTCGACAGCACCGTGGCCGTCGGCGGGCAAAAAATGGTCATGACCAGCCAATATCACCGCAACGGTGCCGGCATGATCATCGACGTGGAGTCGGACATCGAGGACATCGCCTTGCGCGCCGATGATTTGAGCGGCGGCAGCGCGGTGCTCAAGCCCGGGCGCAATTTCGTGCCGATCACCGCGTACAAAAGCAGCTCGGTCAGTTTCGATTTCGAGGGCAACCACGTTCCCGCCGCCACCATCCAACCGGCCCGTTCCAGCTATCACCTGAACAAGGGCGGTGTGGAATATCGCCAGGTGAAAGTGATGAAAACCCTGACCGTCCTCGGTCGCCTGATCGACCCGCAGGGCAATCCGCTTAAAGGCCACCACATCATCAACCACGCCAGCCGTGGGGTGAGCGAAGTGGACGGCTTCTTCTCCATGGAAATGAATGCGGGTTCACCGACCCTGGAAGTGCGCCACGGCAGCCAATTGCTGTGCCAGTTCCGCCTGGACCCGAACAATGGGCGTACCGAAAACAACGTGCTGATGATCGGCGATTTGCGTTGCACGCCGGATACGTTGGCCGATGCGACTTTCATGGCTCCAACCGCGGGTTAACCCCCCGGGAAAACTTGATTAATTAACGAGGTAGGGACGATGAAACGTCTTTTGGCATTTGTGGGTTTTTGTTTGTTTTCCCAAGCTGTTCATGCCGGACCGAGCATCAATATCGGCACCGTTTACGATTATCTGGACGGTGATAAAAGCACCTATCTGAAGCGTGTATTCAATGGCGGCGACAGCACTGCATTCGTCAAGGTCAACATTCTCGAAATTCTCTACGACGCCGACGGCAAGTCGCAGGAAGTGCCGCTCAAATCCAACACCGACGGCAAGTCCCGCGATGGTTTGATGGCAAGTCCCGCGCGACTGATCGTGCCTGCCAATGGCATGCAGGGCACTCGTCTGCTGTTCATGGGCGAGCGCGACAGGGAGCGTTATTTCCGGGTGCGATTCGTACCCGTGGTGCCGGAGAAGGAGGACGAATTCGCGGTGTCCGGCGAAGAGCGGGAAGACTACAAAAAATCCCTGTCGGCCGGGGTTACCGTGCTGGCGGGTTACGGCGCGGTGTTTTTCGTACGGCCAAAGGAAACACGCTTCGACAGTGCGATTGAAAACGGCGCAGGCATGTATCGGATTCGCAACAACGGCAACAGCGTGGTGGTGATCGATGAGTTCAAGGATTGTTCGGTTAAAAACGAGCAGGACTGCCAGCCCACGACCAAGCATCACATTCTGGCGGGGCGCACTTTTGAGTTCGAAAAACAGGCCGGTCGCGAATATCGCTTCACCCTGGTTGAAGGTGAACGCAGCAAAAAACTGGACGTGAAGGGATAACCCATGAGCAGGAAGCTGACCCAGGTCTTTTTGTCGGTTGTCGCGATGTGGACGAGCGCTGATGTCTTCGCCGCCCGGGAAGAGCACACCTTCGAAGTGTTCGTGACGATTCCGACCCAGGTGTTCTATGTCATTCCATCGGACCCTGGCTGGATCCATCGCGAACAGCAACTGCCCTGGAACTTGACGTCGTCGACACTGGGTGGCTTGCGCAAGTACTTCGACGTGAAGAACGAAGCAGGCTCGATCGAGGCGCGGCTGGAAGGTCGGCCGTATCTGTCCAACGGCACCGACGCCCATGACATTGGCTTGCGGGTGCTGTTCAACGGCAAACAGTTGAGCGAGCACGAGAGCAGCGAAGTGGTGTCCCTGGCCGAGGCCGCGCCTGGTAAACGCGTGGTGCTGGAAATCCTCCCGATGCCGCCTGCCGATGGGGTTTACAAGCCCGGCAGTTACTTTGGCAGCGTCAACATGATCTTCAACGCGGTGATGCCGGGTACTTGATACCGATTCTGTGAGGCCTAAAGAGATGATTCGTTTTCAAGCATTACAACAATGTGCAGGTGTAATGGCCTTGCTCCTGGGATCGCTATCTTCGGTATGGGCCCAGGAGGTACAGATTCAAGCCTCGTTCAAACCGGACTCGGCGAATCCGCAACGCAATAAATTCCACAATGACACGCCACCCAGTGGTTATTGCGCCAGTTATCCTCAGCAATGCATCGACAACGAAATGTTCAGTCTCAGGGTGCCGATCCAATTCGAATCCATCGCGCCGATCACCGCCCATCACGAGGATCCACGCAAGGGTGCGTTGATAAAAGCGCCAGCGCAGTGGCGAGATCTGACGGTTTTCCACGAATCCACCGGCGAAGCGGAAACCGTTAAGGTGCGCATTGCGGGTATAGGATCCAGATATGTGACCGAAGACGTGATCAGTCTGGTAGGTGGAGGCGACGATTATCGGCTTGCCCACGGTCAACTGTGGGGGCAGAGCTGGGTTTACGCACCGTCTCCCTGTCTTTACAGCGGCGTGGGTTTGTACACGTCGAATACCTATGGTTTTTTCTGGAAAACCCCAACCGAAGGCTCGTGCCATAAACAGGCTAAATTCAATGTGCCTTGGCTGCGATATAGCTATCTCGATTTTGCCTATGAACTGGTGACCCCTAACCCGTTAGGTATGTCCTCGGGCAAATATGCTGGCAATCTGACCTACAGCGTTGGCCCTGGGGCGGATTTCGACATGGGCGACATCATGCTGCCCAGCAGTACTTCATTGAAGTTGAATTTCGCTTTGGACGTACAGCACACCCTCAAGGTCGAGGTGCCTCCTGGTGGAAACCGTGTTGAACTGGTCCCGCAGGGCGGCTGGCAATCCTGGCTGACGCAAGGGCGAAAACCGACGCGCCTGTTCCGCGACCAGACCTTCAACATTTCCGCCAGTTCACGTTTCAAAATGCAGTTGCAGTGTCAGTACGTCCAAGGCAATACCTGCTCGCTGAATGAACCGTTGTCCGGTCACTTTGTGCCGCTGAACGTCGGCGTAAGTCTGCCCCATGGTTTGATGGACGCGGACGGTCAACCTGTCAATCGTCGGCCACTAAGCCTGGATGGCAGTGGCACGCAGTTGTTCATGCCAGGGATTTATGTGGATCGCAAACCGGGAACGCTGCATTTCGAAATACCCGCCAGTGAAGTGGCAGAAATGCTTCGCCCCGGACAACAACGACAGTATTCGGGACGCGTGACAGTGGTGTGGGATTCAGAAGTTTAGTGTCTTGCGCCAATGCAGTGAAAAGGAGTGCAGCAATCATGGAAATGCTCAGGAAAATCATCCCGCTGAGCGGCTTGGGTTTGGCGGGGGCGTTCATGCAGACCGCGCTCGCCAGCACCGTTGAAATGACCGCGGTATTTCGTCCCGATCCGGCGAAACCGATGCAAAACACCTTTATCAATACGACCCCTCAGGGCGGGTATTGCGGAGATCACCCCGAGTACTGCGAGGAGGGTGTTTTCAGCATTTTGTTGCCCGTTCGCTTCCGGGCGGCGGCAGATATACCGGCGCTGCATGAGCAGCGTCGGGGCGCGATGTTCCGGGTTCCTTCATCCTGGCGAGACGTCACGGTGGTGCACGACGATACCGGTGAGTCCGAGACGCTCAGGATGCGCGTGAACGGTATCGGTGCCGCTTACACGATCAAGACGCCTCTACCCACAGGGGTCTGGCAAAGTACCTGGGTCAACGCGCCTCCTCCCTGCAGATATGGCGGGGTGGGTTATGGCACTGCCTTGTACTATGCGTTCTTTTGGCGAGTGCCGGCCAATGCGGAGGTGTGTGCCAAGCAGGCACAAAAAGACATTACCCAGGACTACCAGTTCGCTTATGAAAACACGGGGTTCAGCTACGAGCTGGCCACGCCCAACCCGCTCAAAATGTCGGCAGGCACCTATCGCGGCGTGCTGAACTACACCGTCGGGCCGCATCAGGATTTCGACATGGGCGATGTCATGTTGCCTGACGACGATCTGATCACCCTCAATTTCACTTTAAGCGTTGAACATACGTTGAAAGTCGAGATCCCGCCCGGTGGAAGCAGCGTTGAACTGGTGCCGCAGGGTGGCTGGCAAGCCTGGCTGACCCAGGGGCGTAAACCGACCCGGCTGTTTCGCGATCAGACGTTCAACATCTCGTCGTCGAGCCGCTTCAAAATGCACCTGGAGTGCGGAGAGGGCGGGTCGACGCATTGCTTGATCCGCGACCCTGTTTCCAGTCGCGTTGCCCAGGTACAACTGAGTGTCAGCCTGCCCAATGGCTTGACGGACGTCAGCGGCCAACCGGTCAACCGTCGACCGCTGCGCATAGGCCAGGTGAATGCGCAGGAGTTCAGGCCCGGTTTCTACGTTGATCGCGCGCCAGGCACCCTGCATTTCGAGATTGCACCGAATTATGTGGATTACATGATCCAGCCCGGGGTGTCGTCCAGTTATTCCGGAAACATCACCGTGATATGGGACTCCGAAGTGGGATAACAGTGGAAGACGCCCTGAAGGCGTGATCGCCTTCAGGGATGGGGCTGATTATCCGGCGTTCTGCAGTGCCGCTCGGGTCAACCGACGGCTCAGCTGTTTTTCCTCGTAGCCGATGTCGTTGAGCAAACCGCCATAGACCTCGTCCGTCATTTCCTCGCCGGTGAGCACAAGGCTTTCCGGGACGTTGAGTTGACTGGCAAGGTCGAGTAACCGCTGCTTGAGCGCGCGTCGTTGCACAATCAACTGCTCTTTGGAACCGGCCCAGGCGCGTTGGGCCTCGCGCAGTTCATCCAGCAGGTCGGTCCTGTGTTCATACATCCGGGCATTGCGCCGGAACTCCGCGGGATAGGTGTCACGCAGGTATTTCTCCCAGTACGGCTGTTCGATCATTCCATTGACCAACCCGTCGCCGGCTTCCATCGACATTACCGTGTCGAACGCCGTGTCGAGCATTTCAGCGTTCACCCTGGCCAATTCGGGATACCGCAACAATGTCGATTGCCACGGCAAATCGAGACGTTGCGCCAGGCCGCTCTCATAGGCGAGGTACACTTCAATTTCGTCGCCGCCCGGACGTTTGGCGAAATCGGCCCGTGCAATATCTTCCACCCGCGCAAGACGGGCCGCCCCTTTTGCCAACCTGACCAACCTGCTTTCCAGCATGGCGCCCGATGTCGACAAGGCATAGGCTTCGGAGGCAAGCACCTTGATGCCCATGTGGTTGAACATCTGGGCTCCCGCATCGGCGCAGGTCGTGGGCGACGTTGCCATTTCGAACAGATCGGCGCGCAACTCGCTGTCCAGGTCGACGGCTTCGACCATTCGCCATACCCGGCTGCTCAGTTGATTACGCAATTCACCGCCGGCCCGGTAATCGGCCGAGGTGGTCTGTTTCTGGATCAAGGCGAAAAACCCTTCAGAGCCAGGCTCGGACATCAGGTCGTGCCAGGCTTCCTGGCGGAAGGTCCCCAACCCGGAGACTTCGGCACTCCACCACTCCGAGTCATCCTTCATCGGCCATTGGGCCATCGCGTCGGTGGCGGCGTCGGTATAGACCTGTGTGGGCGAGATGCCGACTGAGCGTCGATACGCCTGGAACTTGACGACATTGGCCTGCGATAGGTTCATTTCGAACAGGCGGGTCCGCGCCACGATAAACGCATCGTCAGAGCCGGGCACGACGGTGGGAATGATCCTGATCGGGTTTTCCTGCAGATCCAGAAAAAATCCTCGAGGCCGACGCTTGTTGGGCGCAAAGAGCCCGTCGGGCCACGCGGTGGCCCCCGTGTTGCTCAGACTCAGGATGCTGAGCTTGGGCATGCGTTCAACGTTTGGCAGCATCCCCAGCCTTGGGTTGTCATCGAGCCTGAGTGTTTCGATACGGGTCAGGTTTCGCAGCTGCCCGACCGACGCCGGCGTCAGCCTGATGTCGTTGTTCATCAGTCGTAGCGTGCGCAGGTAATGCATCTTGCCGATGCTGTCGGGCAGCTGCGTCAAGCCGCAACCGCGGGCGCTCAGTTGCCGCAGGTGGGGGAAGTCTTTCAACAGGCCGGAGGCTTTCTGGGAGAACGTCGTGCGGTCCAGGTTCAACGTGGTGATCTGATCGAGGTAGTGCTTGATGTCCGGCAGTTCCTTCCACCAACGCTCGAGGTCGACAGCGTCGATTTCCGTGGAAAGGTCCAGTGCATAGCCGCCATCGGAAGTGGTGCTGCGCTCGCCGAATACGGTGGGCTTTCTCCTGAAACAATCGATGAGCCGTTCGCTGATGTGCAGCCCGCCACCGCGGACGAACCCTTGGCGATCCGGGCCCCAGCTATCAGGTTGCCGATATCGCCATTTATTGAGCAGCACCTCAAGATCATGCAGTTCGCGGTCCAGTCGTGTCAGGGTCTGATGCCCTTGTTCCGGCGAGCCAAGGGATCGCACAAAGGTATCGGCTTCTCGTTCGTTGAAGTGGGGGTAGAGGTCCCGCACCCTTTCCGTGAGGGTGGCTTTGCGGGTGGACAAGCCAGGGCCGCGCAACAGCATCATGTCTTCGTGATCCGCCCGCGGACGGATCGGTGGCGCGAGGAGCACGGTGCGGCGTTCGGCAGGTGTCTGGGTCTTGACCATGACCCATTGTTTGAAAAAACGGCCCTGGCCAGGTCGATAACCCAATTGCGTCTGTTTGTTTTTCGGCAAGGCGTTGAGCACCGCTTCGAAAAAATCGGCGGCTTCCCGCAATTTGTGGTTTTGCGCGTCCCAGACTTCGAAGCAGTTCACCTCATCCCGGACCAGTATCCGGACGGTCGACGCGTCCTGCGTACCCACGCTGCAGCGCAGGGGGCCGGCATCGCTGCCTTCGCGTACTTCGATGCGTAACTCATTGAACGTGTCGGAATGAATCCTGAGCGCATTGAGCACCAGGCTTTCGGTTTCCGGCACCCACTGCGCATCGTCGTAGAACCCTTCATAGGCATGGTTTGCCCGGACCTCGAAGTCCGCTTCACGGGCGCGGATCTTGATGTTCAAAGGCAGGCGCTGCTCTTGTCCCATTCGCTTGAGGTCAGGGCTGTCGGCACGGCTCAGCAGGGTCTTCACCGCACGGGACGGCAGCTGTGCAAACTCATGGCGAACGAGCCTGATTTGCGGATCGTCCGATGCTTGTGCGCCTTGGTACAGCTGATTGACGATGTCTGGAAGCAGGCGATTGGCTTCGTCCGCCAGCCGATCGCGCAGCGCTTGCACCTGTTCGATTTTCGCCATTGGCCGGCCGAGTACCGCTTGCAATTCCGCTTCATCGAGGAAGTTGACCAGTCTTGGCGCAAACCGGTTGCTCAACAGATGCGACAGGCTGATGGACAGCGTCTGCCCGTCCGTTGCCTGGGGATTGCCGTACTGGCGAAAGGGACCGGTCGGGTCGTCGTTGTGATAAACCTTCAGCGATTTATCCGCAGGCCAGCCGTCCAGGTAGGTCGCCAGCGGTTCAAACCAGTAGGAGGACGGATCCAGCGCCAGCCCTGTGCGAATCCGTTCAATGCTGTGCCGGGCCTGGCGCTGCAGGTGCAGGCGTTCGAGGCTGTCGTCCAGTAGCGGTGGCGCAGCCGTGTTGTCGATGTACATCCGGCGCAGTGCGCCGTCGTCGGTGCCGCTGGCAATGCGCACGCGTTCGAGATCCGCGTCGGTCAAACCGTCGACGGTGTGGCCGAGACGGCGCAGCAGTTTCGGGGTACTCCATGCTCGCGGGTTTTCGCCTTCGTGAGTCCAGGCGCCGAGGCCGTTGTGTCGTAACTCGGGTGAATACGCATCGGCGCGGTGTGGATGCTTGACGTGGTAGTTGCCGGTTTGCGGGTCTTTCTGCACGGCGAAGTGTGTTTCATCCAGCGGCAGGATGTCCTGGCCCTGGTGGGTATGCAGGCCCAGTTCGTCAGGACCGGAGTCGGCCGACAGCTTCACATCCGGCAGTTCGTAAGGCCGCAGATCGGGATGCCACAGGCGTGGCTCGCCATTGGGCAGCGTGACCGGTTTCATGCCTTCGATCAGTGGCGAGAGTTTCAGACGCACGACCTTGCCAATGTTTGCCCCGGCGGCGAACGCCGCCAGTTGAATGGCATCCTCCACCACACCCACGATGTGCTCGACGGCTTCGTTCCACAGCCCCAACGTCATGTCGACGAAGCCTTCGATGACATCGTTGGCGATCTGATAGGCGGTGTAGGCCATCATCAATTCCCCCAACCCCGGCACGAACGGTGTGACGACCATCAGGGCGACGTTGAAGATGTCCGAGACTATTTTCTTGAAATTCTCCCACCAGGCCCATCGGGCATTGCGATCGGTGTCGGCGGTGGACACGGCGATGTGTCGGGCGTCATTGAGGATTTTGTTCAGCTTCTGCTCAAAGCGGTATTTCCAGAATTCGCCGCGGATCGGTACGGCGCTGAAACGAAGATTGGGTTGCTCGACCGGCACTTCCCGCCAGCTGGGCCCTGGATCCAGCGGATCTTTCTGATGCCATTTCACCTCGAACAGACGCTGCTGCAACCCGCCGAAAAAATGCCCTCGCTCCGGCTGATCGACGAACCGGCTGAAGAAATGGCGATAAGTCATTCCAGTGGACGAGATGAGCGGGTTGTCCCGCAGCTGGCGAGTCAGTTCATTCATGAAGGCGACCGTTGAAGGGTACTCTTTCAACGGATGTTCAGGGTCTTGCGGGACATACGCGAATATCGGCACGACCTCTCGCCTGTGCTCACGGTACAGGTCCGGTGTGATCAATACGATCCCGGCCAGCCGGCTGTCCAGAATGGACAGTTCAGCGAAATGCATCACCCGGCCCTTGCGGGTGAGGTTGCGCTGGCCATCGAGCATCTTCAGGATCAGGTCGCTCGCGTCGGCATCAATGTCGCCGGTCATCAGCGCTTGTTGAACGGCTGCCTTGAAGGCAGCTTTCTCGCTGTCGATGATTTTGAGTTGCAGAAAACGCCTGGCGACGGCATCGCCGGGTAGCAAGCGGTTTTCAAGGTATCGGGCATAGCGCGCGCCAATGTCCAGCTCGCGACACAGAGTCTGGAACTGGGCGATGGACATTTTGCGTTTGACCGGCAGGACGTCGAACAGACCGCGCTCATCGGGCTGGCTGATGAAGTCGGAATCCGGCTCGCAGGTTTCGCTGCGTGCGAAGTTGTGCAGGGCAGCGTTCAGCAGGGAGACGGTTCGGGTGACGACGCCGCCTGTGACGTCGATGGCATACCAGGGGCGTTCCTTGGGTAAGTAAAGATGCAAGTAAGTGGTTCTGACATCGACATCGACCCCGTACTGTTTCATCAATGCATCGGTGAGCAAGGGTTCAGCGAAGTCATCAACGTTTTGTAACTCTTCGAGAAACCGATCCACCTTGTTCTGGGCAGACCAGAGTTCAAGGTTGGCATCTTGTAACTGTGTGTGAGCAGATTGAGTGGCGGTCCTGATCCATTGTCCGGAACGGGTTTGTGTGAGGCTCAGTTCCCGCGCCCTGCGCAACGAAGCATCCTTGAATGTCGGGTGAATTCGACTCTGGATGAAAGCGTAGTGACGGCCCTTATCGTCGTCTGCCCCTCCTGGGCGGGCAGTTTTACGTCCTTGTAAATCTGACATTGTTTTTATCAGCCTTGAGCAGTTATGGAAGGCAACAGCCTATCCTTCGTCGCTCAAAGTAAAAGTCTGAATTACTGCGCGGAACACCTGTGGAGAGTGCCGAAAGCATTGGAATTTTCCATGCCGAAAATAACTATTTACCACCCGGTCAGCGGCGGGAGAGCTCCACGGGCAAACATCCGGTGCCACTCCCCGGTTGCAGATACGGCATCAGGATGGGCGCCATGCCCTTGAGCACTTGCACGGGCAACGCCGAGGTAAATTTGAAGGCTTCGGCCGAGCGCCCCGGCACGTAGGCGGTCAAGGTGCCGAAATGGCTATCGCCGATGTAAAACACGAATGTTGCTGTGCGGTTGATCGATTTCGAGCTCAGAATCCGCCCTCCCGGACCGATGGCTTCGATGCGGTTGTCGCCGGTCCCGGTTTTACCGCCCATGGCCAGCGGGGTGCCGTTGGCCAGTTTGAAACTGCCTGCCACGCGTTTGGCCGTGCCGGCATCCACCACTTGCGACAAGGCCTCGCGCATGGCGGTTGCCACCTCGGAAGGCATTACGCGTTTGCCGACGACCGGATTGTTGATCAGTTGGGTTTCATAGGGCGTACCGGCCGCGAAGTGCAGGCTGTCGATACGCAGCGTCGGCAGGCGTACACCGTCGTTGAGGATGGTGCCGATCAGCTCCGCCAGTGCGGCGGGGCGGTCGCCGGAGCTGCCGATGGCGGTGGCCAGCGAGGGCACCAGGTGATCGAACGGGTAGCCGACTTTCTGCCAGCGTTGATGAATGTCGAGGAACGCCTCGATCTCCAGCATCGTGCGGATGCGGCTGTCACGGGCGCCCTTGTGTTTGCTTTTGAACAGCCAGCTGTAAACCTCCTGGCGTTCGAATTCGCTGGCTTTGACGATCTGGCTGAACTTGGCGTCGGGGTTGTTCAGCAAGTAGCCCATCAGCCACAGATCCAGCGGGTGGACCTTGGCGATGAAGCCCTGATCCGGCAGGTCGTAGCTGCCCGGGCCGTAACTCAGGTACAGGCGTTCGAGGCGTTCGTCGGTGAGTTTTTCCGTGAGCTTGGCGCCCTTGAGGTGTGAGCGCACGAAGGTGTTGAAGCTCTCCTGGTCGGCCTGCGGGAATAGGTAGCGATGCACGGCCGCCATGCGGATCGGTGTCGGGTGCATGCTGTCGAGGAAGGTCTCGAGGCGGGTCTGGGTGTCTTTGTTCTGGTACTTCTTCCAGAACCGCAACAGGAATGCGGTGCCTTCGCGGTCGGCGAACTGGGCCAGGTATTCCTGACGCCGCGGGTCGCGGTCGTCCTTGAGCAATTCGGCGCTGCTGTTGGGGCCTGCGTAGGTGCTGTAGCGCACCAGGTCGCGCATCAGCCGGATGAACGGCAGGTTGATCGACTCACGAATGGCATCGCGCAGGGACGGCATGCGGCCGTTGTCCTCCTTGCGGAAGTTAACGAACGTGTGCAGCCCACCACCGGTGAAAAACGCCTCGCCGGGGCTGGCCGAATATTTGCGATCCAGTGCGGCGCCGAGCATTTTTGGCAGGCTGCGGTCGGTGTTCTGAATCATGTAATCGACGGCCCAGCTGCTCAGGCGATCCTGTTCGGCGACTTCGGTTTTCTTCAGTTCGGCAACGGTCATGCCTGCGTAGCGATCGTGCAATTCGGAGATGATCTGCAGGTAAGTGGTGAGCACACGCATTTTTGCGGTGGAGCCCAGTTCCAGCTTGCTGCCTTCATTGATGTCGAACGGTTGGTCGGTGCTGTCGGTCTGCACCCGTACCCGCGAGCCGTCCGGGGTCAGTTCGAACAGGGTGAAGCTGTAGCGCACCTGCGTGGTGCTGGTGGGGGTGAGCAGGCGTTCGCCGATCAGGCCGATTTCCGCTGCATAGGCTGGGTCGGCCAGATGCTTGAGGTATGCGGTGGCCTGGGTTTGCAGCTCGCCTTGCAGGGTGCTGGTGGCGGAAAGGTCGAGGCGGTCGAGGTCATACAGCGGCCGGTTGAGCAAACTGCCCAGGCGACTGCGCGCGACACTGATGCCTTTGTTGGTTTCGATCGGTTGGATGGTGGGCTGGGTCTGCCAGTCGCGGTAGGTCACTTGGCTGGCCAGTGCCGCCGCCGCGAGCGGTGCATCGATCACCCCATTTTGTGACAGTAGGCGAATATGGCTGTCGGTCAGGCTGGCCAATTCATCGCGGCCCTTGGTCAAGTAGTGCGAAGGGCGGCGTTGAGCAATCATCAGCGACAGCATTTCACGCAGGGCCAGGCCTTTTTCCGCCAGGCTTTTCTGATCGGTGTCGGTGCTGGCCAGCCGTTCGTTGGCCTTGTTGAAGTCGGCGCCGTACCACACACGCAAACCTTCGGCCATGCCATGCACTTCACCGTGGCCCGGTACCGCGGACAGCGGAACACTGTTGAGGTAATCGCGAATCACATTTTGCCGTACCTGAAGGGTTTCCGGCCCCGTCTGATAGGCCCGCACGCTGGCGGAAATCATTTGGCGGATTTTTTCCGCGCCCGACACGGTCAAGCCGTCGGGCGAGTGTCGATATTTCTCAAGCTGTGTCGCCAGCGTACTGCCGCCCGCCGATTGGCCGGGCAGGCGCAACAGCTTGGCTACCTGGGACCACGCCGCCATGCCGAACCGCGGCCAGTCCACGGCGGGGTTGGCCAGGGGCTGGTGCGGATCGAGCAGAAAGCGGTTTTCGATGAACAGCAAGCTGTTGACCACCACCGGCGGGATCGCGGCAAAGCTTGAATAGAGCTGTTGTGGATACTTGAACTGGTACAGCGGGGCCGCACGGCAATCGGTGATCGACAGCCCGGCTTGGATTTTCTCGGTATAGGGAATGAAAAAGCCCTTGTCGCTGTACTTCATCAGCGCAGGCGAAAAGCGGGTTTGCGCCGCTATGACGTAATCGCGCTTGAGCAGGCGCGGCAGAAATTCATCCAGGGAGCTGTAGCCCAGACGCTGATCGAACGGGCCTTCGCCAGGGTAGCGAATCGCGTCGCTGGGGCCGGGTTGCAGTTCGTATTTCAGCGAGGCGGCATATTTGCTGATTTCCCGGGCCTGGAACTTGGAGGTGCGCATTTCCTTGGCCGCGGCCAGGCCCAGGACAATCAGGATAATCAGCAGCAGCAACCAGAACGCCCCCCAGCCGTGCCGTGAACGACGGGGTTTTTCAGGTAAAGGCGCTTCATCCACACGTTCAGTCGGAACCACAGTGTCACTCGAATCGGTTTGCCACAAAGCGCCCATAGTCGACTGATCCATTCACGCAGATTGATCGGACTTGTTTGAAGCTTAGACGGTGGTTGGCGTTGGTGAAAAAATTGTGAACAACCAAATATCAGATGCGCACGATTACCTATGGAGAAGGGCTGTTGTGGCGAGGGAGCATACCTGTGGTGAGGGGGGCTTGCCCCCGTTGGATTGCGCAGCAGTCCCAAAAACCAGCAACACCGGATTTTTTCAGACACACCGCATGTACAGGATTCACGACTGCTGCGCAGCCGAGCGGGAGCAAGCTCCCTCGCCACAGGGTTATGGTGCTGCTGGGTTCATAGCCAACAGGCATCCCATAGTGGGTAATCGCCAATTTTATTGACCAACCCTGCGCGCAATGGATTGGCAACAATGTAACGAGCGAATGGCAGGAGTCCTTCTCCATCGCGGATTGCCCGGTCGTGGTAGCCGCTTTGCCAAAAAGCCCCTTCATTGTTTGACGCTCGGTTGATGGAGAGTGTGCTGCGAGATTTGGTGGCTTGCATGAGTTGCGCCAGGGAGTGTTGTTCGAGTTGTACCAACCAATGGAAGTGATCTGGCATGACGACCCACGCTATTGAGTTGACCCACTTCTGGTCGTGGGCCCGCTTGAGTTCGGTAACTAACAGACGTCCCAACCGCCAATCAGTGAATATTCGGCGGCGTTGGTGCACAACCGCTGTGATGAGATAGGCCCGACCCTGTTCTGAACATCGTCCATGGCGTAGCAGATGTGAATTTGGTTGTGGATGCATTCCTTGCGCCCTTTTGAAGTTCCCCCTTTGACCCTAGTCCCTATCTCCAAACCTGAATCTGCAACATTTGACTGAAATTTCCGAAAACCATGCAGGATCCAATTGGGAATAGCGCTTTTGTGGCGAGGGAGCTTGCTCCCGCTGGGCTGCGAAGCGGCCCCAATTCCGGACTTGTCTGATAAATACGATTCACCGGGTTTGCGACTGCGCGCAGTCGAGCGGAAGCAAGCTCCCTCGCCACAAGGGCGGGCGTCTGAAAGGTTTGAGCTAGACGCATCGAAGAGGTAAATGCTGCCTAGGTAGGGGCATGACGATGCACCATTGCTGTGCAATACTCCGTGCGGTTTCAGTGGCGAAAAAACCTGCATAAGCCAGGTAATACCACTCCGTTCTGCGGGAATTACCCGTTAGTTATCGCTGAATATTGTGTTTTATATAGTGAAAACACCTGTCGTTAGCTTTTTATACTGCACGCCCCGCTGATCTTGGAGGTTTTGTCCTGCAAGACGTGTCTGTCCACAAGACAGGCCCGGTTTCACCAGGCACCGGCTTATCGGTCGGCGCTTCGACACTCGGTGGTCATATCCAATAACAAGACGAGGTTGCACCCCTATGCCAGTCGGCAATCACCTGCCTCACGGCGAGACCGCTCAGGGCGGCCCGCTTAAACGCGAACTGGGCGAACGGCATATTCGCCTGATGGCACTCGGTGCCTGTATCGGCGTCGGCCTGTTCCTGGGTTCGGCCAAGGCCATCGAAATGGCCGGTCCGGCCATCATGCTCTCCTACATCATCGGCGGTCTGGCGATCCTGGTGATCATGCGCGCCCTCGGCGAGATGGCCGTGCACAATCCGGTCGCCGGCTCGTTCAGCCGTTATGCCCAGGATTATCTCGGGCCTTTGGCGGGCTTTCTGACCGGCTGGAACTACTGGTTCCTGTGGCTGGTGACCTGCGTCGCGGAAATCACCGCAGTGGCGGTGTACATGGGCGTCTGGTTCCCCGACGTGCCGCGCTGGATCTGGGCACTTGCCGCGTTGGTCAGCATGGGCTCGATCAACCTGATCGCGGTGAAAGCCTTCGGTGAGTTCGAATTCTGGTTCGCCCTGATCAAGATCGTCACCATCATTGCGATGGTGGTCGGCGGTATTGGCGTGATCGCGTTCGGCTTCGGCAACGACGGCGTCGCCCTGGGGATTTCCAATCTGTGGGCCCACGGCGGCTTCATGCCCAATGGCGTGCAAGGCGTGTTGATGTCCCTGCAAATGGTGATGTTCGCCTACCTCGGCGTCGAGATGATCGGCCTGACTGCCGGTGAAGCGAAGAACCCACAGAAGACCATCCCCAATGCGATCGGCTCGGTGTTTTGGCGGATTCTGCTGTTCTACGTCGGCGCCTTGTTCGTGATCCTGTCAATTTACCCGTGGAACGAAATCGGCACCCAGGGCAGCCCGTTCGTGATGACCTTCGAGCGTCTGGGCATCAAGACCGCCGCCGGCATCATCAACTTCGTGGTGATCACCGCGGCGTTGTCGTCCTGCAACGGCGGCATCTTCAGCACCGGGCGCATGCTCTACAGCCTGGCGCAGAACGGCCAGGCCCCGGCCGGTTTCGCCAAAACCTCGAACGGCGGTGTGCCCCGTCGTGCGTTGCTGTTGTCGATCGGCGCGTTGTTGCTGGGCGTGCTGCTCAACTACATGGTGCCTGAGAAGGTTTTCGTCTGGGTTACCGCGATAGCCACCTT
Source organism: Pseudomonas sp. GR 6-02 (assembly GCF_001655615.1). Taxonomy (GTDB): domain Bacteria; phylum Pseudomonadota; class Gammaproteobacteria; order Pseudomonadales; family Pseudomonadaceae; genus Aquipseudomonas. Next base: position 1,233,599 of record NZ_CP011567.1, read on the forward strand.
CGGCGCGATCTGGACCTGGGTGATGATCCTGCTGGCCCAGCTCAAGTTCCGCAAAGGCCTGAGCGCCAGCGAACGTGCCGGCCTGAAATACCGCATGTGGCTGTACCCGGTCAGTTCGTATCTGGCGCTGGCCTTCCTGGTGCTGGTGGTCGGCCTGATGGCGTACTTCCCGGACACCCGAGTGGCGCTGTATGTGGGCCCGGCGTTCCTGGTACTGCTGACGGTGTTGTTCTACATGTTCAAGTTGCAGCCGACCAATGTGACGCAAGGCGCGGTGCGTTCGGCTTCGTAAGTTGTAACGCCAGCCATACAAAAGCCCCGGTCAGAATGATCGGGGCTTTTGCATTTAAACGGCTGCCACGGGTATCGGCACATTCAACCGCTTATTGAAATCCAGCCAAACCCCCAGCAACGCCATCAATCCGACCCCCAACATTGCGCTGAATAGCTGCATCGCCAATACGTTCCCACCCAAGGCATTGAGCATGTCCGCCAACGGCGCCAGCAACACACCAAAACAAAACACCTCCAGGGAATATCGGCCCATGCGACAGCTTTGTCGCGCCAGCCAGTGTTGCGTCCAGCCCGTGTTCGGCAACAACCTGGCGGTGACGTAGGCGAGGGCGAGGAAGTGCAGCAGACGCGCCGGTGAGAGGTTGGTCTTGCTGATCGGATAGAGCCATTCGCCGAGCCATTGGGGCATGAACGCGTCATGCACGGTCGGCCATTTCCACGACAGCGCGATCATCCCGCTCATTACCAGATAGGTCAGAGCCGCGATGAAAACCGGCTGTCGAGTCAGCGGTCGAGGTTGCGGCGCCCGAGGCCTTTGCCGGTGAATCGCCGCCGCGCCCCCGAGAATAAACAGCAGCTGCCAGGCCATCGGATTGAAAAACCACACGCCCCCGTCGGTGCCCGCCAGGTTCCACTGCAACCATGGCGCCAGCAGGTACAACACCACCGACAGCCCCACCACGTATTCAGCCTTGCGCAGCAGCATCGGCAGTACCAGCGGCAGGCCGAGCAGCAACAGAATGTACAGCGGCAACGGGTCCATCAGGTTCGGCTTGAAGCGCAGCAGCAACTCGTCCATCAACGCTTGCTGCGGATTGCTGAGGAAATACTGCAAGCCCATTTCCTGCACCAGATCGCGGGTTTCCACGTGGCTGTTGGCGAAAAACACGATGCCCATCAGCAGCGCCAGCAAAAAGATGTGCACTACATAAAGCACCCAGGCGCGTCGCAGGATTTTCACCGTGGCGACCATGAGCCCGTCGCGCCGGGCGATCTTGCCGTAGGCCAGCACGGCCGCGTAACCGGCCAGGAACACGAAAATCTCCGCCGCATCGCTGAAGCCGAAGTTACGCACCGTGAACTGCGCGAGCGGGTTCTGTGGCACGTGGTCCCAGAAAATGAAAATCAGGGCCAGGCCGCGGAAAAAGTCGATTCGGTGATCGCGTCCAGACGTCATGAAGGCGGGCTCTTGAACGGGCTGTTGAATAAGGAGTTGCCGGCGCAGCAAAAGAGGGTGCGCCGCACATTGGCGGCGCGCAGGGTGCCGTTATTCACAGGCAATTGCAAAAGGCTGGATATTACCGAATGTCTCAGATGCTTATAGCGAACGGATCGAACGGCGTGGCCGTCGGTCTGCCGGACTGTCCGCGCACCAGAACTCCCCATGATGGCATCTGGCGAGCATCTACACTTCGGTTCTCAGGAGTGTGAAACGTGAAGGTTTCGCTGATTGTCCCGGTATTCAACGAAGAGCAGGCGATCAGTCTGTTCCATCAGGCGGTGCGTCGTGAGTTGAAACTTGACCCTTATGAAGTCGAGATCGTGTTCATCAACGACGGCAGTACCGATCAGACGGCTGAGCAGGCCAAGGCGCTGGCCCAGGTCGATGAACAGGTATTGCTGATCAATTTCTCGCGCAACTTCGGCAAGGAGCCGGCGTTGTTTGCCGGGCTGGAGTACGCCACTGGCGATGCGGTGATCCCCATGGACGTGGACCTGCAGGACCCGATCAGCGTCATCCCGAGGTTGATTGCCGAGTGGCAAAAAGGTGCCGATGTGGTACTCGCCAAGCGCCGGGACCGTGCCAGCGACAGTTACCTGAAACGCCACAGTGCGGCAATGTTCTACCACCTGCTGAACAGGATTTCCTACACCCGTATCGAAGAGAACGTCGGGGATTTCCGCCTCATGGATCGCAAGGTGGTCAATGTGATTCGCGCACTCCCCGAGCATCAGTTGTTCATGAAAGGCGTTCTTTCGTGGGCCGGTTTCACCACCGTGGTGGTGGAGTACGAGCGGGCCCAGCGGGTGGCGGGACGCAGCAAATTCAATGGCTGGAAGCTGTGGAACCTGGCGCTGGAAGGCATTACCTCGTTCAGCACCGTACCCTTGCAGTTGTGGACTTACATCGGCGGGGGCATTTCAATCTTCGCGGTGCTGTATGCGGTGTACATGGTGCTGGACAAGATTTTCTTCGGCAACAGCGTCCCCGGTTACCCTTCATTGATGACGGCCATATTGTTTCTGGGCGGTGTGCAACTGATCGGCATCGGCATTCTTGGAGAGTATGTCGGTCGCATCTACATCGAAGCCAAGCATCGGCCCCGGTATGTGATCAAAGACGTCATCGGCGGCAAAGACCGGGTCGGGCTTTAGCATGGGCAGACTGAGCGATTTTTTCAGCGGCGAAATCGGCCGTCGTCGGGTCTGGCTGTTTTTTCAACTCGCGACGCTGATCTATGTCATTCCGCTGATCCTCGCCGACTATCCCTACATCGATGACAACTGGCGTTCACTGTCCGCCGGCACGGACTGGGTGGGGCAGGGGCGGTTGTTCACCGAGCTGTTCTACAACGCGCTGACCTTCAGCGATGCCGCGCCGAACATCTTTCCGTTGCCGCTGTTGATCGCCTCCCTGGCCATGACTTTTGCGTTGACCAGCCTGACGTTTCATTACTACCCGCAGCCGACGCTATCCTGCTGCATGGTGGTGTTGCCGCTCTGGTACAACCCGTTCTTCCTGCAGAACCTGTCGTATCAATACGACGGACCGGCCAATGCCTTGAGCCTGGTGGCGGTGATCTATGCGATCACGTTTCGTCATCCTTCGCGCATCCTGCAATGGCTGGTGCCGGCCTTCCTGATTGCCCTGGGGCTGGGGCTCTATCAGGTGAGTATTAATGTATTTCTGGGCCTGTGTTGCCTCGAACTGCTCAGGGGCGCGAACGATAAATGGGCCTGGCCGCAATGGTGCGAGTTGATCGGCTGGAAACTCGCCCAGGTGGTGCTCGGCGGCTTGATCTACAGCGTCACCGCTTATCCATACATGGATCAGACCCGTGTTTTGTTCCTGAACTGGGCGGCAGCACCCTGGCTGCAACTGGAAATCAACATCGGCCGCGTGCTGGAAAAAGTCGTGCTGCTGTTTCACGGTGGATTCACCTGGGTGTTCGCCGTGCTGCTGTTGTGCGCCATCGCGGGCAGCGTGCAGCTGGCCCGGAACGTGGTGGCACGCCAGGACACGGCGTTGAGAAAAGTGCTGATGGGCCTGGCGTGTGTGCTGACTGTGCCGACCGTGATTTTTCTAGTGTCGGGGGCTGTGTTGTTTTTCCGGGATTTCAATGAAGGCGCCAGAACCTTGATGGGGTTCGCAGTGCTGTTGGTGCTGCTGTTCTATTTGAGCCATCTGGCGCTGGCACATATTCATGAGCGGCTGACGCTGCTGTTGGTGGTTCCGTTGCTGGCCATGCTTTCGCTGTCCTACGCCTATGGTCGCGTACTGTCGGTGCAGAACACCTTCGCTTCCAGCGCGTTGTTTTCCCTGGGGCATGACATTGCATCCCATCGGCAACTGCGCGAGGCCAAGCGCATTTACATGTCGGTGAGTTATTCCGATCACTGGCTGGTGGAGGCTGCGGGCTCGTTCAAGCGGATGCCGGTTTTGCATTATCTGCTGAACATCAACTTCTACATGCTGGCGGAAAACCTGCCGAAAGCGGGCATCACCAACGTGGTCGCGGAGCGGGAGCGACGCAACGCGACGTTGATGGGTTATCAGGGTTATCCACCGCTGGTGGATAACAAGTTCTACAACCTCTATCTGTTGGGTGACTACGGTTTTATCGTGATGAAAGAGCCGACGCCGATCGCCACGCTTGCGTGGTGAAACGGTGAGCGCTCCTGTGATCTATCTCAAACGCTTGCCATCCGGGGTTGCCGACGGTGCGGGTTTGCTGGGGGTGCTGGCGATCGCATTGTTGGCGAGATTTCACGCCATCACCGTGCCGGTCATCTGGTACGACGAGGCTTACAGCATACTGCTGGCCGAGGGCTCGCCTGCGTACATCTGGGCCACGACGGCTCGGGATGTTCATCCGCCGCTTTACTATGTCTTGCTGCATTACTGGATGGTGCTGTTCGGTCATGGCGTGTTGTCTGCGCGGTCCCTGAGCGCACTGGCTGATGTCGGCACGCTGTTGCTGGGCATTAAATTGATGAGCCTGTTGGCGACGCGAAGGGCGATCTGGATCGCAGCATTGTTGTTGGCGTTGCTGCCGATATCGGTGCGCTACAGCCAGGAAGTGCGAATGTATACCTTGCTGGGGTTTTGGCTGATGGGGGCGACTGTGGCGCTGGTGTGCTGGGTCAAGGCGCCGGATCAAAAGCGTTACCCGGCCGTTTACGTGCTGCTGATGACGGCGGCTTTTTACACGCACTACTTCGCCGCATTGTGCGTGTTGGTGCATTGGCTTTTTTGGTGGCGGGTGCGCAAGGTCCAGGACACGGTCCCCGTACGTGCGTGGATACTGGTAAACAGTGCAATCGTCGTGTTGTACCTGCCGTGGGCACCGCCTCTCGTCAGTCAATTGCTGCGAATGGACGGGCTCGAATGGATACCGCCGCTGACCTGGCCGACGGTGCTGACCTTCGTTTGGCAACTGGTGGTGATGGAGGGTTCGACCAGTGACTTATGGCGCGCGACACCCTTGGTTTTGATCATGGTTTGCGCCGCTGAGGTACTGTTCAAGGCACGCAACGAGCGACCCTTCAGTGTTTTGCTGGTGGGCTATTTTTTTGTGCCGGCGCTGACCGTGTTTCTGGTGTCGCTGATCGTGCCGGTTTTCAATGCCAGGTACCTGGTATTCGCCGCCGCTGCGTTGCCCCTTATCGTTGCGCTCGCACTGGACGCATGGAGCCAACGCCACGCTGTCCTTGCTGCTGTCGCCATGATTTTTATTGTCTTGGTGGAAGTGCACGGGCTGTCGGCGATTTACGCACAAACGGATGAGATGAACGGCACCAGCATTCGCAGAGACGCGAAACTGGACGCCGTGGTAGCAGGTCTTGGTCGCGAGGTGCGTCCGGGTGACGAGATCATTGTGGATAACCTGTATTGGTACTTGCCGTTCACCTACTACAACGCCACCGGCATTCAACCAAGGCTATACGTCGTCAAATCGCCGACCGGCACCCTGTGGGGAACCGCCGAATACGGTGGTTGGGCACTCATTCCCCGCCATCTGCTCTGGATTCTCTTCAATGACTTTTCGACCCTGAAACTGAACGCCAAGAGGGTCTGGTGGGTAACGGGTTATGTGCGCCCTGAACATGACGCCTTGTTTCCCGAACACTGGAAACAGGTGCTGACGTTGAAAGAGGGAGACAGTGAGGCTCGTTTGTTCATTCTGGAGGGAGCGCCAACCGTTGAGGTCGGCGCGCAAAAACACCCTATGCGGCAGCCGTTTCGTTAGGCTCAAAACTGTCCGCCCGTGCCATCTGCCACATCCGCGAGTAAAACTCGCCATTTACCTCACCGGTCAGCAACTCCCCCGGCTTGAGGAACACATGCAACTGCGAAAACAGCTTGATCTCGGTCGCCGACATGCGTCGCACCAGATGCTTGGCCGATAGCTGTGAAGGATGGTCGAGACCCGCGGCGGCGAGCATTTCGGCCAGGGCCTTCAGTGTATTGCGATGGAAGTTGTACACGCGCTGGGCCTTGTCCGGAACGACCAGCGCGCGCTGGCGCAGGGTGTCCTGGGTGGCGACGCCGGTCGGGCATTTGTTGGTGTGGCAGCTTTGCGACTGGATGCAGCCGATGGCGAACATGAAGCCGCGCGCCGAGTTGGCCCAGTCGGCACCGATGGCCAGGACGCTGGCGATGTCGAAGGCACTGACGATTTTGCCGCTGGCGCCGAGTTTGATCTTGTCCCGCAGGTTCAGGCCCACTAGGGTGTTGTGCACGAACAACAGGCCTTCACGCATCGGTACGCCGATGTGGTCGGTGAATTCCACGGGCGCGGCGCCGGTGCCACCTTCCTTGCCGTCGACCACGATGAAGTCCGGGAGGATGCCGGTTTCCAGCATGGCCTTGGCGATGCCCATGAATTCCCACGGGTGGCCCAGGCAGAACTTGAAGCCCACCGGTTTGCCGCCGGACAGTTCACGCAGTTGCGCGATGAAGTGCATCATTTCGATCGGCGTGGAAAACGCGCTGTGGCGCGACGGCGAAATGCAGTCTTCGCCCATCGGGATGCCACGGGTTTCGGCGATTTCCTGGGTGACTTTGTGCTTGGGCAGAATCCCGCCGTGGCCGGGTTTGGCGCCTTGGCTCATTTTGATTTCGATCATCCGCACTTGCGGGTTCTGTGCCTGGGCGGCGAAGCGTTCCGGGTCGAAGCGGCCATCGGCGGTGCGGCAGCCGAAGTAGCCGCTGCCCAGTTCCCAGGTCAGGTCGCCGCCGTTTTCCCGGTGATAGGGGCTGATGCTGCCTTCGCCTGTGTCATGGGCGAAGTTGCCGAGTTTGGCGCCCTGGTTCAATGCGCGAATGGCGTTGGCGCTGAGGGAGCCGAAGCTCATGGCCGAGATGTTGAACACCGACGCCAAGTACGGCTGGGTGCATTGCGGGCCGCCGACCATCACCCGGAAACTGCTCGGGTCGCTCAACGGCGCCGGGCGCATCGAGTGGCCGATGAATTCGAAACCCGACTGATACACGTCGATCAGCGTGCCGAAAGGTTTGTCGGCGCTCTCGTTCTTGGCCCGCGAATACACCAGCGAACGCTGGGCCCGGGAGAAGGGCAGGGCATCGCTGTCGGATTCGAGCAGGTACTGGCGGATTTCCGGGCGAATGCCCTCCACCAGATAACGGATATTGCCCAGGATCGGGTAGTTGCGGCGCACCGCATGAGGGCTTTGCAGCAGGTCGAACAGGCCCACCAGGCTGAGGACGCCGGTGACGGCGGCGATCGGCCAGAGCCAGTCGTAAGCCAGGAAGGGCAGGCTGGCGAGGGTGAATATCACACAGACGGCAAAGAAGGCGTAGCGGCTCAGGAGTGACAGGCTCATACGGTTTCCTTGGGTTCGGACTCGGTCATGTTGGACCGTGGTATACAGGCTTTTGTGGCGAGGGAGCTTGCTCCCGCTCGGCTGCGCAGCAGTCGCAAAACCTGCTGACAGGATTTGTCTGACTGAACGCATTGCCTGTTTTGGGATCGCTTTGCGATCCAGCGGGAGCAAGCGCCCTCGCCACAGAGATCTCCTGTGTTAGCACAGAGCGTCAGGCATTCTGCGCCTGGAGAATAAACGAAAACAGCCTGGGTTGAGATTTGATCCCTTGTTCGGCTGGTCAGACAGCCACTTTCGATTGCCGCACCGGCAGCTCGATCCGAAACGTGGTACCCACGCCGACTTCGCTGCGTACCGAAATATCGCCCCGATGTTTTTTCACGATGCCATAGGACAGGGACAACCCGAGCCCTGTCCCCTGGCCCACCGGTTTGGTGGTGTAGAACGGGTCGAATATTTTCTGCAGGCATTCCGGTTCGATGCCTGATCCGGTGTCCGCGACTTCGATCGACACCGTTTCACCTTCAAGCCCGGTACGCAGGGTGATGGTGCCCCGTTCCGGCCCCATGGCCTGAGACGCGTTGACGATCAGGTTCATGATCACCTGATTGATCTGCGACGGCAGGCACTCGATGTCAGGCAGCGTTTGATACTCCTTCACCACATCGGCCTTGTACTTGAGTTCATTGGCGACGATGTTCAGCGTCGACTCGATACCCTGTTGCAGGTTGGTCCACTGCCATTCCTGATTGGAGTCGACGCGGGAGAAGTCCTTCAGGTCTTTGACGATCTGCCCGACCCGGTTGATCCCGTCCTTGGACTCCTTGATCAGCAGCGGAATGTCTTCGCGCAGAAACTCCAGCTCGACCTTTTCCCGGAGCTGGCCGAGACGTTCGAGGACCTCGCTTGAGGTAATGGCCGCTTCCGCCTCCCGATAGGCATCGAGCATGGTCTGCAGTTGCTTGAAATAGCCATCGAGGGTGCCGAGGTTGGAGGAAATGAAGCCGATGGGATTATTGATTTCATGGGCGACACCCGCCGCCAGTTGCCCCAGCGAGGCGAGTTTTTCCGACTGCACCAGTTGGCTTTCCAGCTGTTTGCGCTCGTCGATTTCCCGCTGCAATGCTTCGCTGGCCTGCTTGAACTGGGTCGTGCGCTGATCCACCAGATGCTCCAGATGACTCATCTGGATAGACGCCCGTTCGGTCATGTCCCATTTGGTGAGCAGGGTGTTGGCCATCTGCTGGACTTCGATATTGTCGAACGGTTTTTTCAGAATCAGCAGGCGGTCGTGGGCGTGCAGGCGCTCCAGCAGTTCATCCCACGAATAGTCGGAATAGGCGGTACACACCACCACTTGCAGGCTCGGGTCTTCCTGCCACAGGTGTTCGATGGTCTGTGCACCGTCCCAGCCCTCGGGCATGCGCATGTCGACGAAGGCCAGGGCGTAGGGGCGGTTTTCCTGTAAGGCCTGGACGAGTTTGCCCAGGCCCTCCTGACCGCCGTAGGCCGAATCCAGTTCGAACAGCGGTTGGGTGGATTTCACTTCGCTGCCGAACAGCGCGGCCTCCATTTCGTCCAGTTCTGCATGTTTGGCCGAGGTTGGGGTGAGGATTTTGCGAAAGTCATCATGGATGGACGGCGTGTCGTCGATCAGCAGAATGCGGCGGTTCGATAGGTCGCTCATGCTTCCTCCATGACGGGGTTCAACGGGATCTGCAGGGTGAACAGGGCGCCCTTGCCCGGTCCGTCGCTGTGGGCGGTGAGATGGCCGTTCATTTCGATCGCGGCCAGCGCACAGCTGTGCAGGCCGAAGCCGTGGCCTTCCTTGCGGGTGGTGAAACCGTGGGCAAAGATCCGCGTCATGTTTTCCGGCGCAATGCCTTCGCCGTCATCCTTGACGCTGATTTGCAGGATCGTGTCCTCGACGACTTTTACCCCAAGGGTGATCTGTCGGGCTCGGTTGCTGAGGTCGGACATGGCGTATTTGGCGTTGCTGATCAGGTTGATCAGGATCAGCAACAAGCGGTGCTTGTCGCCCATCACTTGCGGTACGTCGCCGTACTCCTTGACCACCGTGACGTGATGCCGGGTCAAGGCGCCTGCGTTCATGCGCAGGGCGTCCTCGAGCAATTCGCTGATGTACAGCGGTTCCACCAGGTTGTTGGCCCCCGCGTAGGACTGCTGGGTGGCGACGATGTCTTTGATGTGATCGACGCTTTTGCTCAACTGCGCGAGTTCCTCGGCCATGCCTTGCTGTTCGAGGGCAATCGCCTCCACCAGTTGATTCAAATAGCCGGGCAGTAGTTTTCCTTTTTCGTTCTGGGTCAGAAAAGTGCCGAGGTCGCTTTGATGCTCGTTGATCAGCTGCATCGCCTTGCCCAGCCCCTGGGCCTTGCTGCTACGCAGCCGACGGCTGACCAGATCGGCCGAGATGTTCACGCTGTTGAGCACGTTGCCGACGTTGTGCAGCACGTTGGTGGCGATTTCGGCCATGCCGGCCTGACGCGCGGTGTCGAGCAATTCGCTCTGGGTATCCTTGAGTTCGCGGGTGCGCTCTTCGACCCGTTGTTCGAGGACTTCGTTGGCGGTTTGCAGTTCCTTGTTGACCCGCTGAGTCTCCCCGAAGCTGCGCATCAGGCGAATCGCCAGGTACACCAGCACCAGCACCAGCAGCGTCGAAAACACCAACATGTAGAAGTGGTAGCGCTGGTCGATGGCATCGGATTGCTGCTGGTCTTTGTTCAGCAGGCCGGTAATGTCGTCCAGTCGTTCGGCCACGGGAATGGCCTCGATGTTTTCCAGTAACCGATTGACCACCGGTTGCTCACGCAGGATCAGGGTGACGTGGTTACTCAAAATATCGATCGGGCTGTGAAACTGCTCCGGCAATCGTTGCTTGTTAACCCCCAGTTTGTTCATCCCCAGCAGAATATCCGCCGCTTTATCGTCGGAGGTGACCTGGGCGAATTCCAGGCTGCTGAGCAGCAGGTCGTAAGTGTCGGTGGCGATGTTCTGCAGTTGCAGCTTGTCTTCATCGGGCAGTTGGGCAAGCGGTTGCTGGATGTCGTCTTCGGCCGTGGGCAGGAACGCCAGTGAGTTGCGCAGCACCGCGTTGTGGGATTTGAATTGCTCCACCAGCCGGGTTTTTTCCTGGATGGCGGCAAGGTATGCCTCATGACTGGCACGCCAGGTCGGCGTGTCGTTGCGGCCGTGATTGGACTCCATGCTCTCGAACCGCTGCCACAGGCGCGTCATCTCGCTCAGCGGTGTCACCAGTGGATCGTAGTTGTGACTGATGGCGATCCTGGCCTTGAGAATCTCGGTTTCCCATTGCGCGTTCAACTGTTTGATCCGACCGATCAGGTCCCGGGATTCGGCGTAGGTCGACGTCTCGTTCGAGCTGGACTTGAGGTACAGGAACAACAGCGTCGAGGCCAGCAGCACGGCCACGGCTGCGAGCAGTGCCAGGTTGCGACGGGGGAACGTTTTCATAAAGGTTTGCCTCCCCATTCACCGGTCAGGGTCTTGAGGAATTTGATGATCAGGTCCTTGTCCTTGTCGGAGGGCACACGACCGAGCTGGAACTTGAACATCACGTCTACCGCTTCTTCGAGGGTTTTAGCCGAGCCGTCGTGAAAGTACGGCGCGGTCACGGCGACATTGCGCAGGCTCGGCACCTTGAACACGTTGCGGTCCTCTTCGGCCTTGGTGACCAGATAGCGGCCCAGATCGGCTTCGGTGGGGTTGCCACGAGCCTGAAAGTAATCACCCATGACCCCGAATTTCTGGAACATGTTGCCGCCGATGTTCACCCCCTGATGGCAGGCAATGCAGCCGTAGTCCTTGAAACGTTGGTAACCGTACTTCTCGTCAGTCGTGAGGATCTCGGTATTGCCCGACAGGTATTGGTCGAAGCGCGAGTTGGCACTGATCAGCGTGCGCTCGTAGGTGGCCAGGGCACTTTGCACATTGTTCATGGTGACGCCGTCCGGGTAGGCCTTGGTGAAAGCGTTTTTGTAATCCGGGTCGGCGGAGAGCATCTGGACCACTTGTTCCCAATGACTGCCCATTTCACTGGGGCTCTGCACCACTTCGTGGGCCTGGGTTTCCAGAGAATCGGCGCGGCCATTCCAGAATTGCCGGAAGTTCAGGCTCGCGTTGAACACGCTCGGGGTATTGATCGTCAAGGGATCGCCCTTGAAGCCAGTGGACAATGCCTTGTCGTCGGCGCCGCCGATTTCCAGACGATGGCAACTGGCGCAGGACAGGCTGTTGTTGACCGACAGCCGTGGTTCGTTGAACAACCGGCGACCGAGTTCGACTTGCAAGGGATTCTGCTCGGGCACTGCGGGCAAGGGTTTGAGCGGTTCGTCCAGCGGTGCGCCACTGGCTATCAGACAACAACCGAGTAGAGGCGCAAGGAGCAAGTAGCAGAAGGAACGTGACATCTTATGATTCCTTGGCTCAGGGCCTGTGTGTCGTTGCACATCGTTCAGGAGAGGGGCTTTACGGAGGTCAGGTATTGCACGAAGGCGTCCGGCTCCACGGCTTTGCTGAAGTAGTAACCCTGGCCTTCCTCGCAATGGAGCGCCTTGAGAAAATTCAGTTGTTCGAGGGTTTCCACCCCTTCGGCAATGACCGTCAGATTGAGGCTTTTGCCCAGGCTGATGATGGCGCCGACCAGAGCCGCGTCGTTGCTGTCACGGCCCAGGCCACGAATGAACGATTGATCGATTTTCAGTACATCGATGGGAAACCGTTGCAAGTAACTCAGGCTGGAATAGCCGGTGCCGAAGTCATCGATGGCCAGCCGTACCCCCAATGCCTTGAGCCGACTCAGCGCGACCATCGTGGCATCGACGTTCTGCATCAATACGCCTTCGGTAATTTCCAGCTCCAGCAAGGCCGGGTCCATGCCTGTGTTCTGGAGTATCTGTTCGATGCCGTCGACAAAATCCCGCTGGCGGAAATCGATGGCCGACACGTTCACCGACATGCACAGATTCGGCAGGCCTTTTGCCTGCCAGGTACGGGCTTGCCGACAGGCCTGGGCCAGCACCCATTTGCTTAACGGCACGATCAAGCCGCTGTCTTCGGCCACTGCAATGAAGTCTGTCGGGTAGATCCAGCCGTGCCCCGGTTTTTGCCAGCGGATCAACGCCTCGGCGCCGACCACCTTGCCGCTGCCCAGGTCGAGTTTCGGTTGGTAGTGCAGGACAAACTCGTTCCGCTCCAGTGCCAGGCGAATCCCCGACTCGATGGTCTGCTGTTCCCGCGCGCGCTGGTTCATCTCATCGATGAAAAAGCTGAAATCGTTGGGGCCGCTTTCCTTGACGTTGCGCATCGCGGTTTCGGCTTTCTTGATCAGTGCGATGGCATCGAAACCGTCATCGGGATAGATGCTGATGCCCAGGCTGGCCGTCACGCTCAAGTCGTGCCCGGCGACGTGCTGGGGCGCACGTATGGCGTTCAATAGTTTTTCGGCGATGCCCTTGGTCTGTTGGGGGTGGTGGATGTCGGCCAGGATCACCACAAATTCGTCGGAGCCGTAGCGAAACACCGAGTCGGAGGCGCGCACGCAGGCCACCAGGCTTTGCCCGACACGCTTGAGCATCTCGTCACCGGTCGGGTGGCCCAACGCATTGTTGATGCGCTTGAAGCGGTCGAGCCCCAGAAACATTACCGCCAGTTGTTTGTCATGGCGTCTGGACAAGGCCAGGGACTGGTTCAGCCGGTCACCCAGCAAGGTGCTGTTGGGCAGCTCGGTCAACACGTCGTACTGCAACAGATGAGACACCTTGAGTAGTTCGTGGACCCGGGCTTCGATGGTTTGCTCAAGGCTCAGTACTTTCATCGCCGCGTCCTGCGCCATCTGCCACTTCCAGGTCAGGGCGCTGGCCATCTGGCGGATTTCCAGGCTGTCGAAAGGTTTTTTCAACACCAGCAATTGATCGCCGAACTCCAGCCGTTCGGCCATGGCTTCCCAGGTGTAATCGGAGAACGCCGTGCACAGCGCGATTTGCAGGTTAGGGTCGACCTTCCAGAGCCGCTCGATGGTTTCCAGACCATCCCAGCCAGGCGGCATGCGCATGTCGGTGAACGCCATGGCGTAAGGGCGACCTTCTGCCTGGGCCCGCTTGACCAGTTTGAGTGCTTCCTGGCCCTGATAGGCGGAGTCGAGCTGGAAGACCAGCCGAGTCGTTTGTGGGGTGTCGAACAGCGCGGCTTCAGTGCCGGCGAGGGTGAGTTCATCGTCGGTATCGGCGCCCAGAATCTTGCGGAAGTCCTCATGGATCGAGGGCGTGTCATCGATGATCAGAATGCGCCGGTTGGCCTGGATGAACGGAGTTTTCATTCCTTGTCCTCCGTGGCACGTTGCGAATCACCCGGCATTGCTCCGGGATTGTGATTCGCGCACACGATGCTCCCGGCTTTCAACAGTTCGGCGGCCTGCTGGCTGCTGACCGCTTTGCTGAAGTAGTAGCCCTGGGCATTCATCGGTGAACCGGTGGCCATCAGCGAAGTACGTTGCTCCTGGGTTTCGACACCTTCGGCGATGATGCCGATCCCGACGTCGCGGGCGAAATTGATAATGGCCCGCAAGGTGGTGGCGCTGGCCGCGTCGTGGGCGGCGGTGTCGATGAACGCCTGAGCGAGTTTCAGGTGATTGACCTGGTAAGTCTTGAGGTAGTCGAACGAAGAGTATTCGGTGCCGAAGTCATCGATGGCGATCTTCACCCCCAGCTCACGCAGGCGTGGCAGGATATCGTTGTGCGTCCACTTGGTCTGGGCCAGGGTCGCTTCGGTGACGTCGAAACGCAGGTCCCACGGGCACAGATCCCAGCGGGCAGTGGTGCGCAACACGTCATAGATCAGCTCGGGACCACTCTTGAGCTGGGCCAGGGACAGTTTTATCGCCACCACCGGTGGTGCCATGCCTTCATCGCGCCACTGGTGCATTTGCCGACAGGCGCGCTCCAGCACCCAGTGACCGAGGGCGATGATGATGCCGGTCTTTTCCGCCGCGGGCAGGAATGCGGGGGCTTCCAGTAAACCGCGTATGGGGTGATTCCAGCTGACCTGCGCTTCCATGCCGAGGATCTTGCCACTGCTCAGGTCTACTTCCGGCCAGTAACGCAGTTCGAGCTCGTCGCGTTCGATGGCGGTTTTCAAGTCGTTGGCGATGGTCATGCGCTCGACCACTTCCTGATTGATTTCCTCGGAATGGAAGTGGTACTGGTTGCGGCCCTTTTCCTTGGAGCGATACAGCGCCATGTCGGCCTGGGTCAACAGGCTGTCGGCGCTGAGGCTGACCTGGGCGTAGCTGCTAATGCCGATACTGACCGAGACCCGCACGTCGTTGCCGGCCAGGGAGTAGGGCAGCACCAGTGCATCGCGGACCTTGGCGGCCAGGGCTGCTGACTGGGTCGGATCGCCGACGTCCAGTTGCAGAATCGCGAACTCGTCGCCCCCCAGGCGGGCGACCACGTCGTTTTCCCGCACGCAGGTTTTGATCCGTCGGGCGACCTCCTGCAGCAACAGGTCACCCACCGGGTGGCCCAGGGTGTCGTTGATGCGTTTGAAGTGATCCAGGTCCAGGTAAAACATGGCGAACGGGGTGGCCCCGCGCCGGGCGGCGGCGAACGCCTGATGCAGGCGCTCGATCAGCGTCGCGCGGTTGGCCAGTCCGGTCAGCCCGTCGGTGCGGGCCAGCAGGGCGATCTTTTCCTCGGCCAGTTTGCGTTCGGTGATGTCGATGATGATGCCTTCGACTTCCAGCAAGCGGCCTTCATCGTCGCGCACCGGGATGTAGCGGTTTTCGACCCAGCGCCAGTCACCGTCGCCGGTGCGCATCCGGAATTCGATGGAAGCACCGGCTGCATGGCGGTCCAGCACCCGCGCCATGGCGGTGTCGACTTTCTCTTGATCGTCGGGATGGATCAGCTCCTGAGCCCAGTTGGAAGAAGCCACCAGGGCCGCCGCGATGTGGCCGTATTTGGTGATGTTGTGGGAGATATACATCAACGGAAACGACGGTTCGCCCCGCAGCCGATACAGAATGGTCGGGCTGTTCTGCACAATGATGTTGGCGTCGGACAGCTCCCGGGTGCGCTCCTCGACCGCTTGCTCCAGCAGGGACATCTTCAGCGCCGCGTCTTCGGTCATTTGCCACTTGGCGGTCAATGCGCTGGCCATCTGGCGGATTTCGATGGCATCGAACGGTTTTTTCAGGATCAGCAGGCGATCGCCCAGATCCAGGCGCTCGTCGATGTCTTCCCAGGAATAGTCGGAATACGCGGTGCAGAGCGCCACTTGCAGCTTGGGATCGACCTGCCACAGGCGTTCGATGGTTTCCAGTCCGTCCCAGCCCGGCGGCATGCGCATGTCGATGAAGGCCATCGCGTAGGGTGAGTCATTCGCCAGCGCGGTCTCGACCTTGTCCAGCGCCTCACGGCCCTGAAACGCGGATTCGATGATAAAACCTTGCGACGATACCGACACGGGGGTGCCGAACAGGGCGTTTTCAGCGCTGGCCAGACTGTCGTCTTCGATCGATGACGGGCTGAGAATCTTGGCGAAATCCTCGTGGATCGACGCGGTGTCGTCGACGATGAGAATCCGACGATTAGTCCGCGCAAGCAGCGTATTCACTGACATGCGCCTGTACCGACAGCAGTTTGGTGCGATGAGCTCATAGAGGGTATCCCTTCCCTGAGTGCAGGACGGTGCGGGCATCGTTTGGATCCGAGTGACCTGAGCATAGTCGTCCGGTCGGATATTCGCCCGGTTGACTGAAACGAATCATTTGCGGAGTCGGTCGGAAAATCATCTAGCCTGTAGCTCAGGCTCGGGAAAGTCAGAGGAAGTTTTTTCGCGCCTGACATAAAGAGGCTGGTTTCACTTGAGGTATCGCCATGGAAGAGCAGCTCCCCACGACTGTGACCGATAAACCCACGTTACTGCTGGTCGACGATGAGGAGTCGATTCTCAACAGCCTGCGCCGCCTGCTGCGCAGCCAGCCCTACGAGGTGCTGCTGGCCACCAGCGGTGCCCAGGCCCTGGAAATCATGGAGCAGCGGTCGGTCGATCTGGTGATGAGTGACGCGCGAATGCCTAATATGGACGGCGCCACGCTGCTGGCCCACGTCCATCAGCGCTACCCCGACACCACCCGGATCATGTTGACCGGTTATGCCGACCCCTCGGCCATTATCAAAGCCATCAATGAAGGGCAGATCCATCGTTACATCAGCAAGCCCTGGCACGATGAGGAAATGCTGCTGACGCTGCGGCAATCGCTGGCCTATCAGTATTCCGAGCGTGAGCGGTTGCGTCTGGTGCAGGAGACCTGGGACCAGAACGAAAAACTGAAGCTGCTCAACACCACCCTGGAAAAACACGTCGCGGCCCGCACCAGCGAGCTGCAACAGACCGCTGACATGCTGGACCTGGCTTACGAAGAGCTCAAACGCAGCTATGTCACCGGCACGGAAGTGTTTTCGTTGCTGGCCAACCTGCGCCTGCCACCTGCCAAGCAGACCAACCGGCAGATCATCGAACTGGTGCGGGTGTACTGCAAACTCCATTACTTGGACGAAGCCACCAGTCGAGACCTGACCATGGCGGCGGCGCTCTACAACATCGGTAAATTGAGCTGGACCGACAGCATGATGAGCACGCCTTCGGATCTGCTGCATCACAATGACCGCGAGCGCTATCGGGGTTATCCGAAGCAGAGTGAGTCGCTGCTGATGACGCTCGACCCGATGAAAGATGCCGCGCGGCTGATCCTGCATCACCAGGAGCGTTGGGACGGCAGCGGTTTTCCCGATCGGCTCAAGGGCGAGGCCATTCCGCTCGGTTCACGGTTGCTGAAACTGGCGGTGGATTTCATCGAGTTGCAGCGTGGGCTGATCCTCGAACGGCAGATGAACAGCGATGAAGCCCTGGTGTATATCCGCCAGTACGCCGGTCGGCTCTATGACCCGGAACTGGTGGAGGATTTCATTAAGGTCTGTGCTGCTTACCTGAGCGATGTGACGCTGGCCGATCCGACGGTCAAGGTGCTGACCACCCGGGACTTGGCGGCGGGGATGATCCTGGCGCGCAACCTGAATGCCGACAACGGCATGCTGCTGCTCAATGCCGGCAAGGTGTTGAACGGGCCGCTGGTGGAGAAACTGATCGCGTTCGAGGCGATGGAAGGTGCCAAGTACAGCATTTTTGTGAAAGTGCCCGAGGAAGTGGCGATTCTCGAGACGAGTTGAGTCTGTAGGAGCGAGGCTTGCCCGCGAAGAACGATGACGCGTAGTACCTGAAAAAACGCGGTTCATTCTTCGCGGGCAAGCCTCGCTCCTACAGGGAGGCTGCGGAAATTTTTTTCGGCGTGACGAAAAGCCGGCGCTCATGTGATCCTTGCGCCTTTACCCAAGGCCAATCCTGATCCATGACGCTTTCATCTGCCGCTTCGCCCCGCATCATCCACATTGCCGCTGCCCTGTTGATCGGCCCCGACGGTCGCACCTTGCTGGTGCGCAAGCGCGGCACCCAGGCGTTCATGCAGCCGGGGGGCAAGATCGAGGCTCATGAGCAACCGGTCCACGCCCTGGCCCGTGAGCTGGAGGAGGAATTGGGACTGGTCATCGATCCGGCGCACGCCACCTACCTGGGGCCATTCTCGGCACCGGCCGCCAACGAGCCGGGTTTTGTCGTACAGGCCGAACTGTTTCAGCTGACCATCAATTCTGACGTTTGCCCGGCGGCGGAAATCGAAGAGGTGCGCTGGATCGACCCGGCCACCGACGGCGATCTCACGCTGGCGCCATTGACACGAGACCTGATCTTGCCGTTTTATCGAGCTTCACTGATCGAAACCGCCTGATCACCCAGACCCTCTGACTTCAAGGACAGGATGCCCATGATTCCACTTCAAGACTTGCTGATTTTTGCCGCCGCGGCGTTGCTGATGGTACTCACGCCGGGGCCGAACATGATCTACCTGATCTCCCGTTCCATCTGCCAGGGACGCAAGGCCGGGGTGACGTCATTGCTGGGTGTGGTCGCGGGATTTCTAGTGCACCTGTTCGCTGCTGCAGCGGGTTTGACCGCGGTGTTCATGGCTGTGCCGGTGGCCTACGAGGTGCTGAAGTGGGCCGGTGCGTTGTACCTGATGTGGCTGGCCTGGCAGGCGGTCAAGCCCGGTGCGCGTTCGCCGTTCGAGGCGCAGCAGTTGCCGGCGGACTCGTCACGCAAATTGATCACGATGGGTTTTCTCACCAGCGCTCTGAACCCGAAGATCGCGGTGTTTTATCTGTCGGTGTTTCCGCAGTTCATTTCCCCTGAGCACGGTTCGGTGTTCAACCAGAGCATCATCCTCGGCCTGACCCAGATCAGCGTGAGCTTCAGCGTCAACCTGCTGATCGCGCTGTTCGCCGCAGGCATCGCCTCCTGGTTCGTCAACAACCCGAACTGGCTGGCGATGCAGCGCTATTTCATGGGCTTCGTCCTGTCCGGGCTGGCGGTGCGGTTGATGTTTGAGCAGCGGCGAGTGGCCTGAACATGTGGATTCAGCGGCTTGATGCCAGTCATGCCCTGGATTATCGGGCGCTGATGCTCGAAGCCTACGACTCGCATCCCCAGGCGTTCACCTCCAGCGTGCGCGAGCGCGCCACGATGCCGCTGGGGTGGTGGGAGTCGCGCCTGACCAGCAAGCTGGACCGGGTGCTCGGGGCGTTCGAGGAAGGGGAACTGGCAGGCATCGTCGGCCTGGCCTTCGAGTCTCGGGAAAAGGCCCGGCACAAGGCGACGCTGTTTGGCATGTACGTGACCGGCAAGGTGCGCCAGCGCGGGCTCGGTTATCAACTGTTACAGGCCGCGTTGGCTGAAGCGCAGAGTCATCAGGGCCTGAGGCTGATCCAGCTGACCGTCACCGCCGGCAACGAAGCCGCCTTCAGGCTGTATCAGCGCTGCGGCTTCGTGCAGTTTGGCCTGGAACCGTTGGCGGTGCGGGTCGGCGAAGACTACTTCGACAAGATCCACATGTGGCGCGAGATTACCCCTGAGCCTTGATCGGTTGCTCTATCGCACCGCACTAACCCCATCCAGCGTCGAAAACGACGTGTCCTTGGCCGTCAGCAAAAAGTCGCGCATGTACGGCGCATCCAGCATGTCGGCGCGGATCCCGGCATACAACGTCGCAAACAAGCCTTTCTCCCCCAGTCGCTTGGCCTTCACATAACCCCGTGAACTGTACTCATGCAGCGCCCAATGGGGCATGCCGCAGACACCGCGACCGCTGGCCACCAGTTGCATCATCATCACCGTCAGTTCCGAGGTGCGCACCTGCGCCGGTTCGATGTCGGCCGGTTCCAGGAAGCGGGTGAAGATGTCCAGCCGATCGCGTTCCACCGGGTAGGTGATCAAGGTTTCCGTGAGCAGGTCTTCGGGCACGATGTACGGCTTGCTCGCCAAGCGGTGTTGGTTCGCCACCGCGAGCATGGCTTCGTAGGTGAACAACGGCACGTAAGTGATCCCGACCAGTTCCAGCGGATCGGAGGTCACCACCAGGTCCAGGTCGCCTCGGGCCAGCGCCGGCAGCGGGGCGAAGGAGAAGCCCGAGGCCAGATCCAGCTCGACTTCCGGCCAGGCATCGCGGAACTGGTCGATGGTCGGCATCAGCCACTGGAAGCAACTGTGGCACTCGATCGCCATGTGCAGACGCCCCGCCGTGCCACCGGCCAGCCGTGCAATGTCGCGCTCGGCACTGCGCAGCAACGGCAGGGTGGCGTCGGCCAGCTGCAGCAGGCGCAAGCCGGCACTGGTGAAGCGCACCGGTTTGGTCTTGCGCACGAACAGCGGCATGCCCATGCGTTCTTCCAGCTCCTTGAACTGGTGGGACAGCGCCGATTGGGTCAGGTGCAGGCGGTCGGCTGCATCCACCAGGCTGTCGGCTTCGCGCAGGGCGTGCAGGGTTTTCAGGTGACGGATTTCAAGCACCGAGGGCTCCATGAGGAAAACTTGTGATCAACACGAAAAGGTTGAGTTTGTCTCATGTTGGCTGAGCTGTCGACAATAGCAGCATGTTTTACAGCATCCTTTATAGAGAGAAATTCACCATGGCTCTGGCCCACACACTTGGTTTTCCGCGCATCGGTGCCGACCGCGAACTGAAAAAAGCCCTCGAAGCCTACTGGAAGGGCGATCTCGATCAGGACGCTCTGAACAGCGTCGGCCGCCAACTGCGCGCCACCCACTGGCAATTGCAGAAAGACGCCGGCATCGACCTGCTGCCCGTCGGCGACTTCGCCTGGTACGACCAGGTACTGACCCATTCCCTGACCTTCGGTGTGATCCCCGAGCGTTTCGACAGCGTCAAGGATGAACGCGGCCTGCCGACCCTCGACACCTTGTTCGCCATGGCGCGTGGTGCCACCGCAACCTGCTGCGGCGGCGAACATGCCAAGGCACAATACGCCCAGGAACTGACCAAGTGGTTCGACACCAATTACCACTACCTGGTCCCGGAATTCAGCGCAGACCAATCATTCAAACTGAGCTGGGAACAGTTGTTCGATGAAGTCGAAGAAGCCAAGGCCCTCGGCCACAACGTCAAGCCGGTGATCATCGGCCCGTTGACTTACCTGTGGCTGGGCAAAGCCAAAGGCAACGACTTCGACAAGCTCGACCTGCTGGAACGCCTGCTGCCGATCTACGGTGAAATCCTCGGCCGCCTCGCCGCCCAAGGCGTGGAGTGGGTGCAGATCGATGAGCCGATCCTGACCCTCGACCTGCCTCAGGCCTGGAAAAACGCCTTCGAGCGCGCTTACCACATCCTCCAATACTCGCCACTGAAAAAACTCGTGGCCACCTACTTCAGTGGCCTGGAAGACAACCTCGGGCTGGCCGTCGGCCTGCCTGTACAAGGTTTGCACATTGACGCGGTGCGTTCGCCGGATCAGCTCGGCCAGGTTTTGGATCGACTGCCGACCTACAAGATTCTCTCGGTGGGGCTGGTCAACGGCCGCAACGTCTGGCGCTGCGAACTGGAGCAAGCCCTGGCACAACTGCAATTTGCCCAGGAGCGCTTCGGCGATAACTTGTGGGTCAGCAGTTCCTGCTCGCTGCTGCACAGCCCGGTGGACCTTGCGCGTGAAGACAAACTCGACCCCGAACTGAAAAGCTGGCTGGCGTTTGCCGTGCAGAAGTGCGGTGAGATCGCCGTGCTGCGCGATGCCCTGAACGATCCGCAAGCGCCCAAGGTGCAAGCCGCCCTGGCTGAAAGCCGCGCCATCCAGGCCAGCCGCGCCCAATCGCCGCGTATCCACAAGGCGGATGTCCAGGCTCGCATCAACGCCATCGGCGCGGCAGACAGCCAACGCCATTCGCCGTTTGCCAAACGGATCGAGCAACAGCGCGCGCGCTTGCAGCTGCCGGCATTCCCGACGACCACCATCGGCTCGTTCCCGCAAACCGGTTCGATCCGCCTGGCTCGTCAGGCCTTCAAGCAAGGCAAACTCTCGGCCAACGATTACACCGATGCCATGCACAGCGAAATCCGCCACGCCGTGCAAATCCAGGAACGCCTGGGGCTGGACGTGCTGGTGCACGGTGAAGCCGAGCGCAACGACATGGTCGAGTATTTCGCCGAACAGCTTGAGGGGTATGCCTTCACCCGGTTCGGCTGGGTCCAGAGCTACGGTTCGCGCTGCGTCAAGCCGGCGATCATCTACGGCGACCTGAGTCGCCCGAACGCCATGACCGTCGACTGGATCACCTATGCCCAGAGCCTGACCGACAAGATCATGAAAGGCATGCTCACCGGTCCCGTGACCATGCTGATGTGGTCGTTCCCGCGCGAAGACGTTTCGCGCAAAATCCAGGCGCAGCAGTTGGCGTTGGCCCTGCGTGATGAAGTGGTCGACCTGGAAGCTGCGGGCATCAAGATCGTCCAGATCGACGAAGCCGCGTTCCGCGAAGGCCTGCCGCTACGCCGGGCGCAATGGCAGGAATACCTCGACTGGGCGGTGGAAGCGTTCCGCCTGAGTGCATCGGGTGTGGGTGACGAAACCCAGATCCACACCCACATGTGCTACAGCGAATTCAATGACGTGATCGAATCCATCGCGGCCATGGACGCCGACGTCATCACCATCGAAACCTCACGCTCGGATATGGAATTGCTGGAAGCCTTCGAAGCCTTCGACTACCCGAACGACATCGGCCCGGGCGTCTACGACATCCACTCGCCCCGGGTGCCGGACACGGCCGAGATGGTCAAGTTGATGAGCAAAGCGGTGAAGCGCATTCCTGCCGAGCGGTTGTGGGTAAACCCCGATTGCGGGTTGAAGACCCGCGCGTGGCCAGAGACTGAGGCGGCGTTGGTCAATATGGTGGCGGCGGCGCGGCAGTTGCGTAGTCAGTTGGCCTAAATCCTGCGGCGCCTGTTCTGGCGCCTTCGCGAGCAAGCCCGCTCCCACGGGGGAGAGGTCGATCACAGAAGTTGTGTACGACATCAATCCTGTGGGAGCGGGCTTGCTCGCGAAGCAGGCGACTTGGTCTTGAATACGACCGCTCAGTACCCTAGCCGTAGGTCACCGACTGTGTGAACACCAGCGAAACGGGATAGTTGCCATACAAGCCTCTTACGCTGAGCTGGTGTGTGCCAGAACCCACTCCAAAAAGGACAGACTGCCAGAAGCCATTAGTGCCCACGTAAACGCGGTCCTGAACGACGATCCCATTGAGCAATATCTGCACCATTGCACCGGGCGCGGCAACGCCATTCACGCTGATACCGGTCGTCCTTGTGTGCTGGTAGTCATACAGGCTCTGACCTCTTGCATTAAGCGCCAGTAATATGTGCGGTCTGACGGGAGCCGGTTCGGGTGCCAATACACTGAACGTCCACAGGTTCGAGGTTCGCCCTGTGGGTTGCTCCATAACGGTAAGTCGATAAAACGACGAGGCCGTTACTGTGACGGTGTAACTCCAGTTGCCGCTGTCGGGCACTTTGAATGAGTCGATGGGTTTCGGGACATTATCGTTTTGGAACAGTGTAAGTGTGCTATCCGGTTTACCCGTGCCGGACAACGTCACGCGATTGGTTTTGGTGCTGCCGCCGTTGGGAATCGAAGCGTTTGTATTGGCATCGATCGCTCTATTGATGAGCAGACTCCAGGTCTTGTTCAGGAGTGTTAACTCACGAACAGGGAAAAACGTGTCGACGCCACCCTTGTTGTTGAAGTTCGCAATCGAAAGCCCCATCACCTGACCGCCATCCTTGAACAGTTCAAGTTGCTGACGGTTGATGACTCCGCTCAACCCACTTGTCACATGATCGGCAGTAATCACGCCATCGAACAATATGATGGGATGATCGGCTCCCGCCGCATTGCTTCCACCCAAGGCCACGCGCATTCGGGTCCCTATGGCGATAAATAGCCAGCGCGCCAGACTCCAGCGCGCATCGCCTTGAAACGTGCTGAGGTCCAGCGTCTTGTGATCCGGCGCTTGTGCAATGCTGAGGCTCGGAAACACGATGGCTTCATCGGGTACAGCGGTGACTTCATAAGTGGTGACGCCGGAGTATTGGTCAGGTAGTTCGGGCTGGGACACACGATATCGAAGTTTCATGAAGTGACGCAGGTTGGCGGGCACTGTCGTCAGTGGCAATTCGATCAGTAGCGTACCGTTGGCGTTACCTGGCTGCGTGGCCACGACAGGGCTGCCCAAGCCGGCGCGGCCAATCACGATCAGAGCGATACGATGGGCGGCGGACATGCCTTTATAGGTGATTTCGACGGTCGTGCTTTTTTCGGTAAGCCGCGGATTGATTCGGTTGCCGGAGGACACCTCAACGAGCGTTGGAGGCGGGAGCTCCAGAGCTACATCCCCAACGCGTAACTCCAGTTCGGGCGCCGTCAGCGGCAGTGCTCGGTTACGTTCAATGTACCAGTCGATACGGATGACCTGGTGGTTCAGCGAGTCGATCAGTTCGAACGTCAATCTGAACTCAATGTCCTTACCGATGTGAGCGGCGGTAATGGTTAGCGAGTCGACCCAGACGAGTCTGTCGTCAGCGGTCCACACCTGAAGGTAAACCGTGTCGCCGACCTGGGTATGGGCCTTTGCCGGGCAAATGGCCGGAGTGCCGAAGGGAATATCCTTGGGATCGAGTACACCGTTTTCGTCCTTGCCGACATTGACGACATCCAAGGTGTCTTGGACGGGGCCGATGTGCAAAAGCAAAGCATGAGATTCCAGGGGGGCGAGGTGATTTTCCCCGGTTACGGTGTAAGTAGCCTTGAATGAGCCACTCAGGTACGTGTCAAAGTGCCTCGTGTCGATCTCGAACGGCACGATGATTCCCGCCCCTGGGATCACCATCGAACGAGTGACAAACCTCTCTTCTATTTGCAGGCGAGTGGTGCCACCTGCGCTCGTGCTCAGACAGGTCAACGTTACCTTATCGCCAATTTCAAGCCCCTTGATGTCCGGGCCGACATACACAACTGTCTCTGCAAGGTCTGGCGACAGTACGCCGCCATGGGCCTGGGGGGCTGTAGGGGCGGGCCCGCGATATTTTTCGCCGATCAGCTCGGGAGAGTACGGGTAGGACGGCGTGCGGATCTTCTCGCCTTTCTCGATTCTGATGCGTTCGTAACTCAGCGTTATGGTCGCAGGGGCGAGTTGCTTCACGACCGCATAGGGAACAGGGAACGTTACGCTGGGTGTCCTGTAGATCAGGGGACCAAAGAGACGTGAAAATTCGGTCCTGGGGTCATAAAGCTTGAGCTCCACGGTGTCCCCGGTGATGGCGTCCCCCCTTTTAACGGGCACGACAACTTCCATTGGATGGCCATCGAGAGTGTCGATGAACAACACGTCATCCACCGTTTCATTTACCCAGCACATGTCCAGATAGGTTTTATCCGGAACCAGCTCCCCGTCACCAATTTTTGAAGTGTGGCTGCTGTTGTGCACCTGATCGTGAATTCTGTAACTGACGAGCAATGGCTTGGCAGGCCCTATCAATTCAAGAACGGATGATGGGACAAAAATCGTGATGTCCTGATCAATCTCTTCGGGCTTGATCACGTAAGCGACGAGCTGATTGCCTACAGTCATCAAAACTGTGTCCCCCGGGCTCATGATCGGCCAGCGCGGAATGATGAAATCAACGCCTCTCTCAACCATCGCCTGATCGATAATCGATGGGAATTCAGGGGCTTGCAAAGGCACTCGTTCGCTGGAGTTGCCCGTCGGATCGAGGCTGTCCGGGAAGGTCGGCTTGAACCATACGACGATTCCGTCCGAGGACTCGGGGCCATTGCCGCTGGTGCGCTCGACGGAGTACCACAACCGGTGGATGCCCGGTCTTTCAATGGCGCCTCTGGGAATGAAACTGAGTACGTCCTGGTTGTTGTGATCGGAAGGGACCACGACTGTCTTGATCAGGGTACCTTCCTCTGTCGGATCCGGGACCTGGCCCGGCTCAAGGCGTTTGCCCATGTACAGCCGTATCGTGTCTTGCGCCGCCATCAATTCGTAGGAGTGGAAGAGAATCAGCCAGCCAATTCCGGCGCCAGCCGTTTCGTCAGCGTTGACCCCGTACGATGCCACGGGGTAGTCGACCTTGTGCCAGCCAGGAATCAGGGCAGGATACAGATTGAGTATTCCATACTGCGTAAATACCCCCTCTGACTTGATCTCTGCGAAGGGATCGACCGGTTGCTGCGGGCTTTCGTGTTGCAGTGCGGCCAATTGTTCTGCTGTAAAAGCGCTCATAGCATGCTCCGATTTTGAGATGGTGCCTGAACCGCTGGGCATTGGTGCGTCAGAGGATTGAAGGCTCGAAGCTGGCGGCTGGCAACTGTCATAAATAACAGGCTGAGGTTGTTTTCCGATGAGTGGTGGGCCCGCATGCCCCACAACCGTTCAGCACTCTTCATCAAACTGTCACGTAACTGTGGCAGCGCGCTTGAACAAACTTCATCAGACTCGCGCTCTACTGGAGTTCTGCGTTTCGGTGTTTTTCATGCGTGCACGATTTTTATCCACAGCGGTCTTTCTGATCGCTGTGTTGTTCAATTTCCCGTCTTTGGCGGCGTCTCGTTGCGATGTCAATGTTCCGACCGAACGGGTCGATCTGGATCAGGTGAGTCTGGCGTACCAGAGCATCGGCCGTGCGTCCGACCCTGCGTTGTTGCTGGTAATGGGCCTGGGCGGGCAGTTGATTCACTGGCCGGATGAGGTAGTGGTCGCGTTGTGTCAGCAGGGTTTCCGGGTGATTCGCTATGACAATCGCGATGTTGGCCTGTCCACTTGGCGCCAGGCACCGGCCGAGGCCAACCTGACGTTCGAAGTGCTGCGCTACAAACTCGGTTTACCGGTGGCCGCGCCTTATACGCTGACCGACATGGCCGACGATGCACTGGGGTTGATGGACGCCTTGCACGTCGAGCAATTTCACGTGCTGGGCGCCAGCATGGGCGGGATGATCGCCCAGCATCTGGCGGCGATGGCGCCGCAGCGGGTCGAGAGCCTGACGTTGCTGATGACCAGCTCGGGTGCCGAAGGCTTGCCGGCGCCGAGTGCGGCGCTGGTGCAGTTGCTCGCGCGACGCGGTGCGCCGAATCGTGAAGTGGCGCTGGAGCAACAGGCTGATTTGCTGGCGGCGCTGGGCAGTCCTTCGGTCACTGATGATCGGCAGGCGTTGCTGCATCAAGCGGCGCTGTCTTATGACCGGGCATTTAACCCGGAAGGCGTTAAGCGCCAGATCATGGCGATCCTTGCCGAGCGCAGTCGTGTGGATCTACTCAACCAACTGCGCGTGCCGACGCTGGTGGTTCACGGCACCGCTGACCCGTTGTTGCCGGTGATGCATGGCGTGCATCTGGCGGCACACATTCGTGGCAGTCAGTTGAAGTTGATTCCGGGGCTGGCCCATCGTTTTCAGGAAGCGTTCAAGGCACCGTTGCTGGCGGCGGTGTTGCCGTATTTGCAGGCCCATCGCGAAGATACTTCCCACTGGGCGCAGATCGATCCGGTGGCAACTCCCAATCTTCTGTAGTTCCCAATCCAAATGTGGGAGCGGGCTCTTGTGGCGAGGGAGCTTGCTCCCGCTGGGCTGCGAAGCAGCCCCAATCCTGCACAGGCTGCTCAGTCTCAGGTAATCCGCATTGACCTGTTTACGACTGCTGCGCAGCCGAGCGGGAGCAAGCTCCCTCGCCACAAAAGCGCCTCAACTACAGAGGAAGCTGTTTTACGTTGGGACGAAGTTATCGAGCATCCGGTTCACCGCCAGTTCACCCAGCATGACGGAGTTCTGGATGCCGAGCACGGTATTGCGCTGCGGGCCGTTCAGCTGCCCCGCGAAATCACTCAACATCACGCTCGCCGCCGCCAGGGACTCGCAGGCGTTGACCAGCAGGGTTTCGTTATCAGCGTTGGGGGCGACGAGGTAAAGGGTGCTGGGTTTGCGTGGGGTGTCTTTGGGAATGACCGGTTTGAGGTAGTAATCGAGGGCGCGCTCGGCGGCTTCGTTGAGCTTTTTGGAGTCTGGGGTTTCGTAGGGGGAAACGTCGTCGGTTTCCGGTGGATTTGGCGTGATCTTGAACATTGAACTGGAGCTCCTGTTAGTAGAGCTGCAACTCATCTCGCTACTAAACGGAATGGGTGGCAGCTGTGCGCAAGTTAGTAGACCGGCCTCCAGTCAAAACCGGCGCGCCCGAGGGCGCCATGCGCACAGCCACCTTCAAGTGCAGGCAACTGCCTGACTGGATGACATTTATGCGACCGGAAAAAGCCGGGCTACTAAACCCGATCACTGGGAATCAGTGACACGAACCAAGTTACCGACGGCCCCCCAGGCGCACAAGCCAGCGGATTCTGACGTGGTTGTAGGCGACGACGCAAGGCGCTGTAGCTTTCAGGAAGTAACGCTAAACAGAACTAAACACGTCTGCCCAAACACCCCAAAACCTGTGGGAGCGGGCTTGCCCGCGATGGCGGTGTGTCAGTCACCGCAGATGTCGTCTGGGCCGTCATCGCAGGCAAGCACGGCTCCCACACAGGCTCAGCCTGCGGGCATATCGTTCAAACTTTCTCCTCCTGAAGACATATCAATGTGCCACTACAGTTTTTGCCGATGCTGCCGACATAAGCAGCATCGTTAATAATCATAGGGACTTGATCCATGAATCTTCACGTTCTACGCACCTGGGCAGCACTGATGTTGTTCGCCTGCCTGACCCTCACCGGTTGTGCCCACGTGCAACCTCCAGTACCGCTGGACCAGCAGTTCTGGGATGCCAAAGAACCGACTATTGGCGTGGCGATCACTGTGGTGCCCGAGCCGGTGCTGGCATTGACCGGCAATCAGGGGCTTCTCGATTACGCCATCAACAAGGGCGTTAACAGCAAGCTCAGTGACAACGTCGCAAAATGGCAAGTGGGCGACCTTCACACCTTGCCGGATGTCCTTGTCGCCAAGCTGCAGGCCAAGGGTTACAAAGCCAAGCGGATCAACGAGCCGGTCGACCTGAATGCGTATAAGGAAACCAGTTTCCGCGAAGGCTACATGACCCGTGACATGACGCCGGTCAAGGCCGCCTACGGCGTCGATCGTCTGCTGCTGGTGAATGTCTACGCCACCGGTGCCACCCGCAGCTACTACAGCGTTGTGCCGACCAGCGTACCGATGGCGCAGGTGGGCGGACAGGGCATGGTGATCGATCTGGCAGACAACAAACTGCTGTGGTTCAAACCCTTTGTCGCTACGCAAGCCGCCCAGGGCGAATGGGACGAGCCGACCTATACCAACTTGTCCAACGCGTTCTATCAGGCTATGGACAATAGCCGTCAGCAAATGATCACCCCGTTCGCGCAATGACGCGCCTGCCCATAGTGGCGGGTGCGCTGGCCCTGCTGATGCTGACGGGGTGTGCGCAAAAACCGGCTCCTGAGGCCGGTTTCAAGGACCAGAGTGCCTTGCCTTACGTCCAGGCCCACGGGCTTAAGGTCGACGTGCAGTTGCCGCCATCCTTTGTGGGTGCCAGCACCGTGATTGACTCGCAGGCGGCTTTGAAGGCTGCGTCGTCGAGTCATAATCTGGTGGCCAGTTCAGGCAACGGTGCCGGGCTTGCCGGTTTGCTGGTGGCCAGCCTGATCAACACCCAGATGGGCAGCGGCAGCTTGCAGCGCGATGCGGAAAAAACCGCGCTCAACGAGGCGCGACCGATGGCCGACTTGCTTGCAGGCGTTCCATTGCAGGAGCGCCTGCAACAGCGCTATCAACAGGCTTCGCAAGCGGCCGGGTTCAAGCAAGGAGAAGGGCAGGTCACCGCACACCTGGTGATTGAGCCCAAACTGATGCTTACCCCCGATCGCGGCAGTTTCGTGCTGATCAATCAGGTGCAGGTCCAGGACATTGCCGGTTCGGCGCTGTATCGCATGCGGATCGAAGTCGTCAGCCAGCCGATTCGGCGCTGTGGCAAGCAGTGCATCGACGACGGCGACCTCGATTTGGCGAAGGTCACGGCGGTGCTCGACGAGTGTATCGATGAATCGATGCGGGTTCTGGCCACTGACCTGATGCAGCCGACACCGCCAGCGACCGCCCAGGAAACCTTGCGTTATAACCTTGATGGCCAGCGAGTGGTCGAGCGTGGTTATCAACTGGCCAACAACGGAAACTATTGGCGTTATCGCAACCTCTATGGGGCGGTGAAATCGGTGCCGGTGCCGTTTGAGGATGCGTTGACACCAACGCAGTTGCAGAAGGTTTACGGGCAGTAACCACTTACCCCTGCAGGAGCCGCCTTCGCAGCTCCTGCAGGTGTATGCAAATGCAGCAGGCCGCGATTTTTTTGAATTTAGCCGTGCAGGCGCACCCACACGCTGACCAGCACTGTCGCCGCCATCAACCACGCCACTGCCGCCACCGCTAGCGAAGCCTCCAGCCGCATCCGGTCGACCATCACATACAAGGTCGCCAGATAGACGAAGTACGGAATGATCGACCACATGCCAAACACGATGGTGGTCTTCAGATCATCCAGTGAACGCCCTTTGCCGACGATGTAATGAGCGATCAGCGCAAAGGTCGGAAACAGCGGCACCAGGCCTGCGATGTAATAGTTTCTGGTCTTGGCCAGCATGGCAAGGATCACCACCACCGCCGCGCCCAGGGTTGCTTTGAAAATCAGGTCCATCAGTGGCTCAGCCCGTATTTCTTCACTTTGTCGAACAGTGTGGTCTTGGCCATCCCCAGTTCCTGACTGGCTTGGGTCAGGTTGCCGCCGCTGCGCTGCAAGGCATCGCTCAGCAGGTTGCGTTCGAAAGCTTCCACCGCTTCGGCGAAGGCCAGGCCCTGATTGCTGCCGCTGGCGCCGGTCTTCTTGAAGGCCGGCAGGCCGAGGGCGAAGCGTTCGGCGACGTTGCGCAGTTCGCGCACGTTGCCCGGCCAATCGTGGCTCATCAGAATCGACACGGTCTGGTTGTCCAGCTCGGGGGGCGAGCGGTCGAAGCGCAGGGATGACTGCTGCAAAAAGTGCTCGAACAATTGCAGGATGTCTTCGCGGCGTTCGCGCAGCGGCGGCAGTTCCAGGGTGACCACGTTCAAGCGGTAATACAGGTCGCTGCGAAACTCGCCGGCCTTGCTCGACTCATCCAGGTCGGACTTGGTCGCGGCGATCACCCGGCAATCCACCGCCACGCTCTGGTTCGAACCCAGGCGTTCGAGGGTGCGTTCCTGCAGCACCCGCAGCAGCTTGATCTGCAACGGCAGCGGCATGCTTTCCACTTCGTCGAGGAACAGCGTGCCGCCATCGGCGTGTTCGATCTTGCCGATCCGCCGTTTGCCGGCACCGGTGAAAGCGTTGGCCTCGTGGCCGAAGATTTCGCTTTCGAACAGGTTCTCCGGCAGGCCACCGCAGTTCAGCGCGACGAACTGTTTGCTGTGCCGACGGCTGAAGTCGTGCAGGCAACGTGCAACCAGTTCCTTGCCGGTGCCGGTCTCGCCTTCGATCAGCACGTTGGCCGACGTATCGGCGACGTTGGCAATCAATTCCCGCAGGTTCTGCATGGCCGGCGAGCGACCGATGATCCGGCCTTCGAGGGAATCGCGCTCGAACAGTTGGCGACGTAACGAGGTGACTTCCCGCGCCAGGCTGCGTTGCTCCAGTGCACGGCGGGCGACGTCCACCAGGCGTTCGGGGGAGAAGGGTTTCTCCATGAAGTCGTAGGCGCCTTTCTGCATCGCGCCGACGGCCATCGAGATGTCGCCGTGGCCGGTAATCAACACCACCGGCAGGCTGCGATCACGGGCCTTGAGCCGGGTCAGCAGTTCCAGGCCATCGATGCCCGGCAGGCGGATGTCGCTGATGACGATGCCGGCGAAGTTATCGCCCACCCGCTCCAGCGCTTCTTCGGCGCTGCCGACGCCGATGCAGGGAATGTCTTCGAGCGTCAGTGCCTGTTGGCAACCGAGCAGCACATGGGGGTCGTCTTCGACGATCAGCACACTTAGGTCGTTGTTCATATTGGCTCGGCGGGAGTAGGGCTTACCAACGGTAAACTGAGGACGAAGGTGGTGCCACCGCTGGCCGGGTGTTCGACACCCAGATGCCCGCCCGTGGCGGCGGCCAGGCTCGCCGATAGGGTCAGGCCGAGGCCCAGGCCCTGTTCGCCGGGCTTGGTGGTGAAGAATGGTTCGAACAGATGCTTGCGCGCTTCGGCATCGATGCCGTGGCCGTTGTCGCGCACCCGCAGGCGATACTTGCCGTCGTATTCCTCGCCTTCGAGCCACAACGTCGGTTGGGGCTGCGACTGCATGGCATCGAGCGCGTTGCCGATCAGGTTGACGAGGATCTGCTCCAGACGGGTCTGGTCGATCTGCACCTGCACGTCGGTGAAATCGCGATGCAGTTGCAGCGGCACGCTTTCCATCCGGCTGCCCAGCAGTTGCAGGGCGGCGTCCACGCCTTTGCCGAGGCTGGCCTGGCCCTGGTCATCGCCGCGTCGGGCGAAGGAGCGCAGGCTGGCGGTAATCCGGCCCATGCGGTCGATCAGTTCATTGATGGTTTTGAGATTGGTGCTGGCCACATCCAGCTGACCGCGCTCCAGAAAGCGCACGGTATTGCCGGACAAGGTCCGCAAGGCTGCCAGCGGTTGGTTCAATTCGTGGGCGATGCTGGTGGACATCTGGCCGATGGCCGCCAGTTTGCCGGCCTGGACCAGTTCATCCTGAGCGCGGCGCAAGGTTTCTTCAGCCTGCCGACGCTCACGAATCTGCCCCTTGAGCCGTTCGTTGCTGGCACGCAGGTCAGTGGTGCGTTCGGTAATCCGACGCTCCAGTTGATTGTTGGCTTCCTGCAAGGCTTCCCGCGCCGCGAGGCGGGTGGCGATCACTTTGCGCCGCTCGTTCCAGGCGATCAGCAGGAAGGCCACCAGGGCAAACGCCACCGCCACCAGGATTCCCTGATTGATCGCTTCACGCCGCAGGTCTTGCAGGGGCGTGAGCAGGGTGAAATTCCACGGGGTGTCGCTCAGCGGCCGGGTTTGCGACAGGTAGCTGATGTTCTCTTCATCGGACACCAGTTCGCTGTTGGCGGGGAAGGTCAGTTTTTCCTCGCCTTCAGCCAGTTTCTCTCGGGCCAGCGGTTGCAGTTCATTCAGCGGATACCAGTAGTACTGAAGGCTGCGGGCCAGGCGTTCCTTGGTGTCGTCGCTCAACGGCAGCACCGACTTGAGCCGCCGCGCCGGATCGCTGGAGAGGATGATGATGCCGTTCTCATCGCTGACGAACGCTTCCAGGCGCGCGCGCTGCCAGCGTTCTTCCATGGCTTCGAGGCGCACCTTGACCACCGCGACGCCGGTGATCTTGCCATGTTCCTCCAGGCCATGAGCCAGGTAATAGCCGGGTTCGCCGCTGGTGCTGCCGATGCCGTAGAACCGCCCCGGCTGGCCGCGCACGGCGTTCTGGAAGTAGGCGCGGAAGGACAGGTCTTCGCCCAGATAACTGTCGACATCGCGCCAGTTGCTGGTGGCCAGTACGCGTCCGGTGGTGTCCATCACATAAATGGCCCGACTGCGGCTGCGCCGGTTCAGGCCTTCGAGGTATTCGTTGACCCTCTGCCGCAGTTCCGGCGACGGGTCTGCCAACAGCTGGGAAACACTCGATTCGAGTTCCAGCAGGCTGGGCAGGTAGGTGTATTTGCTGATCTCGCTTTCGACGGCGCGCGCGTGCAGTTCCAGCTGACGCTGGCCATTCTCGCTGAGGCTGCGAATGCCGTAGTGTTCACTGACCCAGAAGCCGATGTAACCCAATCCGATCATCAGGGCGATGATCAGCGGCGGCAGGAACAGATGGCGAATCAAACGGGGTTTCACGGCGAGTGATGGCGGCGCGGCGCGATAGAGAGTGGAGTCGCATTTCATCACAGATGCCTTGGGTCAACCACAACACAATATCCATATCCCCACGGGCCCCGTGGGAGTTGCTGTATGGCAAGGGGGCTTTTGTGGCGAGGGGGCCCCCTCGCCACAAAAGCCCGCTCCCACAATTAGGGGAGCGGTGCCTTCCTTCTTAGTGCTGCAGAATCTTCTCGAGGAAATGCTGCGCACGCTCGGAGCGGGCGTTGATGTCGCCGAAGAACTCTTCTTTCCTGCAGTCTTCGATAATCTTGCCGGCGTCCATGAAGATCACCCGGTCCGCGACCTTGCGGGCGAAGCCCATTTCGTGGGTCACGCACATCATGGTCATGCCTTCGTGGGCCAGTTGCACCATCACATCCAGCACTTCGTTGACCATTTCCGGGTCCAGTGCCGAGGTCGGTTCGTCGAACAGCATGACGATCGGGTCCATCGCCAGCGCACGGGCGATCGCCACACGCTGTTGCTGGCCACCGGAAAGCTGGCCCGGGTGCTTATGCGCATGGGCAGACAGCCCGACGCGCTCAAGCAGTTGCAGGCCTTTCTTGGTGGCTTCTTCCTTGCTGCGACCCAACACCTTGATCTGCGCGATGGTCAGGTTTTCGGTGATGGTCAGGTGCGGGAACAGTTCGAAATGCTGGAACACCATGCCCACCCGCGAACGCAGTTTCGGCAGGTTGGTCTTCGGATCGGCGATGGACGTGCCATCGACGATCAAGTCGCCTTTCTGGAACGGTTCCAGTGCATTGACGCACTTGATCAGGGTGGATTTGCCGGAACCGGACGGCCCGCACACCACGATCACCTCGCCTTTTTTGACCTCGGTGCTGCAATCAGTCAGTACCTGGAAGTCCCCATACCACTTGTTGACGTTCTTGATAGAGATCATACGGCGAACCTTTTTTGCAGACGCTTGACCAGCTGCGAGGCGGCAAAGCTGATGATGAAGTACGTGAGACCTGCGAAGATCAGGAACTCATTGGAGCGGCCGATGATGTCGCCACTGGCACGCGAGGCATTGAGGAAGTCCACCAGGCCGACCGCGTAGACCAGCGAGGTGTCCTGAAACAGGATGATGCTCTGTTGCAACAGCAGCGGGGTCATCTTGCGGAACGCTTGCGGCAGGATGATCAACCGCATCATCTGGCCATACGTCATACCCATGGCCTGGGCGGCGCTCATCTGGCCCTTGGGAATCGACTGCACCCCGGCCCGGACGATTTCGCAGAAGTACGCTGCTTCGAACATCATGAACGCCACGATGCACGAGGCGAACGCGCCGATCGGGGTGTCTTCGCCGGTGATCCAGCGCAATACGAACGGCACCGCCAGGTAGAACCAGGTGATGACCAGCAGCAGCGGGATCGAGCGGAAGTAGTTGACGTAGGCGCCGGCAATGTTCGACAGCAGTTTGTTGTGGGACAGGCGCATCAACGCCAGGACCGTGCCGAGGATGATCCCGCCGCTCACGCCCAGGGCCATCAGCTGGAGGGTCATGACCATGCCGTTCCACATACCCGGCAGGGACGGAATGATGCCCGAGAAGTCGAATTCCATCATTTACCCCCTACGGAAATCAGGCCCGGCACGGCGACTTTCTTCTCGACCGCGCGCATCAGCAGCATCAGGCTCATGTTCAGGGTGAAGTAGATCAGCGTTGCCAGGGTGAAGGCTTCGAACAGGTTGGCGGAGAACTCGGCGGTCTGTTTGGTCTGCGCCAGCAGCTCCATCAGGCCGATCAGCGACGCGACGGAGGAGTTCTTGAACACGTTCAGGAATTCCGAGGTAAGCGGCGGAATGATGATGCGATAAGCCTGGGGCAGCAGCACGTTCCAGTAGATCTGCGGCAGCTTGAAACCCATGGCGCGGGCAGCGGATTCCTGGCCGCGGGGCAGCGCCTGGATACCGGTGCGCACTTGTTCGCAAACCCGGGCCGTGGTGAACAGGCCCAGGCACACGACGACACTGAGGAAGGCCGAGGTGGTCGGGTTCAGGTCCTGCTTGTACCAGTCCTGCAGGTTTTGCGGCAGCAGGTCGGGCACCAGGAAGTACCAGATGAACAGCTGCACCAGCAGTGGCACGTTACGGAAGAGTTCGACGTAGCAGGTCGCGATGCCCGATACGATGCGATTCGGCACCGTGCGCATGACACCCAGGATCGAGCCCAGCAGCAGCGCGATGATCCAGGCGGCGACGGCGATGGCGATGGTCCAGCCTAAACCGGAGAGGTACCAGTCGAAATAAATTTCGCTGCCCACGCCGGTGGACTTGAAGAACACGCCCCAGTCCCAGTTGTAATTCATTAGGGTCTCCCCTCGGATTCGATCGATGTACAAGTGCCCGATGACGGTCAGGCACACGCGAACGGCTCGACAACCACCGGTTCGAGTGTTTCCAGAAATGCCAGCAGGGAGTGACAACCCCTGAAAGGGCAGAGGCCTTCTCAGGGGGGAACGTTAGTCAGAAATCAGGATTTCTTTTCGTCAGCCGCTTTGTCGGTCGGATTGGCGATCAGGGTCTTGAGCTCGTCGCTCATCGGGAAGTTCAGGTTCAGGCCTTTTGGCGGGATTGGCTGCATGAACCATTTTTCGTAGATCTTGTTGATCTCGCCCGACTTGTAGGTCGCGATGATTGCGTCGTCGACGGCTTTCTTGAACGGTGCGTCGCCCTTGCGAACCATGCAGCCGTAGATTTCGAACGATTGTGGTGTGCCGGTCACGGCCCAGTCATCCGGCTTCTTGGCCTTGGCCATTTCACCGGCCAGCAAGGCGTCGTCCATCATGAAGGCCACGGCACGGCCGGTTTCCAGCATCTGGAAGGATTCGCCATGGTCTTTGGCGGAGATCACGTTCATGCCCATCTGCTTGTCGGCGTTCATCGACTTGAGGATGCGCTCGGACGTGGTGCCGGCGGTGGTCACGACGTTCTTGCCTTTGAGGTCGGCGAAATCTTTGTAGGGCGAGTCTTTCTTGGCCAGCAGCTTGGTACCGATTTCGAAGATGCCGGCGGAGAAATCAACTTGTTGCTGACGCTCGACGTTGTTGGTGGTGGAGCCGCACTCGACGTCCACGGTGCCGTTCTGCACCAGCGGGATACGGGTTTGCGAGGTCACCAGGTTGTATTTGACCTGGAGGTTGGGCATGTCCAGGTCTTTCTTGATGGCTTCGACGATTTTCAGCTGGATATCGTGGGAGTAGCCAACCGGTTTGCCGGAAGCGTCCGCGATGTAGGAAAACGGAATGGAAGCGTCACGATGCCCGAGGGTGATGGTGCCGGACTCTTTGATCTTCTTCAGTGTGCCGGTGAGTTCGGCGGCGAAAACTGGAGTGCTAATCAGAGCGGCAGCAATGGCTGCGCCCAGGAGATGGGGAACGATGCGCATCAAATTTTCCTCGACATTGTTTTTTTTATGGAGCCAGTTCATCGGCCTTTTTTGGTGCTTCGAATGCCTGGCGGCTCCTGAAGGAGTAGCGCAATAAACATTCGTCCGGGAGAGTAGAGCATGACTCGTGCCAGACCATGCATCATCTATCAAATTATTGATTTTTAAGAGTATTTTAATGTTGGTGAAGTTGAGTTTTTTGTCGGATGATCCGGTTTTCCGAATCGACCGAGGAGTCGCGTTCGGAAAACCGAATGGATTGACTCACACAAAACTGTAGGAGCGAGGCTTGCCCGCGAAGGGGGCTCTGCGGTCTGTCTGTTGAACCGCTTTATCGTTCTTCGCGGGCAAGCCTCGCTCCTACAGTAATGTGCGGTATGAAAAAGCCCCTGAATCGTGAGATTCAGGGGCTTTGGTTTAACCGGATACCCGATCAGGCCGCTTCGATCTTGCTGCGGTTCTGTTCGAGCTTGTTCAGGTAATCCTTGAGCTTCTGTTGTTCCGCCGCAGTGGTGAACAGCCCAAGCTTGCTGCGGCGCCACAGGATGTCATCGGCGGTGGTCGCCCATTCTTCGCTGCACAGGTAGTCGACTTCGCGGGTGTAGAGCCCGCCGCCGATGTGTTCACCCAGGTCACCGAGGTTTTCCACGCCTTCGAGCATGCGCCAGGTGCGGTTGCCGTAAGTGGTGGACCAGCGTCGGGCGATCTCGGTGGGGATCCAGTCGAACTTGTCGCGGATCCGCGAACTCAATGCCTGCGGAGTCGTCATGTCTTCGCCACCGGGCAGGGGCGCGCTGGCGGTCCAGCTTGGCTTGATGTGCGTGAAGTACGGGGCCAATTGCGCCAGCGCCGACTCGGCCAGTTTGCGGTAGGTCGTCAGCTTGCCGCCGAACACCGACAGCAACGGTGCTTCTTCACCAGAACCCGACAACGCCAGGGTGTAGTCGCGGGTGACGGCCGACGGGTTGTCGGATTCGTCGTTGCACAGCGGACGAACGCCGGAGTAGCTGTGCAGGATGTCCGCGCGGCTGAGTTGTTTCTTGAAGTGGGCATTGACCACTTTCAGCAGGTAATCGGTTTCGCCTTCAGTGATCGCCACTTTTGCCGGGTCGCCGGTGTACTCGCGGTCGGTGGTGCCGATCAGGGTGAAGTGGTTCAGGTACGGAATGGTGAAGACGATGCGCTGATCTTCGTTTTGCAGAATGTGCGCGTATTCGCCTTCGTACAGTTTTGGCACGATCAGGTGGCTGCCCTGGATCAGACGGATGCCGTATGGCGATTCCATCTTCAGGTCGTCACGAATGAACTGGGCGACCCATGGGCCGGCAGCGTTCACCAGTGCCTTGGCGCGGATCGAAAACAGGCTGCCATCGGCGCGTTCCAGGTTCATGTGCCACAGGCCCTTGGTGCGACGGGCACTGACGCAGCGGGTTTGCGTATGAACGTGAGCACCTTTCTCGCGGGCAGCCATGGCGTTCAGTACGACGAGGCGTGCGTCATCGACCCAGCAATCGGAATATTCGAAGCCTTTGGTGATTTCGCTTTTCAGCGGGCTGTCCGGGCCGAACTTCAGGCTTTTCGAGCCTTCGAGTTTTTCCCGTTTGCCGAGGTGGTCATAAAGGAACAGACCGGCGCGGATCATCCAGGCCGGACGCAGGTGCGGGCGGTGGGGCAGCACGAAGCGCATCTGTTTGACGATGTGCGGCGCCTTGGCCAGCAGCACTTCGCGCTCGGCCAGGGCTTCGCGCACCAGGCGGAACTCATAATGCTCCAGGTAGCGCAGGCCACCGTGGATCAGCTTGCTGCTGGCCGACGAGGTGTGGCTGGCCAGATCATCCTTTTCGCAAAGGAACACCGAAAGGCCGCGACCGGCGGCATCCGCTGCGATCCCCACGCCATTGATCCCACCACCAATGACGGCGATATCGTAGACCTCGGCGAGAGGGGGCGTAGGCAAGGTAGAAGTGGGCATCGGCTGGCCTCGGGCTTTTTTGATTTCTATATTTGAATTCGAACATTAATGTTCATTTGCGAAAATACTAGCCCATAAAGACGCCCACAGCCAGCGTGCTTCGATTGAAAATACTGATCGAAGGGCCGTTAAAGGAAAATTTTCGAACATTGAATGATGGTAGGGACTGCTTTTGTGGCGAGGGAGCTTGCTCCCGGTGGGCTGCGAAGCGGTCCTATAACCGGCTACCGCGGTATCTCAGGAAGAACATGTTGTCTGATTGGCGTCTGCTGTGCAGCCGAACGGGGGGGGGGCAAGCCCCCTCGCCACAGGGGGGATGTGCTTACACGACCTCCAGCCGAATCTTGTGCTGGCTCAACAACTGCGCCAGGGCCGGCGAAGGCGGCTGGTCGGTGACCAGGCAATCGATCAGGCTGATCGGCCCCAGGCGAATCATGGCGTTGCGCCCGAATTTGCTGGAGTCCGCCGCGAGAATCACCTGTCGGGCGTTGGCGATGATCGCCTGGGATACCCGCACTTCCTGATAGTCGAAATCCAGCAAGCTGCCGTCTTCATCGATTCCACTGATGCCGACCAGGGCGAAGTCGACCTTGAACTGGTTAATGAAGTCGACGCTGGCCTGACCGACCACGCCACCGTCACGCCGCACGTTGCCACCGGTCAGCAGCACGTCGAAGTCGTCCTTGGCGCTGAGCATCGAGGCCACATGCAGGTTGTTGGTGATGATCTTCAGGTGGCTGTGGTTGAGCAGCGCCCGAGCAATGGATTCGGTGGTGGTGCCGATATTGATGAACAGCGAGGCGTGATCGGGAATCTGCGCCGCAATGGCTTCGCCGATACGCTGCTTTTCATCGCGCATCTGATCGGCGCGCATGGCGTAGGCGGTGTTTTCGACGCTGGAGTCGTAGGCTGCGCCGCCGTGATAGCGACGCAACAGATTCACTTCCGCCAATTGATTGATATCGCGGCGGATGGTTTGCGGTGTAACGACGAACAGCTGGGCCATTTCCTCGATGCTGACATAGCCGCGTTCGCGGACCAGTTCCAGGATTTGCTGCTGACGGGGAGGCAGATTCATGGGGCTTCCTTTGGGCTGCCGTGCAAAATTTGCCCATGATGCCGCAGGAATCCGCTCCCTACCAGTTACAACCGGATACGAGTCCGGTCCGTGGCTTATTCAGCGCCTTCGTGCGGTTCCCAATCGCGAGTGCGGCTGACGGCTTTTTTCCAGCCAGCGTAGAGTTTTTCCTTCGCGGTTTCGTCCAGCGCTGGTTCAAACTCGCGCTCGATCACCGCCTTGCCGCGCAACTCGTCCAGGCTGCCCCAGAAACCGCAGGCCAAACCCGCCAGGTAAGCGGCGCCCAACGCGGTGGTTTCGCGCATTTTCGGGCGCTCGACTTGAGTGCCGAGGATGTCGGCCTGGAATTGCATCAGGAAATTGTTCGCCACTGCACCGCCGTCCACGCGCAGGGCTTTCAGGCGTTCGCCGGAATCCTGCTGCATGGCGTCCAGAACGTCGCGGGTCTGGTAGGCAATCGACTCAAGCGCGGCACGAATGATGTGATCCACGCGTACGCCACGGGTCAGGCCGAACAACGCGCCACGGGCATACGGGTCCCAGTACGGAGCGCCCAGGCCGGTGAAGGCCGGCACCAGGTACACGCCGTTGCTGTCCTTGACCTTGTTGGCGAAGTATTCGGTGTCGTGGGCGTCGTTGATGATTTTCAACTCGTCACGCAGCCACTGCACGGTGGAGCCACCGTTGAACACCGCGCCTTCCAGCGCATAGGCCACTTCGCCACGCGGGCCGCAAGCGATGGTGGTCAGCATGCCGTGCTTGGACTTCACCGCTTTGTCGCCGGTGTTCATCAGCAGGAAGCAACCGGTGCCGTAGGTGTTTTTCGCCTGGCCTGGCTCGACGCACATTTGGCCGAACAGGGCGGCCTGCTGGTCGCCGGCGATACCGCCAATGGCGATGCCGCTTTTGGTGTGGCCGTAGATTTCGGACGAGGACTTAACTTCCGGCAGCATCTCGCGCGGGATGTCGAGGACGTCCAGCATCTTCGCGTCCCACTCCAGCGTGTGGATGTTGAAGAGCATGGTGCGCGAGGCGTTGGTGTAGTCGGTGACGTGCACCTTGCCGCCGGTAAATTTCCAGATCAGCCAGCTGTCGACGGTGCCGAACAGCAGTTCACCCTTGCGCGCCCGCTCACGGCTGCCTTCGACATTGTCGAGGATCCACTTGAGCTTGGTGCCGGAGAAGTACGGGTCGGTAACCAGGCCCGTGGTGTCGCTGATGTATTGCTCGTGGCCGTCGCGCTTGAGCTGCTGGCAGATTTCGGTGCTGCGGCGGCACTGCCAGACGATCGCGTTGTAGATCGGGCGGCCAGTGGTCTTGTCCCAGACCACGGTGGTTTCGCGCTGGTTGGTGATGCCGATGGCCGCGACCTGGTCGTGATGCAGGCCGGCTTGAGCCAGGGCCTCGACCATCACGGCGCTTTGGGTGGCGAAGATTTCCATCGGGTCGTGTTCGACCCAACCGGCTTGCGGGTAATGCTGTGCGAATTCACGCTGGGCGGTGCAAACCACGTTCGCGTCGCGATCGAAAATGATCGCGCGGGAGCTGGTCGTACCCTGATCGAGGGCAATGATGTAGTTCTTATTCTGAATGTCGGTCATGTCGATTGCCTTGGACGAAATAAGGAAGTGAAGTCAGGCGCGGGATCAAAATGGGCAGGATCACGCGCCAACGGTTTCAAGACGTTCTTGGTTTGCCGTCAATGGCCAGTGCTGCGTCCTTTGTAGCAGGTATGGCGCTGGGCAGATGACGGGCAATCAGCCCGCGATAAGCTGCAGCACCGAGACAGGCACCGACAATCGGTGCAAAAACCGGAATCAGGAAGTACGGGATATCGCGTCCGCCAGTGAAGGAAATTTCACCCCAGCCTGCGAAGAAAGTCATCAGTTTAGGACCGAAGTCGCGGGCCGGGTT
This sequence comes from Pseudomonas sp. GR 6-02, assembly GCF_001655615.1. GTDB lineage: Bacteria > Pseudomonadota > Gammaproteobacteria > Pseudomonadales > Pseudomonadaceae > Aquipseudomonas. The sequence goes on from NZ_CP011567.1 coordinate 1,275,743, forward strand.
CATCGCGAAACCGGTCAGCGGCCCCATCGAGCTGCCGATCACGGCAATCAGCAGGCCGATCAACAACGGCGCCAGCGGTCCTTTGGGCAGGCCATTGTTGTCGTCGGTGAGCGACATGATCACGCCCATCAGAATGGCGGTGATGATCACTTCAACCAGAAAGGCCTGGCCCGTGGACAGGGCAGGGTTCGGGAAAGTGGAGAACACCGAGGCCAATTCAAGGCTGGCTTCGGTGCCACGAACCATTTGGTGAGTTTGTTCGAAATCGAAGAACAGGTTGCTGTACAGCGTGTAAACCAACAATGCCCCGCAGAAGGCACCGGCGACCTGGGAGAAGATATAGAAAGGCAGTTTGCGCTTTTCGAAGTCAGCGAAAATGCTCAGCGCGATACTCACGGCAGGGTTGAGGTGCGCACCGGAAACACCGGCGGTGAGGTAGATCGCCATGCTGACGCCAACCCCCCAGATGATGCTGATTTCCCACAACCCGAAGCTGGCACCCGCCACCTTGAGCGCGGCAACGCAGCCGGTACCGAAAAAGATCAGCAGTGCAGTACCCAGAAACTCGGCCATGCATTGGCTCGAGAGCGACGGTTGTTGTAACGCAGTTGTCATTGAAAACCTCGTTTTTGTTGTTGTCTGGCGCTTTTCCATCGAGGTCAAAGCGCGATTTTCACCGAGGCAGGATCCCCATCCTGTGCTCGGCTTACTGCCGGGTGCTGCGGTGAGACGTTCGTGCTGTGTTCACATTCGAAAAAATATAGACAAGAAGCACTGCTGTCAAAGGTCGAAAGTGAACCATTAGTCATATTTAAACTATTAGTCCTGTGAATGATCGCATCGTTCATCCGGCGAGAAGCGTGTGGACGAACGACCGAAAGCCCGGCCAGGCTCTGGAAATAGCAGCGCAATAGAGCCTTTTATCGATCAATGACCTAGAATCCTGCGCAGTATTTTTCTTCTGCCGCCAAGTCTGGAGCTGTCATGACCCCCGCATTGGATTTGTTGAAAAAAGTTCGTGCCGAACATCGTGTGCACAGTTACGAACATGATCCGAAGGCAGCGTCCTATGGTCTGGAGGCCGCGGAAAAACTGGGCCTGGACCCCGCGCAGGTGTTCAAGACATTGCTGGCGGCCAGCGAGAAGGGGGAGTTATTGGTGGCGGTGGTGCCGGTCGTCGGAAGTCTGGACTTGAAGGCGCTGGCACAGGCCGCAGGCGTGAAAAAAGTCGAAATGGCCGATCCAGCCGCTGCGCAGCGTTCGACGGGGTATCTGTTGGGCGGTATCAGCCCGCTCGGGCAGAAGAAGCGCCTGCGCACGTTTATCGATCATTCGGCCCAGCCGTTTTCCAGTATCTTCGTCAGCGCCGGGCGGCGCGGTCTGGAAGTCGAACTGGCGCCTGCCGTGTTGGCCGAACACACCCAGGCGAAGTTCGCCGATATCGGTCGAGCCTGAGCAGAAGGTCTTGGGCTAACAACCCGGCGCTGTATGGTGGAAATTGGTTCGTTCTGTCACTGGTGAAGGGCTATGCCGGGCTTCATGCTCGGCGACCTGAAGAAAGGGAGAAGTGCCATGCAGCTTGAGTTTCATCAGATCGATGCGTTCAGTGATCGGCCGTTCAGTGGTAACCCGGCGATGGTGTACCGGCTCGATGCCTGGCTTGACGATGAGTTGATGCAAAAAATCGCCGCCGAACATAACCTCGCCGAAACCGCGTTCCTGGTGCGTGAGGGTGCTGTCTGGCGCATTCGCTGGTTTACTCCGACCACCGAAGTCCCGTTATGCGGTCATGCGACCCTGGCCAGTGCCTACGTACTGTTTGAACTCTATAAAGAACCGGTCGAGCGACTGGACTTCATCTGCAAGTCCGGCCCGTTGAGTGTCACCCGAGAGGGTGGGCGCTTGTGGCTGGATTTCCCGGCAGTCGTGCCGTCGGAAGTGGGCGTGACCCTGGATGTCGAGCGCGCCTTGGGCGTCGAGGCGGTCGATGTGCTGGGCTCGAACGAATTGTTCGTGGTGCTGGAGTCCGAGCAGGCGGTGCTCGATTGTCAGCCAGACATGATTGCCCTGGCGAAATTGCCATGGCCGGGCGCCATCGTGACAGCCAAAGGCAGCAAGCATGACTTTGTGTCGCGCTACTTTGCCCCGGCGATCGGCATCAACGAAGACCCGGTGACCGGTTCAACCCATTGCAGCCTGATTCCGTACTGGTCGAAACGCTTGAGCAAGTCGAGTCTGACGGCTTATCAGTGCTCGGCGCGGGGTGGGGAGTTGTTTTGTCAGCTGGAAGGGAATCGGGTGAGTATTGGCGGGAATGCGACGCTGGTCGCGAGCGGAACGCTAATGCTGGGTTAAACGAAAATCCAATAGATGGGAGCGAGCTCCCACCTATGTCCGCGTTGTTCAGCTGGCGGCGCCGTAGCGCCGAACCCCGGACTCGATCGTCGGAATCTGCGCCGCTGTACTGCCGGAGGCCTGGAACAGTACCAGGTGTTCCGCCGCTACCCGAATGCCGACTTCAGCACCGACCAGATGATCGGCATGACTTGGGAAAATCGACTCCAGCTGTGCGCCCGTAGGCAACTGCAAGCGGTACAGCGTTGAGGCCCCCTGGAAGCTCTTGCCGACAATCTGCGCCCTCAGTGGGCTGGACGGTGCATAGACGATGTCGTCCGGACGCAGCAATACGTCCACGGCGCCACCGATCGGCCAGGTGTAGGCACGGTTGCCGCGCAATTCACCCAATTCGGTCTGTACCGACTCCGGGCTGCTCAACTGACCGCGAATGAAGTAACCCTGGCCAATGAAGCTGGCCACATACGGTGTCAGCGGTTCGTGATAGAGGTTGTAGGGGGTATCCCATTGTTCCAGGCGACCTTCCTTGAAAACGCCGACATGGTCGCTGACCGCGAAAGCTTCTTCCTGATCGTGGGTCACCAGAATCGCACTGGTGCCGCGAGCCTTGAGGATGTCGCGTACTTCATGGCTGAGCTTGCGTCGCAGCTCACCATCGAGGTTGGAGAACGGTTCGTCGAGCAACAACAGTTGCGGTTCCGGTGCCAGGGCGCGGGCCAGTGCAACTCGCTGCTGCTGTCCACCGGACAGCTCATGGGGAAAGCGCTTGCCGAGGTTTTTCAGGTTGACCAGTTCGAGCAGTTCTTCGGTGACACGATCCTTTTGCGGGTGCTTGCGGATCCCGAAGGCGATGTTCTCGGCCACGCTCAAATGCGGAAACAGCGCGTAATCCTGGAACACCATGCCGATCCGGCGTTTCTCCGGGGCGAGGGTGAAGCCGGCGCTGGAGATGGTCTCGCCCGCCAACTGGATCTCACCCTCGTGCACCGGTTCGAAACCGGCAATGGCCCGCAGGGTGGTGGTTTTGCCGCAGCCCGAAGAGCCCAGCAGGCAACCGATATCGCCGGCATTCAAATGCAGGTTGAGGTTCTGCACAACCCGCTGGTTTTGATAACCACAGGCCAGATTGCGCAGGTTCAGCAGTAATGGCTGGCTCATGCGTGATGGTACGAAGGTGGGACGAGAAACTCGAGCAGGGCCTTTTGTGCATGCAGACGGTTTTCGGCTTGATCCCAGGCCACCGAACGCGGGTCGTCGAGCAGGTCGAGGCTGATTTCCTCGCCACGGTGGGCCGGCAGGCAATGCATGAACAGCACGTCCGGTGCGGCCAGGTCGAGCAGCGCCCGGTTGACCTGGAACGGTGCGAACAGCTTCAGGCGCTTGGCGGTTTCCTCTTCCTGGCCCATGGAGGTCCAGACGTCGGTGCTCACCAGATGCGCGCCGCGTACGGCTTCCCGAGGATCGCGGACGATGCTTACCCGATCGCCGGCCTTGGCCACGAACTCAGGGTTGGGTTCGTAACCTTCCGGGCAGGCGATGCGCAACTGGAAGTCGAACTGGATCGCCGCTTCTATATAGCTGTTGCACATGTTGTTGCCGTCGCCGATCCAGGCCACGGTCTTGCCTTGGATCGAACCGCGATGTTCGAGGAAGGTTTGCATGTCGGCCAGCAACTGGCACGGGTGCAGGTCATCGGACAGGCCGTTGATCAGCGGGACTCGCGAATTGGCGGCGAATTCGGTCAGGGTGCTGTGCGAAAACGTACGGATCATCACTGCATCGAGCATGCTCGACATGACAATGGCGGCGTCGCCGATCGGTTCGCCACGGCCCAGCTGAGTGTCGCGCGGCGACAGGAAGATCGCCTGGCCACCGAGCTGGATCATGCCGGCTTCGAACGAAATACGGGTACGGGTCGAGGACTTCTCGAAAATCATCCCCAGGACGCGGTTTTTCAAAGGCTCGAACAGTACGCCGCGGTTACGCAGGTCCTTGAGCTCAACGCCTCGACGGATCACGCTGACCAGCTCTTCGGGCGTGCAATCCATCAGGGAGAGAAAGTGCCTTGCGCTCATCATTGACTACCTTTTTGCAACAGACCGCAGATACTCAAAGCCTTGTTTAACTGAAAAACGGGCGAGACCTGCGGCGTAAGCCGCACGGGGCGACGAAATAGGGGGAGGCGCGATATTGACATTAAATGTCGCGTTTTTCCAATAGGCTACGGTGTTTAGAGGATTTCAGAGAGGCTACGGGGTGACCGCAGTAGCGCTTTTGAAGCCTGTTTCCTGACAGCAGCTGAGCATTTGTACACTGGGCTCGCCGGGCTTGGCAATCAGGCAGGGCGCGGGCGACAGATTGGCAGTCGGTTTTTGATCTGTCATTCGAGCCTTTGGCGGGCAATGTGTCTAGTCTGAAACATTTGCTAATGCAAAGTGCTGGGTTATAACTAAAGCACGAGCGACGCAGGAAGCCTCAGGAATGGAATCGAAAGAACAGTTATTGATGGAGCTACTCGGCCTTACGGCTCGCTCTCTGACCCACCTCACTGCTTCCATGACCTCGATGTCTTTCGAGTTGTTACGCAGTGAAGATGAAGTCACCAAGGCGGCTGGCCGGCGCATGATCGACCGCATGGCCACCATCAGTGCCGGGCTCGACGAGCATTGGCGGCTGATCGGCGAGCTCACCGGCGTGCACGTCGCCCACGAGCAGATCGAAACCATCGAGGAAATCCAGCTGCAGGCGCCGCCGAGTCTGCCGCCGAACTGATCTCCTTGCTGCCATCGGCCGGCCTGATGGTCGTCGATTCACAAGACGAACGTCGCTGGCGCGGTGGCAAGTCACGCGCCATAGTTTTGTTCCCGCGGCCGACATTGCCCGCCCAGAACAAAACAGAGACTGGCCATGACCAAGACTCTCCATCACCGTGCGTGCCACCTGTGTGAAGCCATCTGCGGCCTGACCATCGAAACCACCGAGGTCGAAGGCAGCGGCGTGCAGATCACCTCGATCAAGGGCGACCCTCAGGACAGCTTCAGCCGTGGGCATATCTGCCCCAAGGCGGTGGCCCTGCAAGACATTCAGAACGACCCGGATCGCCTGCGTCAGCCGATGCAGCGAGTGGGTAGCGAGTGGCAGCCTATCGAGTGGGAAGATGCGTTCAGCCTTGTAGCCGAACGCCTGGCGGCGATTCAGGAGCGTCACGGGCAGAACGCGGTGGCGGTCTATCAGGGCAACCCCAGCGTGCACAACTACGGGTTGATGACCCACAGCAATTACTTCCTCGGCCTGTTGAAAACCCGTAACCGGTTTTCCGCGACGTCGGTCGATCAGTTGCCCCATCACCTGACCAGTCATTTGATGTATGGCCACGGCTTGCTGTTGCCGATCCCGGACATCGATCACACTGATTTCATGTTGATCCTGGGCGGTAATCCGCTGGCCTCCAACGGCAGCATCATGACCGTGCCGGATGTGGAGAAGCGCCTCAAGGCGATTCAGGCCCGGGGTGGCAAAGTGGTGGTGGTCGATCCGCGTCGCAGCGAAACGGCGGCGATTGCCGACCAGCATCTGTTCGTGCGCCCCGGCGGCGATGCGGCGCTGTTGTTCGGGTTGCTCAATACGTTATTCGCTGAAGGCCTGACCCGCGACAGTCATTTGCCGGTCGATGGGCTGGATGAAGTGCGTAAGGCGATCGCAGGTTTCACTGCCGAGGCCATGAGCCCGCTGTGCGCAGTCCCCGTCGAACAGATCCGTCAACTGGCGCGGGACTTCGCGGCAGCCCCGACGGCGGTCTGCTATGGCCGCATGGGCGTCTCGACCCAGGCCTTCGGCACCTTGTGCCATTGGCTGGTGCAATTGATCAATCTGGTGACCGGCAACCTTGATCGTGTCGGCGGTGCGTTGTGCACCGAGCCGGCGGTGGACCTGGTGGCGTCCACGTCGGGCGGCCATTTCAACCTGTGGCAAAGCCGCGTGTCCGGGCGTCCTGAATACGGTGGCGAGTTGCCGGTGTCGGCGCTGGCCGAAGAGATGCTCACCGAAGGGGAAGGGCAGGTCCGTGCGCTGATCACCGTGGCGGGTAATCCGGTGTTGTCCACGCCCAATGGCCGACAGCTGGAGCAGGCGCTGGACGGACTGGAGTTCATGGTCAGCGTCGACCTGTACATCAATGAAACCACGCGTTATGCCGACCTGATCCTGCCGTCGACTTCGGCGCTGGAAAACGATCATTACGACACCACCTTCAATATGTTCGCGGTGCGCAACGTCACCCGTTTCAACCGGGCGATTCTCGCCAAGCCGCAAGGCGCGCTGCATGATTGGGAGATCTTCGTGGGGCTGGCCAAGGCCTTTGCGGCGAAGACCGGCAAGGAGCTGAAACCGACCATTGCGCCGGCGCAGATGATTGACCGGGGGCTGCGGATGGGCCTGTATGGCGATGCTTCAGGGCACAAACTGTCGCTGGCGACCTTGTTCGATCACCCTCACGGTATCGATCTCGGCGCGCTCAAGCCCAATTTGACGCCTCGTCTGAAGACGGCCAATCAGCGCGTCCAGGCGGCGCCTGTGGAGATCCTCGCCGATCTGGCGCGCTTTGCGGCGTTGCAAGCACCAGCCGCCGATGAGTTACTGATGATCGGTCGCCGCCATGTGCGCAGCAACAACTCATGGATGCACAACTATCACCGCCTGGTGAAGGGCAAGCCGCGCCATCAACTGCTGATGCACCCGGACGACCTGGCCAGCCGCGGGCTCAGCGATGGGCAGCGGGTGCGCGTCAGTTCACGGGTCGGCGTGATCGAGGTTGAAGTGGTCGCCAGCCTCGATATGATGAAAGGAGTGGTCAGCCTGCCCCACGGTTGGGGTCATGCGCGACCGGGCGTGCAGATGACGATTGCCAGTGGCCAGCCAGGTTCCAGCGCCAATGACCTGACTGACGAATGTCAGCTCGATGAGTTGTCGGGCAATGCGGCATTGAACGGCGTGCCGGTGACCGTGGCGGCGGCGTGAACATGTCTGTCGGGGAGGCCGAGCATGGCGCTCGGGTTTCCGTTACAATGCGCCACCGTGCCGACCACTGAGTCGGAAAGTTCAGCCGAGGTGCTCCATGGATATCATCGAAACGATTAAAGAGCAGATTGCCAACAACACCATTCTGCTTTACATGAAAGGCTCGCCGAATGCCCCGCAGTGTGGGTTCTCCGCGAAAGCCGCCCAGGCTGTGATGGCCTGTGGTGAAAAGTTTGCCTATGTGGATATCCTGCAGAACCCGGAAATCCGCGCCAACCTGCCAAAGTACGCCAACTGGCCAACCTTCCCACAACTGTGGGTTGCCGGTGAGCTGGTTGGTGGTAGCGACATCATGACTGAAATGTCTGCCGACGGTTCGTTGCAGGCACTGATCAAAGACGCCGCCGCCAAAGCCGCCGCTGCCAAGACCGAAGCCTGATTCGGTACCTGTAGGAGCGAGGCTTGCCCGCGAAGCAGGCGCCGCGCTTCTGCAGATACACCGCGTCATCGTTCTTCGCGGGCGAGCCTCGCTCCTACAAGAGCGCACGTAAAAAGCCCCGCCTCTGTAAAGAGAGCGGGGCTTTTTATTGCGTCGGGGTTAGCGGCGTAGAACTTACTCTTCGCCCATCTGCGATTGCAGATAGTTCTCAAGGCCGACTTTATCGATCAGGCCCAGCTGGGTTTCCAGCCAGTCGATATGTTCTTCTTCGGACTCAAGAATGTCTTCGAGCAGTTCACGGCTACCGAAGTCGCCAACGGTTTCGCAATGGGCGATAGCGACTTTCAGGTCGGCATGACCGTCGCGCTCGATCTTCAAGTCACACTCAAGCATTTCCTTGGTGTGTTCGCCGATGTGCAGCTTGCCCAGGTCCTGGACGTTCGGCAGGCCTTCAAGGAACAGGATGCGCTTGATCAGCTTGTCAGCATGCTTCATCTCGTCGATGGATTCGTGGTACTCGTGCTTGCCGAGCTTGTTCAGGCCCCAATCTTCATACATGCGCGCGTGCAGGAAGTACTGATTGATCGCGACCAGTTCATTGGCAAGGATTTTGTTGAGATGCTGGATGACTGTAACGTCGCCTTTCATGGTGGGAGTCCTGCCCTGTATTAGCTGTATATAAGGCGGAGTTTGAGCCGCGTAATTAATAGTGTCAAACCTAAGTTATTGAAACTTAAATGAAAATTAATCGGAATAAGAATGTTTGTGTTCCGCGTCTAAGGCCTAAGCGATTGATTTTCAGACATAAAAAAACCGGACATCAAGTCCGGTTCTTCGAAATACGGTAGTTATGCGGCTGTAAATTCTACGGGGTAGGGGATCGCCGCCTGGGCCGTTTGCAGTTTGCCCAGTGTTTCACGCACCACTTCCTTGGCCAGGCAAGCGCATTTGCCACATTGGCCGGCTACGCCGGTAGCCAGACGGACTTCCTTGTAGCTGCAGCAACCTTCATAGATTGCATCGCGGATTTGACCGTCGGTGACGCCGGTGCAGAGGCAGACATACATAAGTGAGAACCGTCGCTGGTTGTGACTCAATTGCGATGGATCTTAATGTTAACGAGAATGATTGTCAAAGTGGTTTCTGAAGGCTTTTCGTCATAAGGGCCTTTGACTGACGAACGGTTTCCTCTCGCGCCTTGCGAAAAAAAATAGCAGCGGCCATTTTGCCCGCCAGAAAAAAACCGCTAAGGACAGGCGAAAAACGCGGTGTATGATGGTCGGCCTTTTGCGAAGGAGGTTCGTGTCACAGGGCTGTCGCCTGAGGGTGACAGGCTGGCATGAGCCCTGTTCTTCAACGTTATTACACCAGGAGATATCCAATGAGCGTACTCGTAGGCAAACAAGCCCCTGACTTCACCGTACCGGCCGTACTCGGCAATGGCGAAATCGTAGACAGCTTCACCCTGTCCTCGGCCATCAAAGGCAAATACGGCCTGGTGTTCTTCTACCCACTGGACTTCACCTTCGTTTGCCCGTCCGAGCTGATCGCTCTGGACAACCGCATGGCTGACTTCAAGGCACGCAACGTTGAAGTGGTCGCCGTTTCGATCGACTCGCACTTCACCCACAACGCGTGGCGCAACACCCCGGTGAACAATGGCGGTATCGGCCAGGTTCGTTACACCATGGCTGCTGACATCAAGCAGGAAATCATGAAGGCTTACGACGTTCAGTCCGCTGACGGCGTGGCTTTCCGTGGTGCGTTCCTGATCGACGACAAAGGCGTTGTCCGCTCGCAGATCGTCAACGACCTGCCGCTGGGCCGTAACATGGAAGAGCTGATCCGTCTGGTTGATGCTCTGCAATTCCACGAAGAGCACGGCGAAGTTTGCCCTGCCAACTGGAAAAAAGGCGACAAAGGCATGAACGCCTCGCCAGAAGGCGTTGCGGCTTACCTGACCGAGCACGCTGCTGCGCTGTAAGCCAGGCGTCCGGCAATAAAAAACCGGCCTCACTGAGGCCGGTTTTTTTATGGGCGGGATAAACCGGCGACCAGCCTCAGTCGTTGTAGTCTTCCCAGCCGCCCATCTGTTTCCAGCGATTGACGATGCCGCAGAACAGCTCAGCAGTCTTCTCGGTGTCGTAGCGAGCCGAATGAGCCTCACGACCGTCGAAGTCGATGTCCGCTGCCTGACAGGCCTTGGCCAGTACGGTTTGACCGTAGGCAAGACCGGCGAGGGTCGCGGTGTCGAAGCTGGAGAACGGGTGAAACGGGTTGCGTTTCATGTCCAGGCGCGCGACTGCCGCGTTGAGGAAACCCAGGTCGAAGCTGCTGTTGTGACCGACCAGAATCGCCCGTTTGCAACCGTTGGCTTTCAGGGCCTTGCGAATGCCACGGAAGATATCGGTCAGCGCCGCTTCCTCACTCACTGCCATGCGCAACGGGTGATCGAGTTTGATCCCGGTGAATTCCAGGGCTGCTGCTTCGATGTTGGCGCCTTCGAATGGCTCGACCCGGAAGAAGTAGGTGTGATCGGGGTACACGAACCCTTTTTCATCCATGGCGATAGTGGTTGCAGCAATTTCCAGCAGGGCGTCGGTGGCCGAGTTGAAGCCACCGGTTTCTACGTCGACGACAACCGGCAGGTAACCACGGAATCTGGCAGCCATTGGATGACGAGGACCACCTCCACCGCCTTGACCGTCCTGTTCGTCGTCGAAATGGTCTTCACTCACGCGTGTTCCTCCAGCAGGCGCCAGCGCAGTTTTTCACCGGCGCGCAGCGGGATAACGGTCAGCTCGCCGAATGGCAGGCTGGTTGGGGCGGTCCACTCTTCGCGGACCAGGGTGATGCGATCGGTGTTCGCCGGCAGACCGTAGAAACGCGGGCCATTGAGGCTGGCGAAGGCTTCGAGCTTGTCCAGCGCATTACGCTGTTCGAAGGCTTCGGCATACATCTCGATCGCGGCATAAGCGGTGTAGCAACCGGCACAGCCGCAAGCCGCTTCTTTGGCGTGCTGGGCATGGGGGGCCGAGTCGGTGCCGAGGAAGAACTTGTCGCTGCCGCTGGTGGCGGCGTCGAGCAGCGCTTCCTGGTGGGTATTGCGCTTGAGGATCGGCAGGCAGTAGAAGTGCGGCCGAATCCCGCCCACCAGCATGTGGTTGCGGTTGTACAGCAGGTGATGCGCGGTGATGGTGGCGCCAACGTTGGCTGAAGCCGCGTTGACGAACTGCACGGCATCGGCGGTGGTGATGTGTTCGAACACCACTTTGAGCGTCGGGAAACGCTCGACCACGCGACGCATGTGCTCATCGATGAAGATTTTTTCCCGATCGAAAACGTCGATATCGCCACGGGTGACTTCACCGTGAACCAGCAAGGGCATCCCGACTTCGGCCATGGCCTCCAGTGCAGGGAAAATCTTGTCGATGCTGGTGACGCCAGAGTCCGAGTTGGTGGTCGCGCCGGCCGGGTACAGCTTGGCGGCGTGAATGAAACCGCTGGCCTTGGCCTCACGAATTTCTTCGGGCTGGGTGCGGTCGGTCAGGTACAGAACCATCAGCGGTTCGAAACGGCTGCCGGCCGGACGTGCGGCGAGAATCCGCTGGCGATAGCCATCGGCTTCAGCAGCGTTGCGCACCGGAGGTACCAGGTTGGGCATGATGATGGCGCGACCAAAGGTGCGCGCGACATCCGCGACGGTATTGGTCAACACGGCACCATCGCGAAGATGAATGTGCCAGTCGTCGGGACGCAGCAGGGTCAGGCGGTCGGACATGAGGGAATTCCAGGCGGGTCAAACTCAGGGGAATGCTACCGGAAAAGACTCTTCCAGGCACTCGCTATCAAGTTTTACGACAAGCTTCCGATACCCAACAGGCAGGCCGTGAATATGTGTGTCGGTCTTTTTGTCGTAGAAGCCAGTGGAGCCTCCCGTGCGCCAGCGTTATTTAGCCTTGCTCAGTGTGTTTGCCAGCCTTCCCGCGATGGCGCTCACTTTCCAGACTCGCCTGGAGAGCATCGAGTGGACGGTCGAAGGCGACAAGTTCGAATGCCGCCTGACTCAACCGATCACCGATTTCGGTTCGGGTGAGTTTGTGCGGCGCGCCGGAGAGCAGGCGACATTTCGACTGAAGGCCTACAACTCAATGATCGGTGGGGGTTCCGCCACCTTGCTGGCGGCGGCTGCGCCATGGCAGCCGGGGCGTGGCGACATTAACCTGGGCTCGGTGAGAATCGGTAGTGGCAACGTGCTGTTCAACAGTTCGCAAGTGCAGGCCGGGCGCCTGATCAGCGGGCTGATGGAGGGGCGCAGCCCGGTCGTACGACACTCATCGGGCGACGGTCGGGTGTCTGAAGTGCGTCTGCTGCCGGTCAAGTTCAGCAAGGCCTATGGTGACTATCAGGGTTGCGTCGCCAAGCTGTTGCCACAGAATTTCGAGCAAGTGAAGCAATCCGAGGTCGGCTTTCCGGGGGAGGGTATCGATCTCGATGCCAGGGCCAAGGCCCAGTTGCAGGTCATGCTGGAGTTCATGAAGGCCGATCCGACGGTCAACCACATTGAACTCGATGGCCATTCCGACAATAGCGGTAACCGGCTGACCAACCGTGAACTGTCACGACGCCGGGCGCTGGCGGTGATGGATTTCTTCAAGGCCAATGGTGTGCAGGAATCGCAGATCACCCTGCGTTTTCACGGTGAGCGCTATCCGCTGGCGCCCAACAACAATGCCGCCAACCGGGCGAAGAACCGCCGGGTTGCCGTACGTCTCGAGCGGGTCGCACCGACCGAGAAACCTGCGCCTCAAGCCACCGCCGCCGCGAGCAGCGCGACGACCTCCTGAACCTGCTGAATTCGTCGCTCGCTCGACATAATCTGTCGCTTCGTCGTCATAAGCTGTCGCGCCTCTGTAAATTATCCTGCATGAGCGGTAGACTTGACAGCTTTCCGTAGAACCCCGTGGAGTGATGGCATGGCGGACGTAAACAAGGTCGTTCTGGCGTATTCCGGCGGCCTGGACACTTCGGTGATCCTCAAGTGGCTGCAGGATACATATAACTGTGAAGTAGTGACCTTCACCGCTGACCTGGGTCAGGGCGAAGAGGTCGAACCGGCCCGCGCCAAGGCACAGGCCATGGGCGTAAAAGAAATCTATATCGACGATCTGCGCGAAGAATTCGTGCGTGATTTCGTGTTCCCGATGTTCCGCGCCAACACCGTTTACGAAGGCGAGTACCTGCTGGGTACTTCCATCGCTCGTCCGTTGATCGCCAAACGCCTGATCGAAATCGCCAACGAAACCGGTGCTGACGCCATTTCCCACGGCGCGACCGGCAAGGGCAACGACCAGGTTCGTTTCGAACTGGGCGCCTACGCCTTGAAGCCAGGCGTGAAAGTGATCGCTCCATGGCGCGAATGGGACCTGCTGTCCCGTGAGAAGCTGATGGACTACGCCGAGAAGCACGCGATTCCGATCGAGCGTCACGGCAAGAAAAAATCCCCGTACTCGATGGATGCCAACCTGCTGCACATCTCCTATGAAGGCGGCGTGCTGGAAGACACCTGGACCGAGCACGAAGAAGACATGTGGCGCTGGACCGTCTCCCCGGAGAAAGCTCCCGACAAACCGCAGTACCTGGAACTGACCTACCGCAACGGCGACATCGTTGCACTGGACGGTGTCGAAATGACCCCGGCCACCGTGCTGGCGACTTTGAACCGTATCGGTGGCGAACATGGTATCGGCCGTCTGGACATCGTCGAAAACCGCTATGTGGGCATGAAGTCCCGTGGCTGCTACGAGACGCCTGGCGGCACCATCATGCTGCGCGCTCACCGTGCGATCGAATCGATCACCCTGGACCGCGAAGTGGCTCACCTCAAAGACGAGCTGATGCCTAAATACGCCAGTCTGATCTACACCGGCTACTGGTGGAGCCCAGAGCGTCTGATGCTGCAACAGATGATCGATGCTTCCCAGGCCCACGTGAACGGCGTAGTGCGCCTGAAACTGTACAAGGGCAACGTGATCGTTACCGGACGCAAGTCCGACGAGTCGTTGTTCGACGCCAACATCGCGACCTTCGAGGAAGATGGCGGCGCCTACAACCAGGCCGATGCGGCGGGCTTCATCAAGCTCAACGCCTTGCGCATGCGTATCGCGGCGAACAAAGGCCGCAAGCTGTTCTGAGACCTTTGATGCGGTAATGGAACTGTGGCCTTGTCGATGACAAGGCCACAGTTCTGAAAAAGGGCTGCTGCATATTACGTTTCGCTTTCTGCTGGTTTCTTCCAACCGTTCCTTTTGCTGCCTGCCTTTGATCTCACTTCAAGGGCTGCCTTGCTCTGTGCGACGGGTCAAAACCTAGCCCATGATCGTCACGCCATGTGAGCTCAAATTGTAAGAAACACAGAACGTTGCGTTGCTGCGTTTCTTTAGTTGTTTCCAGTGTTTGAGCGCACTGTCCTTCAGCACTACCTCCGAATCGGCACACGTGAGAAATACGATCACGTGTGCAGGATTATCCGGAGCGTGCTGGATACTCTCCATCAGGGCGCTGAACCCCATTTTTTTGGTTATCCAGCGTGCATCAATGATGTGCAGATCCTTTAGCGGCGCGGGCAGCTGCACATGGTGTTGGACCGAGCGTTCAGGCGACACACTGGAAGTGCTGTTTCCAGAGTGATCAGCGTTGTCCATGACTTTTATAAAATGCTTTCCCTTCTCGAAATCGGAGGGCGCGTAAAGCGATCGATAATTGAAGTTAAGTGTGGCGAAGAAAAGAAAAAGCAAATAAAAGGGAAAGCTGATCAGAAACCAGATGTAGAGTTCTCTCTCCTTGTGGTCAAGAAAGGGCAGCGATACAGCAGCTGATGTTTCGGACAGTGCTGCAAATATTGCAATGATTGTCATGGGGTTGGTGATTCTTTTTTTGAGTTTTGTCATGTTTTTTACTCATTAGGTATTATCTTTTTCTCTGTTGGTTTATAGGGTGTGTTTTGGTGGTGATGCATGTATGAGTGTGTTTTTTTGTATTTGTTATTTTAAGTTTCTTTTTGTTGTGTGGTTGAGGTTGATATAGTAACTGTATTGTTCTGGCTCTGGGTATGGCTGTTTATTTGTTTTAAAGTTGTGTGGGTTTGTTTGAGTTGTGAAGTGTTGCTGTATGTAAGTTTTTTCGAGTGGTTCGGGCCGGGTTATGTAAGATTCTGCAAGATACTCGTTACCTTTAAGGATAGCTTAATAGTCGCGGTCTGTCGGACCAAGGGCGTTGAACCTTGTTTTTTTGGGGGGTGAATTGTTACAAAGACATTGTCGAAGCGTTTAGCAGTGTTCGGCCAATAAAATCCCTGGCTTATCATGCGCAATGATTTCTTGTAGGAATAATCCGTGTTGTTTGTAGGTAATGTCTCTCGGTGCGAGTGGTCGAGGGGGACGGCATGCCATGGGTGAAACGACTAGGCTATGGTGCGGGCTCTAAAAATTCGAACA
This sequence comes from Pseudomonas sp. GR 6-02, assembly GCF_001655615.1. Taxonomy (GTDB): domain Bacteria; phylum Pseudomonadota; class Gammaproteobacteria; order Pseudomonadales; family Pseudomonadaceae; genus Aquipseudomonas. Next base: position 1,291,049 of record NZ_CP011567.1, read on the forward strand.
GCGAAAATTGGAATTGCCCATGAATAAAGTGCTGATCGTGGATGATCACCCCGTCATTCGTCTTGCGGTACGTATGCTAATGGAGCGTCATGGCTACGAAGTCATTGCAGAAACAGACAATGGCGTGGATGCATTGCAACTTGCTCGTGAACTTATGCCGGATATCGTTATCCTGGATATTGGAATACCGAAGCTGGATGGGTTGGAAGTTATCGCGCGCCTGACCTCGGCGGCGATGCCTCTTAAAGTGCTGATATTGACGTCCCAGGCTCCAGGACATTTTTCCATGCGTTGTATGCAATCGGGTGCCGCCGGATATGTCTGTAAACAACAGGACCTTACTGAGTTGCTCAGTGCAATAAAGGCTGTATTGTCAGGTTATAGCTACTTTCCTAATCAGGCGCTGCATACTGTGCGCTCCAGTCTTGGGAATGCCAGTGAAGCCGATATGGTGGATCGTTTGTCCGGGCGGGAAATGATGGTCCTTCAGCAGTTGGCCCGAGGAAAGACAAACAAGGAAATCGCCGATGGGATGTTCCTCAGCAATAAAACCGTCAGTACTTACAAGACTCGCCTGTTGCTGAAGCTCAATGCTCGCTCACTGGTCGATCTTATTGAATTGGCTCAACGTAATGGCCTGGTATGAGTATGCCAGCGTTTGACGAGGGGCGATGAGCGGGCGTTTGTCGGGGATGGGCACTTAGTAAAAAGCCTCCGTTTCGGGAGGCTTTTAGGTGTCATAGGTCAAAATCGTAATCGGCCAATTGCTTTTGCAGTCGGCGCTCCTCCAGCAGATTGTCGATGGTGCGGCGTTTGCTCAGGTTGGTCTTCGCTACTTCCACCACCGGTTCTGCGTCATCGGCCTCAACGGCGGTGAAGTCGTCTTCTACGTCCAATTGCTCTTTGCCAGTGCTCATAAGGTTAACTCCAGGCTAAGACTGCCTTTGGCGCTCCTTATATCGACAATTTCCCGGCGGGTAAAAAAGATTTTTTCAATCGGCTAATCAAGAAAACTAATAGAGCCTCAATCGTCCGAGGTCTTTTGCTTGTATTCGCATAAGTCCTCGATCCGGCAGCTGCCACAACGCGGCTTGCGGGCCAGGCAAACGTAGCGTCCGTGGAGAATCAGCCAGTGATGGGCGTCGAGCAGATACTCCTTCGGCACGAATTTCATCAGTTTCTGCTCCACCTCGACCACATTCTTGCCCGGAGCAATGCCGGTACGGTTGCTGACCCGGAAAATGTGGGTGTCCACGGCCATGGTCAGCTGACGAAAGGCGGTATTGAGCACCACATTGGCGGTCTTGCGGCCGACGCCGGGCAACGCTTCCAGCGCTTCGCGGGTCTGCGGTACTTCACCGCCATGGCGCTCTACCAGCAAGCGACAGGTTTCGATCACGTTTTTTGCTTTGCTGTTATACAGGCCGATGGTCTTGATGTACTCCGATAATCCTTCAACGCCCAAGGCATAAATCGCCGCCGGCGTATTGGCCACCGGAAACAGTTTGGCGGTGGCCTTGTTGACGCCGACATCGGTCGATTGCGCCGAGAGAATCACGGCGATCAGCAGTTCGAACGGCGAGGAATAGGCCAGCTCGGTCTTCGGTTCAGGATTGTCTTCGTGAAACCTGCGGAAAATTTCCAGACGTTTTGCGGCATTCATGGGCGATGCGTTTCCTCGAAGGAGGTCAATGTGGGGGAGGGGCGGGTCCAGGCCTGACGTGCGGCGATCAGCAGCCCCAGCAGAATAAACCCGCCGGGGGCCAGCGTGGCCAAGCGCAGGCCACCGTCAGCGGTGAGCACCCAACCTTGCCAGTCCGGTTGCATGGCAGCGGTCAGCCAGGGCAGATGGCTACCCAGTGTCCCGTTGCCGATAAGCTCGCGCAGCAGGCCCAGGCCAATCATCAAGGCGCCGAACAGGCCGCACAGGCGCAGGCGGTCACGTCTTGTGCCCTGGAAAAAACCGTTATGTTCCAGCACCACGCATTGCAAGGCGATCAATCCGGTATAGAACCCCAGATGCTGGTGCCATTGAAGCGACCAGGCTTGCATGGCGAGTTCCACACAACTGGTCAGTGTGGCAGCCAGCAGGAGGCAGGCCAGTAAATGGGTTGCCGGAATCAGTCGTGAGCGCAAGATACCCATGCTCACGTCATAAACACTGAGCACCAGAGCGAACATCAGCCACAGGCCTAGAGCCGTTACCAACGAATCAGTGACGCCGATCAGAGGCGCAAGCATCAGCGAGTTCTGCAGGGTTGATGACTTATTCATGGGCGCTGCTCCCGATCAGCGGTTGCCGGTGTTCATCGAAGTAACGCAATGCATCGTGGGTGGCATTGATCACCGCTCTTGAGGTGATGGTCGCGCCTGCGATCTGATCGAATTGCCCTCGGTCCTTTTTCAAGGCCCAGCCAGTGTCGCTTGGTTCGCCTAGAGACTTGCCGGTAAACACTTGCAGCCAGGCATTGGGCCAGTCGGCGAGCTTGCCGCCCAGCCCCGGGGTTTCCGATTGCTTGAGGGTTTTGACCCCCAGCAACGTGCCATGGGGGTCGATGGCGATCAGCAAATCGATGGCGCCGGCGTAGCCCAGTGTCTGGCTGCGCAGCAACACCGCGCTCGGTTGGCCGGCCTTGGACGCCAGATAGCCATTCAGCAGCGTGCTGTTGGGCAGGCGTGTTTTTTCGACGTTGAGGGGGTGTTCCAGTGGCTGATTGTCGTAGCTGTCGGGCGCTAGCAGATCCAGCAAATTGCGGCTGTCGATCAGGCGTTGTTCGGCGGCAATGCGTGCGGCGCTGGTGTACTGCGCGAGGTAAGTCGCGCCTGTCCCCAAGCCTGCCAGTAATACCAGGGTCACAACGCTTGTCGCTCGGTTCATGGGCTGACCTGCGCTTGTCTGGAGGCAGCAAACCGCTCCAGCGCCGGTACACAGAGGTTCATCAGCAGGACGGCAAAAGCCACCCCGTCGGGATAGCCGCCCCACGTGCGAATCAAGTAAGTCAGCAGCCCCACTCCGGCGCCGAACAGCAACCGGGCCGTGGGGGTTTTCGCGCCGGATACCGGTTCCGTCACGATGAAGAAGGCACCCAGCATGCTCGCGCCAGTGAGCAGATGGAAGAGTGGCGAGCCATGGGAATCGGAGCCCGAACCGTTCCAGCACAACAGGCTGATGACGAACAGGCTGGCGAGCATGCCGACCGGCGCATGCCAGCTGAACACCCGCCGTTGCAGCAGAAACGCGCCGCCGGCCAGGAAGGCCAGGTTGACCCATTCCACGCCCCGGCCGCCGAAATGGCCGAATGCCGGGTTGCCGGCAAACAGTTCGTCCATGGTCAGGCTTTTGTTGATTCGCAGGCTGTCCAGCGCGGTGGCCTGGGCCCACGCGTCTGGTGTCTGGCCGAGGTTGAAGCCGAACACTTGTTGCAGGCCAGCGAGGAAGTCCATGCCGTGGGACGACGGCCAATGGGTCATTTGCTGAGGAAACGTCACTGAAGCCAGGGCGAAACCGAGCATCGCCGGGTTGAACGGATTCCTGCCGACGCCGCCATACAGGTGCTTGCCGAAAAAAAGTCCGAATGCCGCTGCGCTGACCGTCAGCCACCACGGGCAATAAGGCGGCAAGGCCAGGGCCAACAGGGTCGCGCTGACCAGCGCACTGCCATCGCTCACTGTCGGTTTTACAGGTTGCTTGCGCAGCTGTAACACCGCTGCTTCAACGGTCAGTGCGGTAGCTGCAGTCAGAATCAGGTTGATCAACACGCCCCAACCGTACAGCCAGAACAACATCAGCATTCCCGGCAGGGTGGCCAGCAACACCAGCTTCATGGCCTGCTGAAGGCGTTCATCCACCGATTCAAGGGGCGGCATAGGCATCCACCTGCCGCTCGGCTTCGCTGAGCGCATGTTGCAATGCTGTGATCTGTTCGGCCGGCGCTTCGTTTGTTTGAGCCTTCTTGAGTTCGGCGCGGCGCATGGCCAACTGGATCTTCGCCCGTTTCAGCTCGGCATCGTTTGTCGGAACAGGTGGAGTAGCTACCACCGGTGCACTGCTTTCCAGCAGCGACAGCGCCTGTTCGGCAGCTTCGAACTGCTGTTGCAGCACGATCAGTTGCGATTGCTGTTCGAAGGTCGGTGGATGCCCGAAGGCCTTGAGCGATTTATTCAGCTGCGCCCGACTCATCGCCAGATCGACCTTGGCCTTTTTCAGCGCCGCATCGGCATTGGCGGCCTTCTGCGCACGCACGCGCTCGAGCGCGGCCTGAACCGGGTCGAGCGTCACTTCACTGTGCTGCACGGCGCGTTGGGCGCGGGCCTGACGTTCGGCGAGTTTCTGTTCCTCTTCGCGATGTAGGCGGGCATTGCGCTGTTCGAAGCGACGTCGCGCGCGGTTGCGCTTGGCGGCCCGGGCCTGTTGTTCCTCCAGGCTGAACGCCAGCCCACCGACAATCGGCAGCGTGGCCAGCGGTAGCGGATGCATCTCGATGCAATCCACCGGGCAGGGCGCCACGCAGAGGTCGCAACCGGTGCATTCGTCGACGATGACCGTGTGCATGAATTTCGCCGCGCCGACAATCGCGTCGACCGGGCAGGCCTGAATGCATTTGGTGCAGCCGATGCATTCGGCTTCGCGGATGTACGCGATTTGCGCCGGTGCCGAACCGCGACTGACGTCCAGTTCCAGCACCGGCACTTTCAGCAGCTCGGCGAGGGCCGCGATGGTTTCGCTGCCGCCCGGTGGGCACTTGTTGATCGGCTCGCCGCTGGCGATGCCTTCGGCGTACGGTTTGCATCCGGGGTGGCCACACTTGCCGCATTGGGTCTGCGGCAAGAGGGCATCGATGCGTTGAATCAGACTCATGTTTTGATCAGCCCGCTGAATCCGAGAAAAACCACTGCGATCAATCCGGCGCCGATCAATTCGATCGGCAGGCCGCGAAAGGGCAGGGGGACATCGTTATCGAGTGTGCGTTGGCGCAAGTCGCTGAACAGGCTCAGCACCAGCCAGAAACCCAGCCCGGCACCGAGGCTCAAGGCTATGGCGTGGAAAAGTCCCTTGTCGTCCTGAGCGTTGAGCAGGGTCAGCCCAAGCACGCCGGCATTGCCCAGCAGCAGGGGCCAGAGACCCTCGAATGAAAGCTTGGCGAATAACCGTGGAAGCAGTTTCAGCAGCGGGCCGATCAGCAGAACGCTCAGCGGCAGGAATACGAACAGTCGCAGCGACGTCAGCCCCAGCGGCACCAGCAGCCAGTGGTAGAGCGCATGGCCGAGCGTGCCGACGATCAGCATCAGGCACGTCGTCGCGATGCCCAATGCATGCACTTGTCGCCGCTCGCTGCCCAGCACCGGATCGACGCCCAGCGGCCAGTGCAACACGAGGTTGTTGATCAGGGCAGCGCTGATAAGCGTAAGAAGCAGTTCGGTCATGATCGTGCCGGTAAGAACAGGGCTTTCTTAAGGGGCTCTCTAAAAAGAGATTAGGCATTATCCGGCAAGGAAGGAGGGTGGGCCAGATATGAAAATCCCACAGTCGCGCCGGGCACGACTGTGGGATCGGTTTAGCGCAGGACTTTACTTGATGCGCTGACCTGGCTTGGCGCCACTGTCGGGGCTCAGCAGATAGATTTCTTCGCCACCAGGGCCGGCCGCCATCACCATGCCTTCGGAGATCCCGAATTTCATTTTGCGGGGCTTGAGGTTGGCAATCATCATGGTCAGGCGACCTTCAAGCTTGGCCGGGTCCGGGTAGGCGCTCTTGATGCCGGAGAGCACGTTGCGTTGCTCGTCACCGATGTCCAGGGTCAGGCGCAGCAGTTTGTCGGCACCTTCGACGGCTTCGGCCTTGAGGATCAGGGCGACGCGCAGGTCGACCGCGGCAAAGGTATCGAACTCGATCTCCGGCGACAGCGGATCCTTGGCCAGTTCGCCGTTGCCTTGAGGCGCGGCAGCTTCGCCGGTGTCGGTCTGGCTGGCGGTCAGGTCTTCTTTCGAGGCGTCGGTCATGGCTTGCACTTTTACCGGGTCGATGCGGGTCATCAACGGTTTGAACTCGTTCAGCTGATGGTTGCTGAGCAAGGTGGCGTGGTCGTTCCAGGTCAGCGGTGCGACGTTCAGGAACGCCTCGGCATCGGCGGCCAGCAGCGGCAGCACCGGCTTGAGGAAAATCACCAGTTGGCGGAACAGGTTGATGCCCAAGGCGCAGATGGCCTGGACTTCATCCTGCTTGCCTTCCTGTTTGTTCAGCGACCACGGTGCCTTGTCGGCGATCCAGGCGTTGGCACGGTCGGCCAGGCCCATGATTTCGCGCATGGCCCGGGCGAAGTCACGCGCCTCGTAGGCTTCGGCGATGCTCGGTGCTGCGGCCAGGAACGCTTCGGTCAGCTCCGGCGCGGCGTTGCCGGCCAACAGCACGCCAGCGTTGCCTTTGTGGATGAAACCGGCGCAACGGCTGGCGATGTTGACGACTTTGCCGACCAGGTCCGAGTTGACCTTCTGCACGAAGTCTTCGAGGTTCAGGTCCAGGTCATCGACGCCACGGCTCAACTTGGCCGCGTAGTAGTAGCGCAGGTATTCCGGCGACAGATGATCCAGATAGGTCCGGGCCTTGATGAAGGTGCCGCGGGACTTGGACATCTTCTGACCGTTGACGGTCAGGTAGCCGTGCACGTTGATGCCGGTCGGTTTACGGAAACCGGCGCCTTCGAGCATCGCTGGCCAGAACAGGGCGTGGAAGTTGACGATGTCCTTGCCGATGAAGTGGTACAGCTCGGCGGTGGAGTCCTTGCCCCAGAACGCGTCGAAATCAAGTGCAGGCGTACGGTTGCACAGGTTCTTGAAGCTGGCCATGTAGCCGATCGGCGCGTCCAGCCACACGTAGAAGTACTTGCCCGGCTCATCGGGAATTTCGAAGCCGAAGTATGGCGCATCGCGGGAGATGTCCCACTGTTGCAGGCCGGCGTCCAGCCATTCGGCGATCTTGTTGGCCACGGCATCTTGCAAGGTGCCGCTGCGGGTCCAGGCTTGCAGCATTTCCTGGAAGTCCGGCAGCTTGAAGAAGAAGTGCTGGGAATCCTTGAGCACCGGCGTGGCGCCGGAGATCGCCGACTTCGGATCTTTGAGGTCGGTCGGCGCGTAGGTTGCACCGCATTTTTCGCAGTTGTCGCCGTACTGGTCTTCGGTGCCGCATTTCGGGCAGGTGCCCTTGATGAAGCGGTCGGCCAGGAACATTTTCTTTTCCGGGTCGAAGTACTGCGTGATCGAGCGCGTGGCGATGTGCCCGGCGTCGCGCAGCTTCAGGTAGATCTGGCTCGACAGCTCACGGTTTTCTTCGGCGTGAGTGGAGTGGAAGTTGTCGAAGTCCACCAGGAACTCGGCAAAGTCGGCGCTGTGTTCAGCCTGGACGTTGGCGATCAGTTGTTCCGGGGTGATGCCTTCCTTTTCTGCGCGCAGCATGATGGCCGAACCGTGGGCGTCGTCGGCGCAGACATAAATGCATTGGTTACCGCGATGCTTCTGGAAGCGCACCCACATATCGGTCTGGATGTATTCCAGCATATGGCCGAGGTGGATCGAACCATTGGCATAGGGCAGGGCGCTGGTGACGAGGATCTTGCGTGGCTCGGACATGGGGCTCGGCTACTTGATGAAACGGAGGTCGGCCACTATAAAGCGCCGGCGCATATTTTTCACCCCCACGGCCAGCTTCCACGGACCTTTGTACCCGCCGGTCATAAGATATTTGTCATATTCTGAAAGCATCCCGTCCAGGCGACAGAACGGTTAGGATACCCGCCTGATTTTCCAGTCTTGCTATCGGAGTTGCCCATGAGCGCCGTCAATCGCGCAGCGGTGGAAGCCGTCCTTCGCCAATACACCGACCCTTATCTGAACCAGGACCCGGTCAGCGCCGGGTGCGTGCGCAGCATCGATATTCAGGGCGATCGCGTCAGCGTCCAGCTGGAGCTGGGTTACGCCGCCGGTCTGTTCAAGAGTGGCTGGGCGCAGTTGTTGCAGATGGCCATCGAGGGCCTGGATGGCGTGGTCACTGCCCGTGTCGAGATCACCAGCGTGATTGCCGCGCACAAGGCCCAGGCACAGATTCCGGGGTTGGCCAACGTCAAAAACGTGGTGGCCGTGGCGTCTGGCAAGGGAGGAGTGGGCAAATCCACCACGGCCGCCAACCTGGCGCTGGCGTTGGCTCGTGAAGGTGCCAAAGTGGGGATTCTCGACGCGGATATCTACGGTCCGAGCCAGGGCATCATGTTCGGCATCCCTGAAGGCACCCGTCCTCAGGTCAAGGATCAGAAATGGTTCATTCCGATCGAGTCCCATGGCGTCGAAGTGATGTCCATGGCCTTCCTGACCGACGACAACACGCCGATGGTCTGGCGTGGGCCGATGGTGTCCGGCGCCTTGTTGCAACTGGTCACGCAAACGGCCTGGGGCGACCTGGATTACCTGGTCATCGACATGCCTCCAGGCACCGGCGACATCCAGTTGACCCTGGCGCAAAAAGTCCCGGTGGCCGGTGCGGTGATCGTGACCACCCCGCAGGATCTGGCATTGCTGGATGCGCGCAAGGGCGTGGAAATGTTCCGCAAGGTCAACATCCCGGTGCTGGGCGTGGTCGAAAACATGGCCGTGCACATCTGCTCCAACTGCGGGCATGCCGAGCATTTGTTCGGTGAGGGCGGGGGTGTGAAGCTGGCCAACCAGTATGGCGTCGAACTGTTGGCTTCGTTGCCGCTGTCGATGCTGATTCGCGAACAGGCCGATGGCGGCAAGCCAACGGTGATCGCCGAGCCTGACAGCCAGATTGCGATGGTTTACCAGGAACTGGCCCGCCATGTCGGCGCGCGGATCGTGTTGCAGGAAGCTGCGACGCCGGCGATGCCGAACATCACCGTCAGCGACGATTAAATCGCTGAAAAGAGATCGCTGCCTCGCTTCGCTCGACACGAGGCTGCGATCTTTTGATATTGCTTTAGATACGCAACCCGCCATCCAGCTCCAGAATCCGACCGGTGTAGTAGTCATTCTCGAAAATGTAGGCCGCTGACTGGGCGATCTCTTCGGGTTTGCCCATGCGCTTGAGCGGAATCCCGGAAGTCATTTTTTCCAGCGCTTCAGGTTTCATGCTCAGGGTCATTTCAGTTTCGATGAAGCCCGGCGCAATGCCCGCCACGCGAATTCCGTAGCGCGCCAGTTCCTTGGCCCAGGTCACGGTCGCCGCGGCGACACCGGCCTTGGCGGCGGAGTAGTTGGTCTGGCCGATATTGCCGGCGCGTGAGATCGACGAGATATTGATGATCGCGCCGCTGTTGTTCAGCTCGACCATTTTTGCCGCGACTTCACGGGTGCACAGGAACACGCCGGTCAGATTGACGTCGATCACCGCTTGCCATTGGGCCAGGCTCATCTTGGTCATTTCGCCATCCTTGACCTTCAGCAACAGGCCGTCACGCAAAATGCCGGCGTTGTTGATCAGGCCATGGATCGCGCCGAAATCGTCGGCCACCTGGCTGACCATGTGGGTCACTTGCTCTTCATCGGCGACGTTGCACAGGTAGGCACGGGCCTCGACACCCTTGGCCTTGCAAGCGGCGACGGCGGCGTCGAGTTTTTCCTGGTTCAGGTCCACCAGGGCCAGCTTGGCGCCACGACCTGCAAGATACTCGGCCATGGAACGGCCTAAACCCTGGCAACCGCCGGTGATAATGATTACTTTGTCAGTGAGTTGCATTCGCATAGCCCCATAGCCGATCGGAGTGTTTCTCCTTCTAGAGGGCCTCTCGATCTGAGCCTGATGTGGCCTGGCTGCACATGAGAACTGCCCCTGTGGCGTACTGGAACTTTCACCCAGACGCCTGTCCGTTTTTTCGACGGAATCTATATAAGGAGTCATAAATTGAGCGTTGTAGTGGCTAAGCATGCCCGAGAATTGCTTCTCAAGGAATACCGTGGAGTGCTCTCGACGCACTCCAAAGCGATGCCCGGTTTCCCGTTTGGCTCCGTGGTTCCGTACTGTCTGGACGAACAGGGCCGGCCGCTGATCCTTATCAGCCGCATCGCTCAGCACACTCACAACCTGCTGAAGGATCCGAAATGCTCGCTGCTGGTGGGTGAACGCGAGGCCGAAGACGTGCAAGCCGTTGGTCGGCTGACCTACCTGGCCGAAGGGGAAAAACTCGAGGACACCGCAGCCATCGAAGCGGCAGCCGAGCGTTACTACCGCTATTTCCCGGATTCGCAGAACTATCACAAGGCCCACGATTTCGATTTCTGGGTGCTCAAACCGGTACGCCACCGTTACATCGGCGGCTTCGGCGCGATTCACTGGGTCGACCAACTGACCCTCGCCAACCCGTTCGCCGGCAAGGCCGAAGTGAGCATGGTCGAGCACATGAATGCCGATCACGCCAAAGCCATCGCCCACTATGTCGACTTGGCGGGCCTGCCGAAAACCGTGCCGGCGCAATTGGTCGGCATCGACAGCGAAGGCATGCACTTGCGCATCGGCCAGGGGCTCTACTGGCTGCCGTTTCAAGCGCCTTGTAATACGCCGACACAAGTCCGGGAAGCCTTGGTTTTCCTGGCTCACGCCGAACATTGGCCGAAAAATCAAGTGGCCGATGCTTGAATTCACGAAACGGCGACGTCATCTAAGGAACACTGGCAAGGCTTACTTGCGTTGAGGAACCATTTGATGCGCCCTTTTTTGTTGCTCTTTGTACTGTTTCCGGTGTTGGAGCTGTTCGTATTCGTCAAGGTCAGCGCAGCGATCGGGTTTTTCCCGGCCCTGCTGCTGATCATTCTCGGCTCGATGCTCGGCGTGTTCGTGCTGCGTATCGCCGGTCTGGCTACTGCGCTGCGCGCTCGTGAAAGCCTGAGCCGCGGCGAGTTGCCGGCCCAGACCATGCTCGAAGGCCTGATGCTGGCCCTGGCGGGGGGGCTGTTGATTCTGCCGGGCTTCGTCACCGACGTGCTGGGTCTGATTATGTTGCTGCCGATCTCTCGTCGACTGCTGGCCAATAAAATGCGCCAGCGCGCCGAGGAACAAGCGATGCGCCAGCGTGCGTTTGCCGATGACCTTCAGCCGCGGGGCGGTCCTGCTCCACGTCAGCCGTTGGGCCGTGAGCCTAACGTGATCGAAGGCGAGTTCGAACACCGCGACTCCAAGTAACATGTCCATCGACACGGCACCTTTGGGTGCCGTGTTCATTTTCAGGGTATCGACGTAAAAATTTCGCTCTCGGCCCTTGAAATAGGCTCGCGCGCCCTTATGTAACGGTCACCGCAAGGTTTCTGGCAATTGCGCCAGACAGACTTCCGCGGTTCGCTCGACGAACCGCACCCGGCGCCGCCGGATTTGTTAAACCCGCCGGGACTACACCGGCCGATGAAAACCACAATTAGGAGAGATCGACAATGAAGCTTCGTCCTCTGCATGACCGCGTCGTTATCCGTCGCAGCGAAGAAGAAAAGAAAACCGCTGGCGGTATCGTCCTGCCAGGTTCGGCTGCTGAGAAGCCAAACCAGGGTGAAGTCCTAGCTGTAGGCCCAGGCAAAGTGCTGGACAACGGCGAAGTGCGTGCACTGTCCGTGAAAGTGGGTGACAAGGTGGTGTTCGGCCCGTACTCCGGCAGCAACACTGTGAAAGTCGATGGCGAAGACCTGGTGATCATGGCTGAGAACGAGATTCTCGCTGTTGTCGAAGGCTGATTCCCCGCTCATTTTCCCGCTACTACAAAGTATTTAAGGAATATCGATCATGGCTGCTAAAGAAGTTAAATTCGGCGACTCCGCCCGCAAGAAAATGCTCACCGGTGTCAACGTTCTGGCTGACGCAGTAAAAGCGACCCTGGGCCCGAAAGGCCGTAACGTGATCATCGAGAAGAGCTTCGGCGCTCCGACCATCACCAAGGACGGCGTTTCCGTAGCCAAAGAAATCGAACTCGAAGACCGCTTCGAAAACATGGGCGCGCAGCTGGTCAAAGACGTTGCCTCCCGTGCCAACGATGACGCAGGCGACGGTACCACCACCGCTACCGTTCTGGCTCAGTCGATCGTCAACGAAGGCCTGAAAGCCGTCGCTGCCGGCATGAACCCGATGGACCTGAAGCGCGGTATCGACAAAGCGACCATCGCGATCGTCAAGGAACTGAAAGCCCTGTCCAAGCCTTGCGCTGACACCAAGGCAATCGCTCAGGTAGGTACCATCTCGGCCAACTCCGACAACTCCATCGGCGACATCATTGCCGAAGCCATGGAAAAAGTCGGTAAAGAAGGCGTGATCACCGTTGAAGAAGGCTCGGGCCTGGAAAACGAACTGTCGGTTGTTGAAGGCATGCAGTTCGACCGTGGCTACCTGTCCCCGTACTTCGTCAACAAGCCAGAGACCATGACTGCCGAGCTGGACGGTCCGCTGATCCTGCTGGTCGACAAAAAGATCTCGAACATCCGCGAAATGCTGCCAGTACTGGAAGCCGTTGCCAAAGCCGGCCGTCCACTGCTGATCGTGGCCGAAGACGTTGAAGGCGAAGCCCTGGCGACTCTGGTTGTGAACAACATGCGTGGCATCGTTAAAGTCGCAGCCGTCAAGGCTCCAGGCTTCGGCGACCGTCGCAAGGCCATGCTGCAGGACATCGCTGTTCTGACCGGTGGTACCGTGATCTCCGAAGAGATCGGTCTGAGCCTGGAAAGCACTACCCTGGAACACCTGGGTAATGCCAAGCGCGTGATCCTGTCCAAAGAAAACACCACCGTGATCGACGGCGCCGGCGTTGAGGCTGATATCCAGGCTCGCGTGACCCAGATCCGTCAACAAGTGGCCGACACTTCGTCCGACTACGACCGTGAAAAACTGCAAGAGCGCCTGGCCAAACTGTCCGGCGGCGTTGCAGTGATCAAGGTCGGCGCTGGTTCCGAAGTTGAAATGAAAGAGAAGAAAGCCCGCGTTGAAGACGCCCTGCACGCTACCCGTGCAGCCGTTGAAGAAGGCGTGGTACCTGGCGGCGGCGTGGCACTGATCCGTGCCCTGCAAGCCATCAGCGAACTGAAAGGCGACAACGCCGATCAGGACGTCGGTATCGCTGTTCTGCGTCGTGCGGTTGAAGCGCCACTGCGTCAGATCGTTGCCAACTCCGGCGACGAGCCAAGCGTGGTTGTCGACAAGGTCAAGCAAGGCGCGGGTAACTTCGGTTACAACGCTGCCACCAGCGAATACGGCGACATGATCGAAATGGGCATCCTGGACCCAACCAAGGTGACCCGTTCGGCTCTGCAAGCTGCATCCTCGATTGGCGGTCTGATCCTGACCACCGAGGCCGCTGTTGCCGAAGCACCGAAGAAAGACGGTGCAGCTGGCGGCGGTATGCCAGACATGGGCGGTATGGGTGGCATGGGCGGCATGATGTAAGCCAGCCTTACCCCTATAAAAAAGCCCCGCCTGCGTCGAGCAGGCGGGGCTTTTTATTGCCTTCATTTTGGTAGGTCCGCAGATCGCGTCGCGGCCATCCATCGCGGGCAAGCCACGATCCCACAGTGGATTGCGTGAACCTGTGGGAGCAGGGCTTGCTCGCAATGGCGTCGGTTCAGGCGCTGACCGGTTTTGCCTCGTTCGCCTGTTCAGTCTTGGAGGCCGGCCGGTACAGGATGTTGTAGTACGCCCCCAGGCAAAACAGCCAGCAGAAAATCGCCGTCCACACGTTGTGCGAGAAGAAGTGCGCGCCCTGCATCATCCGGCCGATGGAAAACACCGAGCCCAACGTGAAAGCGAAGATAAACGCATAGCGTGCCAGCCGTGGGCGTCGGTCACGCAACACAAAGAACAACGCAAACAGGGTGAAACCGGTCGCCGCATGACCACCGGGCCAGCAGCGGCCTGGCTTGTCGGTATGCGGGCGAGGACTCAGCAGTTCGCTGTAGGTTTCGTGCCCGCCGAATTGTTCCAGGCTCCATGGGCATTGCACCGCCGTTGCCGCTTTGAGCGGAGTGACAAAGGAGGTTGACAGCGCCAGAGACAACACCAGGCAACCCATTTCACGTTTGAACGGTTTGAGCCTTTCAATGAAAAAGGAACTGACAAAGCCGAGGATAGAGAACACCGAAAAGGCAATGACCACTTGCTTGGCCCGGTCATGCAGGATGTTTTCCAGGAAATAACTGTGGCGCCCGATGAACGCACCGGCGACCGGATCATAGAACAGCTTGGCAAGGTCCATGTCCAGGGACGTCAACTCGAGCAGCATCAGGGTGATCGCCGCAATGGCGGGCACTCCCAGGCACAGCCAGAAATTGAGCGGGCGGGAGACGGGACGGACAGCGGTTGATGACATGGTGGATCCTGATGAATGGAAAAACCCCGGGGCATCAGCCCGGGGCCATTCGATTAACGTTCGCTGACTTGGCGGCTGCCCTCCGTGGGCGCTTTCCAGCCGAGCAGCTGTTGCTTGAAGCCATGACTGGCAGTTTGGTAGTAAGTGATTGCGCGGGTGATCAACGGATCACCTGTGGTTGCCTGTGATTCGCGACTGTCGGTCAGTGCATCGTCGTGGCGACGCAGACCCTCACGCGGGCTCAGGATCGCTAAATCCTTGCCATCGAACAAGCCCAGATGTTGATAGTTGCCAACCACCACTCGCGGTGGCAGTGGATTGTCCTGCAACAGGTTGCGACCGAAGAACGTCGACTGATAATCCAGGTTCAGCAGCCCGAGCAACGTTGGCGCAAGGTCGATCTGACTGGCCAGCTGTGCGGTTTCCCGAGCGTCGATCAGCTTCGGTGCATAGATGAACAGCGGAATCTGATAGTTGCTGATCGGCAAGTCTTCTTTGCCGGCGCTGCCAGCCGTGTGATCGGCAACGAAGACGAAGATTGTATTATCGAACCAGGGTTTTTTGCGCGCCTGATCAAGGAACTGACCAATGGCGAAGTCGGTGTACTTCACCGCACCGTCGCGTCCGTTACCGGATTTGATATCGATACGGTTATCCGGGTAGGTGTAGGGGCGATGGTTGGAGGTGGTCATCAGTTGCAGTAGAAACGGCTGTTGCCTGGCGTAGTCGGCATCGGCCAGTTTCAGGGTCTGGTTATAGAGGTCTTCGTCAGCCATTCCCCAGGCGTTCTTGAAGTGAATCTCTGATTCATCGACGCTGCTCTGGTCGACGACGCGATAGCCGTTGCCGCTGAAGAACGCGTTCATGTTGTCGAAGTAACCGCGCCCGCCATACACGAATACGCTGTCGTAACCCACGGCGCCAAGTTGCTGGCCGAGGCTGGCGAAACCGCTTTCACGACCCACGCGCTTGACGATCGAGCGCCCCGGCGTCGGTGGAATGGCCAGGGTGATTGCCTCCAGGCCACGATCAGTGCGGGTGCCGGTGGCGTAGAAATTATTGAAGTACAGGCTTTGTTTGCGCAAGGCATCGAGGTTTGGTGTCAGGTTGCGATCGTCGCCATTGCTGCCCATGTACTTGGCACTGAAGCTTTCGATGGTGACCAGCACGATGTTGGGTTTTCGTACGGTGCCGGGATTATCGATCATCCGGCGGATGTCCTGCGGATCCTCGCCGATGAAGCGAGCGTTGGGCTCGGTCAGTTCAGCGCGAATCTGTTGCGCGACGACGGAGGTCGGCAGGGTGCTGTAGAACTGCGGGTAATCCAGTTCGTTATTGCGAAAGGCGGCGAAGAACTGGTACGGGCCATTGCTCGCCAGTTCGTTCTGATAGGCATTGCCGCCCTGAGCGCGCGGCGCATCCTGGCTGAGCAGTTGCGCGCTCAGGCCCGCGACGATCAGCAGGCCGAGCGCATTCAGCAGACGCCCGCGCATGGCAGGCAATAGTGCGTCCAGCGCAGCGTTGAAGGATTTGCGCAGCGCAAGGCTCAGGACCACGGCCAGCACCGCGAGCAGGCTCAGCAGCTTGCCGATCGGGTACGACTCCAACAGGTTATTCAGCACTTCGTCGGAGTAGACCAGGTAATCGACGGCGATAAAGTTGAAACGCACACCGAACTCATCCCAGAACAGCCATTCGGCCACCGACGTGAACAGCATGGCGAACAGGCTGGCGGTCAGCAGGCCCTGAAGGAACCAGCGATGGCCACGGCGGCGCCACAAGGCCGGCGGGCATAGCAGCAGATAGAGGCCCATGGGCAGCGCCGCGTAGGCAATGAAACCCAGGTCATAAAGCAGGCCGATGCCAAACACGGACAGGAGCCCGCTGCCTGTCTCATCCAGGTGAGTGAGGAGGAGAACGCTTCGGGTCAGGAGAAAAATGACCAGCCAGGAACCGGTTACCAGTAGCAGAAAGCGCATTGGCGCCGTCTTCAAACAATCCATTATCTACATTCCCTATATCAATCGCGCGAAAGTTTCTCTTGAACGCTGTAGTCGGGTTGTGAACCGACAGTGAAAAACTTGTTAGCACCATTATTTGGTTGAGCGCATCGATTCTACGACCGGCCGCCCTAGCCCTGAGTCACACTAGGCCTTAAGCTGCGCGGGCCAAGACGGCCGTTACTGTATACGGAGGAGGTGCCGATGCGAATTCTATTGGTTGAAGACAACCGCGATATCCTGGCCAACCTGGCCGATTATCTGGGGCTCAAAGGTTACACCGTGGATTGCGCGCAGGACGGTTTATCTGGCTTGCACCTGGCGGCCACCGAGCATTACGACTTGATCGTACTCGATATCATGCTGCCCGGTATCGATGGCTACACCCTGTGCAAACGCCTGCGCGAAGACGCCCGCCGTGATACGCCGGTGATCATGCTCACTGCGCGCGATCAACTGGACGACCGTCTGCAAGGCTTCAAATCCGGCGCCGACGATTACTTGATCAAACCCTTTGCCCTGTCAGAACTGGCGGCGCGCATCGAGGCGGTCATGCGCCGTGCCCAGGGTGGCGGTCGCCGTGCCTTGCAGGTTGGCGATCTGAGCTACGACCTCGATACCCTGGAGGTGACGCGCGAAGGCCGTCTGCTGAAACTCAACCCGGTGGGCCTGAAGTTGCTGGCGGTGTTGATGCAGAAAAGCCCGCACGTGCTGCGCCGGGAAATTCTCGAAGAGGCCCTGTGGGGTGACGACTGCCCGGACAGCGACAGCCTGCGCAGCCACGTCCATCAATTGCGCCAGGTGATCGACAAGCCGTTCGCCAAACCCCTGCTGCATACGGTGCACGGCGTCGGTTATCGCTTGGCCGAGGGCCGTGATGGAGTTTAAGCAGAGCCTTTCGCAACGGATCATCATCGCCTTTGCGTTGATGAGCGCATTGGTCGCGGGAGCCTTCGCGATAGGCATCATCGCGACCGTGCACCTGGTGGAGGAGAAACTGATTTCGTCAGGTCTGGGTGGCGATTTGCAACGCCTGTTGCTGATGGACAGCGTGACGGACTGGAGCCACCGCCCCGAGCCGGACCAGTTGTTCTATTTCAGCGGCGGGCCGGGCGACTTTGAGTTACCCAAGGATTTGCGGCACCTGGACTCGGGTTTTCATGAAGTCTTTCGCGACCATCTGTCGTATCACGCCATGGTCGAAATCGTCGACGGACGGCGCTACGTGCTGTTGCAGGACCAGAGCGATTTCGAAGAGCGTGAACGGGTGCTGTTTGCCGTAGTGCTGGTGGGGTTCGTACTGAGCCTGGCGCTGGCGGTATTTCTGGGCTGGGTGCTGGCGCGCAAGGTGATGGCGCCGGTGGTGCGACTGGCCCGCCAGGTACGCCATCGCGATCAGCTGTTGGGCCTGGCACCGCCACTGGCGCCGGATTATGCCGCCGATGAAGTGGGCGAGCTGGCCGTGGCCTTCGACGCCACCCTCGGGCGCTTGCGTCAGGCGTTGACCCGTGAGCGATTGTTCACCAGTGACGTCAGCCACGAACTGCGCACGCCATTGATGGTGTTGGCCAGTTCCTGTGAATTGTTGCTGGAAAACCCCGGCATCGATCAGCGCGGGCGTGCCCAGGTCGAGCGGATCGCCCGGGCTTGCGCAGAGATGCGCGAGTTGGTGCAGACCTTCCTCATGCTGGCCCGCGCTCAGCATGAAGACGCCAGCATGGGCCCCCAGCAGAGCCTCAGTCAGGTGGCCGACGGGTTGCTTTGCCAATGGCGCGAACCGATCGAAGCCAAGGGCCTGACGTTGAACGTCGAGTTGGGCAACCCGCCGGACACTCGCTATAACGCGACGCTTCTGCACGCGGTGATGGGCAACCTGTTGCGTAATGCGCTGCATTACACCGAGCATGGGTTTATCCGCTTGGCCCTGACGGATACGGGGTTCGTGGTCGAGGACAGTGGTGTGGGCATTCCGGAAGAAAAACGCGAGGCGATGTTCGAGCCTTTCGTACGCGGCAGCGAAAAGCGTGGCGAGGGCTTGGGGCTGGGGCTGTCGCTGGTGCAACGGATCTGCGAGAACCAGGGCTGGAGTGTCAGCCTGACGAACATGGAGCCCAACGGTTGTCGCTTCCAGGTGGAGTTGAGTCAGAAAAAGCGGTGAATGGGTTGAAAAATAAATCGGCTCCGTAAAACCCTGAAATGATTCCGAGGTTACCTGACGAAATTTTCACCAACGCATGACCTGACGCTGACACCCCGCAACTTAAGGTGGTTGTCATCAGAAGCTCAGGAGATTGCAGTCATGGCTGGCCCGATAAAGCTCGGCTTCTCCGAAAAATACGACGATCAACCCGCACAGAAAAATGTGCGCAAGCACCAGGTGGGGCTCGGTCGCCGGCTGTCCCAATGGCGTGATGAACACCTGGCGCGAAAGGCCCTGGCGTTGGCCGGTGAACCTGGCCTGGTCCTCGATTTGCCCTGCGGTGCCGGGCGTTTCTGGCCGTTGCTCGCGGAAAAGCACAACCGTGTCATCATCGGGGCCGACAACTCGGTGTCCATGCTCAAGACTGCCATGCGCACTCAACCCGCCGACGTGGTCAAAAGGGTACAACCCTTGCACACGTCTGCATTCGACATTGCCTTGCCCGATAACGCGGTCGACAGCATTTTCTGCATGCGTCTGCTCCATCACATCGGTGAAGCCGAGCAACGACTGACCATCCTGCGTGAATTCGAGCGTGTCACCCGCGACAGCGTGATTGTTTCGTTGTGGGTAGACGGCAATTTCAAGGCCTGGAAACGCAAGCGCGCCGAGAGGATGCGTGGGCAGGAAGGTTACCAGACTCGATTTGTGTTACCGGCTGCCACGATTGAAAAGGAGTTTGAGCAGGCGGGTTTCCATATTCAGGGGCAAATGGATTTTTTACCGCTCTATGCCATGTGGCGGGTCTATGTATTACGCAAGAGGTAACAGAATGACAGTGCACTATGCAGCTGCGCCCCATGACCTGAAGCAAAGGCGTCGCCACTCGTCGTTCAGCGATACAGACGGGGAAAAACTCGTCTACTTTTATAACAAGGCGTTTGGCAGCGCTATCAAAGGCTTATTGCAATGAAACTCGAAATTGCACGAGGTTTGTTTTTAGCCGGAGCCTTGGCAGTTGCTTCTTTGGCGGTGGCTGCCTGGGAGCAGCCCCGCACGCAAGTCCTCAGTTCCGTGCACGGCGACGCACGTTGTCCGTTGCCCCGGGTAGCCAAAGCACCCGTGGCCACTCAACCCGATCATGACTTGTTACTGTTCATGTTCGGACTTTCTCAGGGACTGAGGCCACAGAGTTGAACAGATTGAAGCCCAAATAAAAGGCCTCGCAGTTGCGAGGCCTTTTGCTTTTTGACGTTAAGGTTTATCGGGTTTGGCCAGCAATGTGTAAATGCATGGCAGCACGAACAAGGTGAACAGCGTCCCGATCGACATCCCCGTTGCGATCACCGTGCCGATGTCGAACCGGCTGACGGCTCCCGCGCCCGTGGCGATGATCAACGGCACCATGCCGAACACCATTGCCGCCGTGGTCATCAATACCGGGCGCAGACGAATGGCCGCCGCTTCCTCTACCGCTTCGCGAGGTGTCAGGCCTTTCTCCTTGCGTAACTGGTTGGCGAACTCGACGATCAGGATCCCGTGCTTGCTGATCAGTCCGATCAACGTCACCAGCCCCACCTGGGTATAGATGTTCATGCTCGACCAGCCGAGGAAGAGCGGGATCAATGCGCCACAGATCGACAGCGGCACAGTCACCAGAATCACCAGCGGATCACGGAAGCTTTCGAACTGGGCCGCCAGCACCAGGAAGATGATCGCCAAGGCCAGGGCGAAGGTGACCCACAGCGCGCTGCCTTCCTGAACGTATTGCCGTGAGACACCGGCATAGTCGATGGCGTAACCCGTCGGAGCCTCTTCCCGGGCGATCTGGCGCACGGTGTCGATGGCTTCACCCATGCTGACCAGCGGGACCCCGGAAAGAATCGCCGAGTTGAGTTGCTGGAACTGGTTCAACTGACGCGGCCGCGCGCGGTCTGTCACGGTGATCAGGGTCGACAGGGGGAGCAGTTCGCCCTTGGTGTTCCTGACGTAATAATGGTTCAGCCAGTCAGGGTTATCGCGGTAGGGCCGTTCCACCTGAGCGATGACCTTGTAGCTGCGACCTTCGATGGTGAACCGGTTGATCTCCGCCTCGCCCAGCATCGTCGCAAGAGTACCGCCGAGGTCCTGCATGGACACACCCATCTGCGCAGCCTTGGCGCGATCGATATCCACCACGACTTCGGGCTTGTCGAAGGCCAGGTCGACGTCGACAAAAGCAAACTTGCCGGATTCCATCGCTCTTTTTTTCACTCGGTCCATCACCTGCAGCAGCGCCTCGTAGCTGTTAGCCGAGTTGATCACGAATTGAAACGGCAAGCCCTCGCCGGTGCCTGGCAGGGACGGCAGATTGAAGCCGAATATTTGCAGTCCGGGAATGCTTTCCAGTTTGCTCTGGACCAGCGGCAGGATCTGCATCTGGGTCCGGTGGCGTTCATTCCAGGGTTTGAGCAGGAAGCCGCCGATCCCCGATTGCACGCCGTTGAAGCCGTTGATCTGGAACGAAGAGTAGTACTCGGGAAACTCCTTGAAAATGGCGACGAACTCGTCGGTGTAGGCGTTCATGTAGTCGAGGTTGGCTGGTTGCGGGGCGTTGGCCATCATGAAGATCACGCCCTGGTCTTCGTCCGGCGCCAGTTCCGACTTGGTGAACTTGAGCAGTATCGGGATCAGGCACAGCACGATCACCGCGAACACCAGCACTACCGGCCGGGTGTTGAGAGTGCCGTGAAGCACGCGCTGGTAGCGGCGTTTGAGGCCTTCGAAGATCACGTCCAGGCGATGGGCCAGGCCGCTGGGGTTTTCATCGTGGCGCAGCAGCATGGCGCACATCATCGGCGACAGCGTCAGGGCGACGACACCGGAAATCACCACCGCCCCGGCCAGGGTCAGGGCAAACTCCTTGAACAACGCCCCCGTCAGGCCGGTCAGGAAGCCGATCGGCGCATAGACCGCCGCCAGGGTGATGGTCATCGACACCACCGGCATGGCGATCTCCCGTGCGCCCTCGATGGCCGCATCCAACGGTGTCTTGCCTTCTTCGATGTGCCGGTGGATGTTTTCCACCACCACGATGGCGTCGTCCACCACCAGTCCGATGGCCAAGACCATCGCCAGCAAGGTCAGCAGGTTGATCGAGTAGCCCATCATCTGCATGAAGAACATCACGCCGATCATCGACAGTGGAATGGTCACCACCGGGATCACCACCGAACGCAGGGCGCCGAGGAACAGGAACACCACCACAATCACGATCAGCACCGCTTCGAACAGGGTTTTCAACACCTCGTCGATGGAGGCCTGGATGAACAGCGTGGCGTCGTAGGCGATTTCGCCCTTGAGGTTTGGCGGTAGCTGGGCTTCCAGGTCCGGCATGATCTTGCGCACTTCCTTGATCACGTCCAGCGGGTTGGCGCCGGGTGTGGCCTTGATGCCGATGTACACCGAAGGTGTGCCGCCGAAGGAGCTGATGGTGTTGTAGTTCTCCGCGCCCATCTCGACCCGCGCCACGTCTCGCAACAGCACACGACTGTCACCGTCGACCTTGAGCGGAATTGCGCCAAAGGCCTCGGCGGACTTGAGTTCGGTGTTGGCGTTGATGCTGGTGACCACGTACTCGCCTTTCACTTCGCCGGCGGCGGAGAGGAAGTTGTACTGGCGCACGGCGTTGGTCACATCGCTGGCGCTCAGGCCGAAACCGGCGAGCTTCACCGGGTCCAGCCACAGGCGCATGGCGAACACCTGGTTGCCGAGAATCTCGGCTTCGGCCATGCCCGGCAGGGTCGCCAGTTTCGGCTGGATAACCCGGGACAGGTAGTCGGTGATCTGCGGGTTACTCAGCTCGTTGCTGAAGAAACTGATGTACATCAGCGCCGAGGCGCCGGTGGCTTCCTTGCTCAGCACCGGGTCTTCGGCGTCCTGGGGCAGCTGGTTCTTGACCTCGTTGGCCTTGGCCAGCAGTTCGGTGAACAGGCGGTCGGTGTTGGAGCCGATACGCGCGTAGATCGAGATCACCGAGAAGTTCTGGCGACTGACCGAGGTCATGTAGTCGATGCCCTCGGCGCTGGCCAGGCTGTGCTGCATCGGTTGGGTGATATAGCCCTGGATGGTCTCGGCGTTGGCTCCGGGATAAGCGGTGGTCACCGTGATCAGGGCGTTTTCCATTTGCGGGTATTGGCGCAGCGGCAACTTGCTCCAGGCCTGGAAGCCCAGCAGCACTATCAACAGGCTGACCACGGTGGCGAGCACCGGGCGGCGGATGAACGGATCGGTAAAAGCCATGGGGATTCCTTGATCAGTCAGCGCGCGGCTGACTGTTCTTCTCAGCCAGGGTCTTGTCGTCGCTGATGGCAACGTGCACGCCGTGGTCCAGTTTGAGCTGACCAGCCGTGACCACTTTTTCGCCGTTCTGCACGCCTTTGGTGATCATGACCATCCCGTCGCGGCGTTCGCCGGTTTCGACGAAACGTCGTTCGACGATCAGAACCGGTTCGCCCTTGTCGTCTTTTTCGAGGCTGCCGTCTTCGGCCTTTTTCTGCGCGACGACATACAGCGAGTTGCCATAAAGGGTGTAGCTGATCGCGCTTTCCGGCACCACGATGTGCGGCTGCGGGTCGGGCAACAACACCTGCAGGCTGGCAAACATCCCCGGCAGGAGTTTGCCATCGGGGTTGGCCAGGGTCGCGCGCACCAGCACGTTGCGGGTGCTGCTTTCTACCTTCGGGTTGATGGCGCTGACGGTGCCGGGGAAAGTTTCCGTCGGGTAGGCCGAGACGATGACCTGTACCGATTGGCCGAGGGTGATCTTCGGCACGTCCTGCTCGGGTACAAAGAAGTCGACGTAGAGGCTGCTGAGGTCTTGCAGGGTGGCGATCATCGTGCCGCTGGCCACGTAGTCGCCGACGTCTACCCGACGAATACCGATGGTCCCGCTGAACGGTGCGAGGATTCGTTTTTTCTCCAGCGCCGCCTTGAGCTGATTGACCGTGGCCCGGCTCTTTTGCAATACCGCCGAGAGTCGGTCGAACTCGCCTTTGGAAATAGCCCGGCTGCCCACCAGTTGGCTGCCGCGACCGTAATCCAGTTGCGCCAGTCCCAGGTCGGCCTGGGCTGTTGCCAGCAGGGCGGTTTCCACGGCGCTGTCGAGTTGCAGCAGCGGCTGACCGACCTTGACCTTCTGTCCTGACTCGAACTGAACTTCCTTGACGGTGCCGTCGACCTCCAGGCTCAGATCGACCCCTTGCAGCGCCGTAAGGGTGCCGACCGTTGGCAAACGGCTTTGCCACGGACGTTCGGTGGCGGTGGCCACGGCGACGCTGATCGGTGGTTTCGGCACAGAGAAGCCCTTCATCATCGTATAGATGGAGAAGGCTTTGTAACCGGCCAGGACCAGCACGATTAGCAGGACAACACCCAACATGATCAGCATGCGGCGACGCAGCATATTTCCATTTCCTTGGAGAAAATCAGGTGAGACAGGCGAAAACATTACTCCCACTGCGAAGGGGATTCCAGCTGCTACAGGTTGCGTGTTCAGATCAGGTGAAGGTGGTTGTCCCAGAGCCCCGCAGGCAATTCCAGAGGTTTTGCAACAAGGTTTGTCTGGCGGCAATCGTAGAACCGGCAACGGCCTTGCCCGGAGGTCACGACAAAACCATCGGCCACGGCCCCGACCCCGGCGCAATCGGGAAGCGGTGCATCCAGGCGTACTTCACCGCTGTCCAGG
This sequence comes from Pseudomonas sp. GR 6-02, assembly GCF_001655615.1. GTDB lineage: Bacteria > Pseudomonadota > Gammaproteobacteria > Pseudomonadales > Pseudomonadaceae > Aquipseudomonas. Next base: position 1,315,247 of record NZ_CP011567.1, read on the forward strand.
TCCCAGATAAAAAAGCGGTTGCCCCGCGGCGCGGTCAGGGCGACCAGGCGCAGTTCGCTGTGTACGGCAACGCTGGCGGTGTAATGCCCCATGGCCTGTAACTGATGCTCAGGCACCGGGAAGGCCACGAACGGTTGACCGGGACGCTTGATTGCCAGCAGCTCCGAAGACTCGTGAGCATCGCCCATGAACTGCTGACCGGCGACGATGGTGCCGTCACTGGCGATACCCAAGTGCCGCACGCTGTTCATCTGCTGGGCCAGTGTTTCCTTGCTCAGCAGCGTGCCGTCGCGTTGCATCAGCACAAGGCTCGGCTCCATGGCATTGAGGTTCATCTCGACCCGGCTTTCGGCCTCGGTGCGAATGCCGCCGTTGGCCACCACCAGCGTCTCGCCATCGGGCATCCACGACACCTGATGCGGGCCGACGCCGTGGGTGGAAATTTCGCCGCTGTGCACCAGTCGCTCACCTTCGAACTTATACACACCAAGCAGGCCACGGCCCGGATCGGAGGTGTCGTTTTCGGTGGCGTACAACCAGTCACCGCTCTGGTGAATCACCGCGTGACCGTAGAAGTGCCGGTTCGGCTGCGACACCACGGTTTGCAGCAGCGTGCCGTCGCGCAGGTCGATCAGGTAGCTCTCGGTGCCCGGACGCCGAGCGACGAATAGCGCAATCGGCAGTGTCGGGTGGTTGATGATGTCATGGCAGCGCTGACCGACCTGGGTGGCAAACACCCGGGTGCCGTCCAGTCGATAACCGACGGCATAGTGCTTGCCGTCACCGTCGTCCCGCGCCGAGAGCAGCAGCGGGCTTTTGTCCTTTTGCTTGAACAGCGTCCAGCCGCCCAGTGTCACCGCACCCAGCAGCAAACTCCCTAACGTCAGAGCCTGGCGTCGCAGCATGGCACTTGCCCTCATCAGTCGCCGTCGTTGGCGTTGAAGCCCAGTTGGATGCCCAGCGCCTTGGCCAGTTCGCCTTCGTGCAAGCGGTGGACAACGTTGAGGCTGTCATAGATGTCGTTCAGCTGCTGGCGACCGGCATCGTCGGTGAGCATGTCGGTCAGCGAGCGCTGGTTGCCGGCAAGCAGTTTCAGGGACGCTGCGTAGGCCGCGTCGATCTTGTCGGCCAACGGTTTTTGCTCGTTCGGCAGCAGACCGCGCAGGCCTTTGTTGTCGACACCCACCCAGACGGTTTGCGCAGCGCTCAGGCTTGCTTCCATGCCTTTGAGCGACGATTGGCTGCGCCAGGCATCGGCCTGGAATGGCTGTGGCGTACCCTTGCTCTGACGGCCCATCGGCGTGCCGAGTTTTTTCTTCAGGGTGTCCAGTGCAGTCACTTGCACACGCAGCAGATCGGCGATCGCTTCGTGTGAGTCGGCGTAGCGCTGGTTGGGGAATTTGCTCATCTGCGCGAGCATGCCGTCGTTGGTGTTCCAGCGCGACAGGATCTCTTCGGCCAGTTGCTTCTGACGCTCGCCAATGGCGGTCAGCAGCGGGCAGTATTTGGCTTTCTGAGCGCTGTCGGCCATGTCGATCTTGCTGTCGAACAGGATGTATTCATAAGCCGAGAGGCCTTGCACCACGACGCTGGACTTGGCCAGGGCGGCAGCATCGATCTGCGGCTGCGCAGTGACCAGTTGCTCGACTTGACGGCCGACGAGGTTTTTCTTGTCCGGCCAGAACTGCACCTGCCACGAACGGTTGCCTTCGGCCAGCGGCCCGATCAGCAGCGGTTGCAACTCGGCCCAGGCTTTTTGCGCGTGCAGGAAGTCGGCGCGAGCGGTGTCCAGGGTTTCCTTGCCTTGGCAGAACGCCAGGGCGCTGACCGCCAATTGCCGGTCGGCTTCAACCCAACGACTGTAGCTCGGCAGGATCACTTGCTTGGCGATGGCCGCCGAGGTGACCGCTTGCGGATCCTGGGGCGAACAGGCGCCCAGGGCGAGGGCGGCAAGGCTGGTGAACAACAATTTGGGACGGAACATGTCGGGCTCCCGCTGAAGGAATACGTATTAAAGGGAATTCAAAAACGCCAGCAACGCCGCGCGCTGCTCGGCGTTGAAAGACAAAACCTGTTGCTGCGCCGCTTTTGCCTCGCCGCCATGCCAGAGCACGGCTTCGAGCAGGTTGCGGGCGCGGCCGTCGTGCAAAAACTGGGTGTGTCCGCTGACCGTCTGCGTCAGGCCGATGCCCCACAACGGCGGCGTACGCCAGTCGCGGCCACTGGCCTGGAACTCGGTGCGGTTGTCGGCCAGACCGTCGCCCATGTCGTGCAGCAGCAGATCGCTGTAAGGGCGAATCACTTGATTGGCCAATTCAGGTTCCGCGGCGTTGGCGGCGGTGGTGTATTGAGGGGTGTGACAGGACTGGCATCCGGCCTGGAAAAACAGATTCTTGCCGGCCAGCACCTCAGGTGCGCCAACATCGCGACGGGCCGGCACGGCGAGGTTACGGCTGTAGAACAGCACCAGACGCAAAATGTTGTCGCTGACTTCCGGCTCGCCATCGGGGCCATTGCCGTTGGGCGCCTGTTTGCAAGCAGTTTGGGCGTCGGTGCAGTCATCAATGGGTTTCAGGCTGGTCGTGAGGCCCATATCACCAGAGAACGCATGAACATTCTGCTGATTGAGGTTCGGTTGCCCGGCTTTCCAGCCAAATCGTCCGAGAACAGTCTTCTGCTGCGCGTCGTCCCAGACCCGGTTCGGTCGTCCGGCGATGCCGTTTTTCTCCCGGGCCTGAGCCTCGGCGTTGGCCAGGATGGCCTCGTCGGGAATCGCTTCAAGCAAGCCCAGGCCAATCATCGGCGGTGCGATGCGCGCCGAGAAACGTGTGTCCGGGTGCATCGGGCCGTAGCCGAGTTGGGTCATCTGCAAGATTGGTTTACGCAACTCGATTTCGCTGCCGTCCTTGAAGCGTACCGGGACCGGCGTGTAATCGACACGCACCTTGCCTTCCGGGGCGACGCCGGGCACCGCCATGTCCTGGAACTGGCCGCCGTAGACCGGCTCCGGCACCACGCCCAGTTGTTCGATGACCTTGGCGTAGGCGGGGGCATTGGGAATCGACAGGCGTACCAGCATCGACACCGCATTCGGCGCATCGGGCGTTGGCGGATGACCGCGCCCGTCCTTGATGTGGCAGTTCTGGCAGGCGTTGGTATTGAACAACGGGCCGAGGCCATCGCGGGCGGTGGTGGTCGACGGCGCGATCACCCAGGGGCTGCGAAAGAAGCTATTACCGACGCTGAAGTCGACGCGTCGTGACGGCGCCAGATTGGCGGAGGGCAAGGAGAATGCGTTCTTATCGGTCTTGCGCACTGTTGCGCTGCCACCGGACCGGGCTTCACCAGGTTCGGCCTGGGTAAAACGCGGGGCGTCATCGCAGGCACTCAGGCCCAGGGCCAGCAACAGTGCAGACAAGCGAAGAGGCAGCGTGGGCATCGGACATCCTGCAAGACGAGCAAAACAAGGGCGCAAAGTCTAACAGGGCAGGGGAGTTTGAATAAGAGGAATTATCGTTTGGTTGATGTGAGGCAGGGTTTGATGTCAGACCGCGTCGCCCCCATCGCGGGCAAGCCACGCTCCCACAGGGTTTTGCGCTGACCCCGTGGGAGCGTGGCTTGCCCGCGATGAGGTCATCAGCATCACCCAAAAGACAGGCATGAAAAAGGCGACCCGAAGGTCGCCTTTGTATTCGCTCAGCCAGCGTTGATCAGAACTCGTGATCAGCGTTGTCCGGGTTCAGGTCGCTGATGCCCAGTTTGCCGGCGGCAGCTTCGATCGAACCGGTCTGCTTGACCAGAGAGGCAATGGCGTCGCGCACGATCTGATTGCCAGCGGTGTTGCCGGCAGCGATCAGTTGGTCGTAGTGCTCACCCTTGTTGGCGTGGTCGACCATGATCTGGATCTTGGCTTCGGTCGCAGCCAGGTCGGCTTTCAGCGCGGCATCGGCAGCCGGGTCGGCCTTGGCCACCAGGGACGACAGGCTGGCGCCGGTCATTTTGGTGCCGTCGACACGGGTGTATTCGCCCAGGTACACGTTACGAATGCCTTTGGCATCGTAGAAGTGCGAGTTGTGGGTGTTGTCGCTGAAGCAATCCTGTTCGTCTTCCGGGGAGTTGGCTTCCAGGGAAACCTTCATGCGCTCGCCCGCCAGTTCGCCCAAGGACAGGCTGCCCATGCCGAACAGCATTTTGCGCAGACCGGATTCAGCCGGTTCCGCTTCCAGGGTGGCGCGGTAGTTGTCGGCCACGTTCGGCTTCCAGTTACCGACCATTTCTTCCAGGTCGTTGACCAGCAGTTGGGTCACGGATTTCAGGTAAGCGCGACGACGATCATTGTGACCGCCGGTAGCGCCTTTGCCTTCCAGGTAGTCGGAGGCTGGGCGGTTGCCGGCGCCAGGGCCGGTGCCGTTCAAGTCCTGGCCCCAGAGCAGGAATTCGATGGCGTGGTAGCCGGTGGCGACGTTGGCCTCGGAACCGCCCAGCTCGTTCAGGCTGGCGAGTTTTTCCGGGGTGATGTCTTTCACGTCGACCTTGTCTTCGCCAATCTGAATCTGGGTGTTGGCGATGATGTTGGCAGTAGCGCCCGGGTTACCCAGTGCGTGTTCGTAGGATTTGTCGACGTAGTCGATCAGGCCTTCGTCCAGTGGCCAGGAGTTCACCTGGCCTTCCCAGTCGTCGATGATGGTGTTGCCGAAGCGGAACACTTCGCTTTGCAGGTAAGGCACGCGGGCCGCGACCCAGGCAGCCCGGGCGGCTTTGAGGGTGTCGGCGTCCGGCTTGGCGAGGAACGCGTCGACGGCGGTTTGCAGGGTTTTCGCGGTGGATTCGGCATCGCTGTAAACGGCAAAGACCATGTCGGCGTAATGCGCGACCACAGCCTTGGCGGCGGCTTCATCGACTTTAGCGGTGGTAGCAGGCGCAGCTGTGCTGGCGGCCGGGGTCGGCGCTTGTTGAGCGGCAGCCTTGTCTTTGCCTTCGCCGCAACCGGCGAGGGAAATAGCGATGGCCAGCAGACTGGCGGTGGCCAGAGGCATACGAATCATGGCGAACATCCTGCTTCGGTGATGGAGTGGGCGCGCACGGGCGGCGCGCAAAAGTGCGACATAATGCAAATCTTTCGCATTATCTGTAAAGGGTTACGCCTGCAAATATTTCTTATTCACGCAGATCAAAAGATCGCCGTTGTTTCAGAGGATGGCCGCGTTACTGCGCTGGGCCTGCTTGAGGTAGACGCTCAATTCCCGCGCCGGCAGCGGTTTGCTGTAGTGATAACCCTGACCTTCGTGGCAGCCTTCGGAGATGATGTAGGCCTCTTGCTCGGCGGTTTCCACGCCTTCGGCAATCACCTGCATGCCCAGGCTTTTGCCCAGCTGGATGATGGCCCGGACGATGGTCGCATCGTCGTCGTCATCGAGCAGGTCCTGGACGAAGCTCTTGTCGATCTTGATCTTGTCCAGCGGCAGGCTTTTCAGATAACTCAATGACGAATAACCGGTGCCGAAGTCGTCGATGGCGATCAGCGCGCCGGAGCGACGCAGGCTCAGCAAGTGCTGGGCGGCGGTGCTGATGTCTTCCATCAGGCCGGTTTCGGTGACTTCCAGCTCCAGGCTGCGCGGTGGCAGGCGGTAGATCTGCAGCAGGTTATTGACCACCCGCGGCAACTCGGCGTGGTGCAATTGCACGGTGGACAGGTTCACCGCCATGCGCAGGTCGACGAAGCCCTGATCGTGCCACTCGCGCAGTTGTTTGCAGGCCTGGTCCAGCACCCATTCGCCGATGGCGATGATGGTGCCGTTCTGTTCGGCCAGCGGAATGAACAGGTCCGGCGGCACCAGCCCATGCTCGGGATGCTGCCAGCGAATCAACGCCTCGACACCTACCACGCGATGATCGCGGTAGCTGATCTGCGGCTGGTAGACGAGGTAGAACTGGTCGCGGATCAAGGCGTCACGCAGATCTTTTTCCAGCTCGCGACGCCGACGCATTTCCGTGTCGACGCTGGCGATATAGAACTGATAGCGGTTGCGCGAGCGCGTCTTGGCCAGGGTCATGGTCTGCTCGGCTTTTTGCAGCAGCTTCTCGGTGCTGTCACCGTCCTCGGGGAACAGGGTGATGCCGATGGTGGCGCGCAGGCGGATTTCCTGATGATCGAGGGCGAACGCCGCTTCCAGATCATCGAGAATGCTTTGGGCCAGTTCGGCGGCTTCGTAGGGTTGTTCGATGTCGGCCTGGACCAGCGCGAACTGGTCGCCACCCAAGCGGGCGAGGGCGCCGAGGCGGCCGCTGTGAGCCCGCAGGCGATCGGCCAGGGCCAGCAGCAACTGGTCGCCGGTCTGGTAGCTGAACTGTTCGTTGACGCCTTTGAAGTCATCGAGCCCGACACACAACACCGCGACCCGACGCTGCAGTTTGCCGGCGTCGACAAGGATCTTGTCCAGCTGTTGCTGCAATTGCTGGCGGTTCGGCAGACCGGTGAGAAAATCGTACTGGGCCATGCGTAACAGGCTGTTTTCTGCTTCGTGGCGCAGGTGAGTGTTGCGCTCAATGGATTCGAGCAGCTGGTTGGCGGTGTTGATCCAGACCCCCAGCTCGTTTCTTTCATGACCCTTGAGCTGTGGGATCTTGTGGGCGCTGGGCCGGTCCGGGTTGATTTCAGTCAGATGTTCGATGATCCGCGACAATGGTTTGGTCAGCAGCCAGTGGTAAACCAGATACAACACCAGGCTCATGGCCAGCGCGCGCAAGACGCCAGAGATGAAGATGATCACCGAACTGACGATGAAGCTCTGGCCGTAGGTGGCGGTGTCGAGGGTAATGCTCAGGTCGCCGTAGTACTCGCTGTAGGGACCGCGACCCACCAGTTGGGTGGTGAACGTGCGTTCCTGGCCGAGGATCAGGTCAGTCAGCCAGCGGCTGTGGGACTGCTGAAGCTCGCGGGATTTTTGCGCGAGCATGGCTTCGTGGGGGTGGCCGATGGAGGCCATGCGCACGGCGTCATCCTGGAACAGGCCTTCGATCACCTGCATGCCCATTTCCCGATCCAGGCTGTAGACCGCCTGAGTGGAGGGATCGCGGAACATGTCGAGGATGCGCTGGGCATCGTTGGCAACCGCCTGACGTGTTTTATAGGCATCGAAAACAATCTGTGCGCAGCTCAAGACCACGCCGACGATCAATGCCGACAGGAGCACGACCCGGAGTAACTTCACCGACAAGCTGTTCTTGAGTTCCAGCTTCAAAGGGTTATTCCTTGTTCCGTGCGGGTAGCGTCAAGTTGCCATGAGTATTGGCAATCCCGTGATGGCAGTCAAAGGGACAATCCAACCCGGGGGATATTGCCGGTAGCTTGGCCGATATGCTGCTGTTTGGAGTATTTGCCCTATTAACACTGTGTCGGTTGCCGGGGCCCTCAACTTGAGGCGGTTGAGGCAATTTTTCCTTGTGTTGATGTTAGACCGCTGTACTGCGGGGGCAAGAGGGCGAATGCGGCTCGCGTTGTGGGAAAGCACGCCTTACGTACAGATTTTCGATGGCATAAAAAAACCCGGCATAAAAGCCGGGTTTTTTGACTGGCGCGAAGCTTAAGCGGTGAAGGTTTTGCCTTCGAACTGCTCAGCCACGAATTTCCAGTTGACCAGGTTCCAGAACGCTTCGACGTACTTCGGACGAAGGTTGCGGTAGTCGATGTAGTAAGCGTGTTCCCAGACGTCGCAGGTCAGCAGCGGGGTATCGCCGCTGGTCAGCGGGTTGCCGGCGCCGATGGTGCTGGCCAGGGCCAGGGAACCGTCAGCCTTTTTCACCAGCCAGCCCCAACCGGAACCGAAGGTGCCGATGGACGTTTTGCTGAACTCTTCCTTGAACTTGTCGAACGAACCGAAAGCAGCGTTGATGGCATCAGCCAGAGCGCCGGTTGGTTGACCGCCGGCGTTTGGCGCCAGGCAGTTCCAGTAGAAAGTGTGGTTCCAGACCTGAGCGGCGTTGTTGAAGATACCGCCCGAGGAAGTCTTGACGATTTCTTCCAGGGTCTTGCCTTCGAACTCGGTGCCTGGCACCAGGTTGTTCAGGTTCACGACATAGGTGTTGTGGTGCTTGTCGTGGTGGTATTGCAGAGTTTCCTCTGAAATGTGCGGCTGCAGGGCATTGTGCGCGTAAGGCAGCGGCGGCAATTCGAAAGCCATGATGATTCTCCTAATCAGGTCAGTTGCGGTGAGCGCAAGGCCGATCACGGGCGGCCAGACATGCGCCGGGGAGTTTGTACTCTTTGCGGCGCAGGGATCGGATCATAGCACCGGGGGTGCGGCATAACCACGCAACAACTGTGTGGAATAGAGGTTCCAGAGCCTTTTGGAATAAATCATGAAGCGATGATTAACTGGAACGCTACGGTGAACATCATTACGGCCACCAACAGGTCGAGGATTCGCCAAGTGCTTGGCCGTGCCAACCACGGTGCCAACCACGCTGCGCCAAGGGCCAGGGTAAAAAACCACAGCAACGATGCACTGGCCGCGCCCACGACATAAGCACCGGGCTCGGTCTGTTGTGCGCCAAGGGAGCCGATCAGCAACACGGTGTCCAGGTAGACGTGCGGGTTGAGCAAGGTCACCGCCAAAGCGCTGAGCAGCACCGCCCGTAATGAGCGCACGGTCTGGTTCTCGCCGTGTTGCAGGCTCTGTTTCGAGCACGCCCGACGCAGCGCCAGGCTGCCATACCACAGCAGAAACGCCGCGCCACCCCAACGAGCGATGGCCAACAGAGTCGGGTTCTGCGCCAGCAACGTCGCCAGGCCGAACACCCCGGCGGCCACCAGCAACGCATCGCAGGTTACGCAGAGCGCCGCCACCGGCAGGTGATGTTCACGTCGAAGGCTCTGCGCCAACACAAACGCATTCTGAGTGCCGATCGCCATGATCAGCCCGGCGGCCACCAACAGGCCGTTCACATAGCTTTGCCACATAAGATTTTTACTCCGCGTTGGCCGCCAGATCCCGCAGTACCTGCAGGGCGCGTTCGGCATCGGCCTGGCCGACGAACAAATGGTCGTGGTAGTAGCCGGCAATCACGTTGCAACTGATGCCGGCCTGGCCCAGTGCCGTGGCGAACGCGGCGGTCAGGCCGACGGCTTCAAGGGCTGAGTGCACGTTCAAGGTGATCCAGGCAGCGATGTAGTCGAAGCTGAAACCGGCCTTCTCGGCGTGGGAACGTTGCAGAATCACCGTCAGCCCTTCCTGTTCGCGGAAGCTGCCGACAATCTCAAGGCCTGCGGGCAGCTTGCCGTCAGGCAACGTGCAGAACACGTATTCGCCGTCGTTGAGTTGCGGGCTCATGCTGCGCAGCAGGGTTGCCAAAGAGGTTTCGCCAGCCATGTCGGTGATCCTTGTTCAAGAGTTCTTGCTGGCCATTCTCCGGTGGGAAGTTGTATAAGAAAAACCAATAGTGCTGATCGCTCATTAGGAAAACTGATGTTCGACTACAAATTACTGTCCGCCCTCGCCGCCGTGATCGAGCAGGCCGGATTCGAACGCGCCGCGCAGGTCTTGGGCTTGTCCCAATCGGCCATCTCCCAGCGCATCAAATTGCTCGAGGCGCGGGTCGGCCAACCGGTGCTGGTGCGGGTCACGCCTCCTGCTCCGACGGAGATTGGCCGGCGATTGCTCAACCATGTGCAGCAGGTGCGATTGCTGGAACGCGATCTGCAAAGCCTGGTGCCGGCGCTGGACGAAGAAGGCCTGCCGGAACGCCTGCGTATCGCGCTGAACGCTGACAGCCTGGCCACCTGGTGGGCTGCGGCGGTGGGGGATTTTTGCGCGCAGGAGCATCTGTTGCTCGACCTGGTGGTGGAAGACCAGACCGTCGGCCTCAAACGCATGCGCGCAGGCGAAGTGGCGGGGTGTCTGTGCGCCAGTGAGCGGCCGGTGGCCGGTGCGCGCAGCGTGCTGTTGGGGGCGATGCGCTACCGTGCGTTGGCCAGCCCTGCATTCATTGCCCGGCATTTTCCCCAAGGTGTGCGTGCCGATCAGTTGGCCAGAACCCCGGCGCTGGTATTTGGCCCGGACGATTTCCTGCAGCATCGTTACCTCGCGTCAGTCGGCGTGAACGGCGGTTTCGAACACCATTTATGCCCGTCTTCCGAAGGTTTTCTTCGTCTCACGGAAGCAGGGCTTGGCTGGGGCCTGGTGCCTGAATTGCAAGTGCGCGAGCAACTGGCGCGCGGCCAATTGGTGGAGCTTTTGCCAGATAAGCCGATCGATGTGCCGCTGTACTGGCATCATTGGCGCAATGGCGGTCAGCTGTTGGGGTTACTCACCGATCAATTGGTGCGTTCGTCGAAGCAATGGCTGGTGCCGTTGGACTGACGGCTGGCGTCAAGACCTCACGCCCTATGCAAAACGAAAAACGCAAAACGAAATATTCGGAGCAATACATGAAGATTCTGGTCACCGGCGCAAGCGGCTTCATTGGCGGGCGCTTTGCGCGTTTCGCCCTGGAGCAGGGCCTGGATGTGCGGGTCAACGGTCGCCGGGCCGAGAGCGTCGAGCATCTGGTGCGCCGTGGTGCCGAGTTCATCCAGGGCGACTTGAGCGACCCGCAACTGGCGCGCGACCTGTGTTCCGACGTCGAAGCCGTGGTCCATTGCGCCGGCGCTGTCGGTTTGTGGGGGCGCTATCAGGATTTCCATCAAGGCAACGTCGAGGTCACCGAGAACGTGGTCGAGGCCTGCCTGAAACAACGGGTGCGGCGCCTGGTGCACTTGTCGTCGCCATCGATTTACTTCGATGGCCGCGATCATCTGGGGTTGACCGAAGACCAGGTGCCCAAGCGCTTCAAGCATCCTTACGCCGCAACCAAATACCTGGCCGAGCAAAAAGTTTTCGGTGCGCAGGAGTTCGGCCTCGAAACCCTGGCCCTGCGCCCGCGTTTCGTGACGGGCGCAGGCGACATGAGCATTTTCCCCAGGTTGCTGAAGATGCAACGCAAAGGGCGGTTGGCGATTATCGGCAATGGCCTGAACAAGGTTGACTTCACCAGTGTGCAAAACCTCAATGAGGCGTTGTTCAGTAGCTTGCTGGCCAGCGGTTCGGCCTTGGGCAAGGCCTACAACATCAGCAACGGAGCGCCGGTGCCGTTGTGGGATGTGGTCAATTACGTGATGCGCAATATGGATGTGCCACAGGTGACCCGTTACCGTTCCTACGGCTTGGCCTACAGCCTTGCCGCGCTCAACGAGGGTGTTTGCAAGCTGTGGCCGGGTCGTCCCGAGCCGACCCTGTCGCGGCTGGGCATGCAGGTAATGAACAAAAATTTCACCCTGGACATCAGTCGCGCCCGGCATTATCTGGATTACGATCCGAAAGTCAGTCTCTGGACCGCCCTCGATGAATTTTGCGCCTGGTGGAAGGCTCAGGACATTCGCTGACACACAAGGGCCGCCCCCTACTGAACCGAGTTCGGGGTTCAGGGTCAACCGGTGCGCCAGCGAGGGTTATACTTCGCCGCATCAAGCCATCACCGCGTTTTACAAAGGTTGACTCAATGTCCATGCGTAACGATGCCAACGACGACTTCGACGATGTACCGAGCCTGCGTGCCGACAGCCTCGACGACGATGATTTTCCGACCACCGCGCGCACTTCCGTGCATTCGCGCACCACACCGGTAGTCAAGGTCAAAGGCCCGAGCACCGGCCCGCTGTGGGCGTTGGTCGGTGCGTTGTTCTTTGCCTTCGCTGGCCTTGCCTGGTGGAGTTTCCAGCAGATATCGCTGATGGAACAACAACTGGTGGCGACCCAGGAAAGTTTCGCCCGTATCAGTGAGGAAGCGGCGGGGCGCTTGCAGGACATTTCCGGCAAGGTCGTGGCCAGCCAGTCCACGGTCAACACCGGCAGTGAAGCGTTGAAGCTGCAAATAAAACAACTGGAAGGCAAGCTCCAGGACCAGAGCAAACAGCTGGAAAGCAAACTCCAGGATCAGAGTAAACAGCAGCAAGGCGTGCTCGGCCAGACCTCCGATCTGGACAAGCGCCTGGCGCAAATGACCACGCAGGCCAGCGAACAACAAGCGGCCAATGCTCAGTTGCAGGCCCAAGTCAAAGCCTTGAGCGGCGAGCTGGCCGCGTTGAAGAGCGCACCGGCTGATACCAGCAAAGTCGACGCCCAACTGAAAAGCCTTGGCGCCGATATCGCTGCGCTGAAGCGGCAAGGCAACCCGAGCGCTGCAGTCGAGCGTCTGGAGCAAGACATGATCGTGCTCAAAAGCCAACAGGACAACCGCCCGGCCGCGGCGCAAGGTGGCAACAATACCGCCGAGTTCGACGCCTTCCGTGGCCAGGTCACCCGCAACATCAACACCCTGCAGGCGCAGATCCAGAACCTGCAACAACAGCTGCACGCCCGGCCTCAATAGCCCGATGCAGTGATGTTGTGTGGAGTGGGCCTGTGGAGTGGGACTTTTGTGGCGAGGGAGCTTGCTCCCGCTCGACTGCGCAGCAGTCGCAAATCAGGCACCGCAGGTTATCTGAATAGCGGTGGTGAATGGGTTTGGGGCGGCTGCGCCACCCAACGGGAGCAAGCTCCCTCGCCACAGAAAGCAACACAACGCCTGGTCGCTAGTGGTGTCCGGGCTGACGTCTTCGCGGGCAAGCCTCGGTCTTTCTATCGAACCTTGTCTTCCCGCCCGCGCAACACCCTGTTCGGCATGGCAATCGCCGCCGCCAGCCCCAGCAGCGACACCGCCGCGCTGACCATCAGTAAATGCCTGAAGGTCAGCAGCAGCTCGGCGCGCAAGGCGTTTTGCGCATCCCCCGGCGCGGCGTTCAAACCATCGAGCAAGACATTCCCCGAACGGCCCTCGGCAATCAGCGACGAGCCGGCCAGGTGCGCGAAACTGGAGTCCTGCAACAACGCCAGCAACAGCGCCGACATCAACGCCACGCCCACTGCACCGCCCAGAGCGCGGAACAGATTGGTGGTGCTGGTGGCAACGCCAATGTCCCGTTGATCCACCGAGTTTTGCGTGCCCACCAACGACGTCGGGAACTGCATGCCGCCAGCGATTCCGCAGAGCAACATGAACAGGCTGCTCAGCACAAACGCCTGCGGCGCACTGAACGCCATGCCGAGAATCGCCAACGGCATGAGCAACGCGCCGGTCAGGATCATCGGTTTGTAACGACCGGTCACCGAGGTCCGGCGCCCGGCGAAATAGGCGCCTATCGGCAAGCCCATGGCCAGCGGCAACAGGTGCAGTGCCGCGCTGTCGGCCCCGGCGCCGGTGACGCTCTGGAAGCGCAGCGGCATCAGCACGATCAGGGAAATCGCCTGGAAACTGGTGAAGAAAATCGTGCACCAGCAAAGGATCGCATTGCGGTTGGCGAACAAATGCATCGGCAGCAACGGTTCCCGCGCCCGCCGTTCATGCCAGACGAACACCGCCAGCACCGCCACCGCACAACCGAGCAAACCCGCCACTTCGGGGCTGCGCCACGAATGCCCCTGGCCAACCTGAGTGATGCCCAGCAACAACGCCGTCAGGCCAATGATCATCAGCAACGTACCGAGGTAGTCGATGATCGGCTTGCGCTGCGGCACCGGCAGCCCTACCAGCGTGCGATAAGCCACCCACCAGGCACCCAGGCCCAACGGCAGGTTGATCAGGAATACCCAGCGCCAGGACAGGTATTCGGTCATGTAGCCACCGAGTACCGGGCCGGCCACGCTGGCCACCGCGTACATGCTGCTGAAGTAGCCCTGATAGCGACCGCGTTCGCGCGGTGGAACGATGTCGCCGATGATCGCCTGGCTCACCGAAATCATTCCGCCGGCGCCGATGCCTTGAAAGATCCGCGCCAGCACCAGTTGCTCCATGCTTTGCGCCATGCCGCAGAACAATGAAGCCAGGGTGAACAAACCCATGCCGAACAGCATCAACCGGCGGCGGCCATACAGATCGCCGAGCTTGCCGTAGATCGGCACCGCCACGGTCATCGCCACCATGTAGCCGGAAATGACCCAGGCCAGCAGGCTGACGTCCTTGAACTGCGCGGAAATCGCCGGCATCGACACAGCGACGATGGTCTGGTCCAGCGCGCCCAGAAAGATCGCCAGCATCAGGGCGATCAGCACGCTGCGAATGGCCGGTTTGGGCGTTTCAGGCCGGTTGAGATTGGTCACGGTAAAACCTGCGGGCAGTGATGGACCCGCAAGGAGCAAGGCGAGCGGGAGTGCTCGCCAGTGTAAGTCGATAGGAGCCTATTCGATAGCCTCGTACGGAAGGCCGACGTAGTTTTCCGCGATGGTTTTTCGGCCCGCCTCGGAGTCAACGAAATAGGCCAGTTCCGATTCGCTGATGCGCTGGCTGAATGCGTCGTGCTCGTCGAAGCGATGCAACATCGAGGTCATCCACCAGGAAAACCGTTCGGCTTTCCACACCCGCCGCAGGCAGATTTCGGAATACTTCTCCAGCAAATCAACACGGCCTTCGCGGTAAACCTTCAGCAGAATATTGAACAACGTACTGACGTCGCTGGCCGCCAGGTTCAGGCCTTTGGCACCGGTGGGCGGGACGATGTGCGCGGCGTCGCCGACCAGGAACATCCGCCCGTACTGCATCGGCTCGACCACGAAACTGCGCAGCGGCGCGATGCTTTTCTCGATCGACGGGCCGGTCACCAGCACATCGGCGAGGGCCGCTGGCAGACGGGATTTGAGTTCGTCCCAGAAGCGTTGGTCGGACCAGTCATCGACCTGATCCTGGGCCGGTACCTGAAGGTAATAACGGGTGCGTGTCGGCGAACGCATGCTGCACAACGCAAAGCCCCGTTCATGCCGCGCGTAGACCAACTCCTCGTGAACTGGCGGAGTGTCAGCGAGAATCCCCAGCCAGCCGAACGGATACACCCGCTCGAATACCTTCAGGCAGTCGGCAGGAATCGACTGTCGCGCCACGCCATGGAAACCGTCGCAACCGGCGATGTAGTCACAATCGAGTCGATACGTTTCGCCGTCCTTGTCGAAGGTCACATAGGGTTCAGCGGTTTTCATGCCGTGGGGGACGACGTTGCTGGCTGCATAAATCGTCTGCGCCCCGGCGTCCCGACGAGCGGCCATCAGGTCGCGGGTGACCTCGGTCTGGCCATACACCATCACGGTTTTGCCACCGGTCAATGTTTGCAGATCGATGTGTACCCGGCGCCCGTCCAGGGCCAGTTCGAAGCCGGTGTGAACCAGCCCTTCGGCGTCCATGCGCTGGCCCACCCCGGCCTGACGCAACAGCTCTACCATGCCTTGTTCGAGGACACCGGCACGGATGCGTCCCAGCACATAGTCCGGGGTCTGGCGTTCGAGAATCAGGGTGTCGATGCCGGCGTTATGCAGCAATTGGCCGAGTAGCAAACCAGAGGGGCCGGCGCCGATGATGGCGATTTGGGTTTTTAGTGTTTTCATTGTTTTTATGACTCGCAAGCTCCACGCGACCAACGCCGGTGGATGATTTTTATGGATCGAGTGCTTGCATTTTTCACTTGCGGGTCCGTCAATTGAAGGTGAAAACTGAGCCGATACCTGTACATTCTGCCAATCGGTGCGATTATCGCCCCGTTACCTTCGAGGCCTGGATTGAAGTGATGAACAAGCCCGCCCTGCCATCGATTCCGGTGTTCAAACTCTACGGTGAAAGCCTGGATTGGCCGACCCCCGATTTGCTCCACTGTGAAACCATTTCAAAACGCAGCCGCGAACATCAATGGGAAATAAAACCCCATCGCCACGCTGATTTGTGTCAGTTGCTCTTCGTCTTCAAAGGTCAGGCAGAGCTTGAGATCGAAGGGAAACGCTCACAATTGGCTGAGCCGGCAATCATCATTCTGCCGCCGTTATCGGTGCATGGTTATCGGTTTTCCGAGGACGTCGAAGGGTTCGTCGTCACCCTGGCCGCGCCGCTGGTCGCCCATCTTCAGGCGCAGTTGGGCAATTCGGTAAATGCCCTGGCCCAAGCCGAAAGCTACCCGGCGGGCAAGGACAGCGAGTACCTCAACAGCCTGTTTTCAGCGCTGCAAAGCGAATACACCGGCCATCAACCGGCGCGGGAAATGCTCATGCATTCGCTGGTCAGCGTGATCATGGTGTGGGTCAGCCGTCAGGTGATCCAGCGCCGCGCTGCCAATCAGCGTCCGCAGCGTGCCCGGGAATACCTCAACGGTTTTATCCAGCTGGTGGAGGAGACCTATCGCCAGCACGTCAAGGTCGAGGACCTGGCCCATCGGCTGGGGATTTCCGTGTCCCACCTCAACGGCACGTGCCGTGAACTGGCGGGGCAGCCGGCGTTGCAGATCATGCACGAGCGTCAGTTGCTGGAGGCCAAGCGCTTGCTGACCTACACCAGCATGACCATTTATGAAATGTCCGATGTGCTGGGGTTTTCCGATCCGACCAACTTCACACGCTTGTTCCGACGTCGGGTGGGGATCTCGCCCAAGGCTTTTCGCGACCGCTTGAAGGCCGATCAGGACGCTGCCGATCAGAAGAGCGAGACCTGACCCCCTCACCACAAGGTGTTCGTCAGCGGAGGGCGTTGAGGCTTGCGCTGTGGGGGATGCAGCGCTCGAAGTTGCAGCTCGCGAAGTCATGGGGCACTTTGCGCAACTGTTCGACACGCCAGGCGGCTGTGCCATACAGCGCCAGCGTCGCCGCGCAGGTGATGAAAATGGCGAGGTATCTTCTTGTTTTGATGTTCATGGCGTTGACCTCTGAACGAATACCCTTGGGTACTGCTTTGAGCATAGGTCAGCGCCGGTGAGTTGCCATCAAAACCACCCCACATTTGCTCCGGTTAAAGGCCCACATCCCATGCCGGTTCTTCGGGAAATCTGAGCACCAGAAAATCCAGCATGCTGCGCAACGCCACCGGCATGTGCTTGCGTGAGGCATACACCGCATAGATGTTCATCTGACGGGGCTCGGCCTGGGGCAGCAGGCGGATCAGTTCGCCGCTGTGGATATGCATGCCGGCCAGGTAACTGGGCAGCATCGCCACACCGGCCCCGGCCATCGCCGCGCGCAACAGCGTGCTGGCTTCGTTGGCGCTGATGTTGCCCTGTACCGGCACCGAGACCGGTTCGCCATCCTGCTCGAAATGCCAGAGGCTTTTGCCGAAGTAGGAGTGGGTCAGGCAATTGTGCAGGCTCAGGTCTTCGACCCGCTGCGGCGCCGGGTGCTCGCGCAGGTAAGCGGGGGAGGCGCAGATCACCGAGCGGCAGACCGTCAGCCGCCGGGCGATCAGGTTCGGGTCCAGGTCGTTGCTGGTGCGGATGGCCAGGTCGATGCGCTCATCCACCAGGTTCACCGTGCGGTCGAGCATTTGCAGATCGATGCTTACGCCGGGGTAACGTTTGACGTAGGCGGCCATGGCATCGGCCAGTTGCGCCTGGCCGAACGAGGTGCTGACGCTGATCCGCAGCAGGCCGCGCGGTGCGTCGTCCGGCTCGCTGACGGCGGCTTGCATGTCGCTGGATAAATCGAGCATCTGCCGGCACCGGGGCAGGATTTCACTGCCGGCGGCGGTCAGGCTCAATTTGCGCGTGGTGCGGTGCATCAGGCGTGCGCCGACCCAATCTTCCAGCTCCGCCAGATACCGTGAAACCACCGGCCGCGACAGGTCCAGGTGATCGGCGGCGGCCGATTGGCTGCCCAGGTCCACCACCGTGACGAACACCCGCATTGCTTGTAGACGATCCATGATTTGCCCGCTTTCAGAAACAAACTATGTTCAAGCATCGCATTTTTTGTATCGAACCAGGCAACTAAGCTCTGTCCCATCGCCAAGCACGGCATTCGGACAACGGAGCAACAGATGATCGGCTTCACTTCAATCAAACGCATTCTTCTGGCAACCGCCGCACTGGGCTTCGCGGCCCACGCCGCTGCGGCGTCGACCCTGACCCTGGACGTCTACAACCCGGGCACCAACGCGATCTTCCCAGTGACCTCGGTACTGGTCAGCGGCGAGAAGGAAGCGATTCTGGTGGACGCACAATTCGGCAAATCCCAGGCCGAACAAGTGGTGGAAAAAATCCGCGCCAGCGGCAAGCAACTGACCACCATCTACATCAGCCACGGTGACCCGGATTACTACTTCGGCCTCGACACCGTGACCAAAGCGTTCCCGAAAGCCAAGGTACTGGCCTCGCAACCGACGGTTGATCACATCAAGAAAACCGTCGACGGCAAACTGGCGTTCTGGGGTCCGAAAATGGGCGCCGACGTGCCGAACAAAACCATCGTGCCGCACGTGCTCAAGGGCGACAGCCTGATGCTGGAAGGGCAGAAACTGCAGGTGCTCGGCCTGGATGGCAAGCAACCGGATCGCAGCTTTGTGTGGATTCCGTCGATCAAGGCAGTGGTCGGTGGCGTGGTTGTCGCCGAAAACATTCATGTGTGGATGGCTGATACCCAGACCGCGCAGTCCCATGCCGATTGGCTGACGACGCTGCACACGATCGAAGCCTTGAAGCCGAACACCGTCGTGCCGGGTCACTACCTGGGCGAGAGCGCTCGCTCCCTGGCGGCTGTGCGGTTCACCGCTGATTACATCAAGGCTTTCGACGAAGAAACCGCCAAGGCGAAAGATTCAGCCGAACTGATCGGCGCGATGAAAAAACGCTACCCGACCCTGGGCGAAGAAAGCTCGTTGGAGCTGAGCGCCAAAGTCGCCAAGGGCGAGATGAAGTGGTAACCCGTCGGACCTGAAACTGAACAAGCCTTTGTGGCGAGGGAGCTTGCTCCCGCTCGGCTGCGAAGCAGTCGTAAAACCTGTAAATGCGGTGTACCTGATGGAGTGCAGGGAGCGCTTCGCACTCCAGCGGGAGCAAGCTCCCTCGCCACAAAGGTTGTGCTGATTACACACACGCTATACATCACAGTTACATCAACTGGAGAACGTCATGAGCAAAATCGCAATCATCGGTGCCACCGGTCGTGCCGGTAGCCAACTGTTGGAAGAAGCCCTGCGTCGCGGTCACAGCGTCACCGCCATCGCCCGCGACACCTCGAAAATCGGCCAGCGTGCCGGTGTCGTCAGCAAAAACGTCGACGTGCTCGATGCTGCCGCTTTGCAAGCCGCCGTCGCTGGCCATGATGCAGTAATCAGTGCTGCACATTTCTCCACCATCCCCGCCAGCGCCGTCATCGAGCCGGTGAAGCAGGCCGGGGTCAAGCGTCTGCTGGTGGTGGGCGGTGCCGGTTCGCTGTTGCTGCCGGGCGGCACCCGGGTGATCGACAGCGAAGGTTTTCCGCCGGAGTACAAGGCTGAGGCCAGCGCCGGTGCCGATTTCCTCAACACTTTGCGTCAGGAACGGGACCTGGACTGGACCTTCCTGTCGCCGTCGGCGGAGTTTGTCGAAGGTGAGCGTACCGGCACGTTTCGAGTCGGCAAGGATGACTTGCTGGTGAGTGCGCAGGGCCGCAGCTGGATTACCTTTGCCGATTACGCGATCGCGTTGCTGGATGAAGTGGAAACGCCGAAGCATTCCCGCCAGCGGTTTACGGTCGGGTATTAACTTCGCAACACCACATCCCCTGTAGCAGCCGAACGCAGGCTGCTACAGGGCGATTTCGGTTCAGCGTGCCTGCGCCTGCTCCACCAACCACCCCATCAATTCGCGCAACTTCGGCGAAGGCGCAGGTTTTTCGGGGAACACCAGGTAATACGCCAATCCGGTTTTCACCTTCAAATCAAAGGGCATGACCAGCCGCCCGGCGCTCAGGTCATCGCCGATCAACGACCAATCGCCAATCGCCACGCCTGTCCCCTGGGACGCCATCGACATCGCCAGGTCCAGGGTTTCGAAATGCTGGCCCTTGCCGACATTGCTCAGATGAATATCCGCCGCTTTCAACCAGGCTTTCCAGTCCCGTTCATCCCGGGTCGGATGCAGTAACAAGTGCTGTTGCAGGTCTGCCGGTGTCTGCAAGGCCAGTGGCCCTTCAAGCATCGGCCGGGAACACACGGGCGTCAGTTGCTCATCGAACAAATGATGGGAGGCCAGTGAGCTCTCCGGCGGCGGGCCATACATCACCGCCGCGTCGAATTGTTCACGATGAAAGTCCACGCCGTGTTTCACCGTGGTGGTCAATTCCACCGGCACATCCGGGCGTTCCTTTTGCCACTGCAACAGGCGCGGCAACAGCCAGCGCATCACGCAGGTCGGCGCCTTGAGTTGCAAGGTTTCGCGCTTCTCGCCGATCTGCTCCACGGCCTCATCGATCAGGCCGAAAATCTGCTGCACCCGTGGCAACCACTCACGTCCTTCGGCGGTCAGGCTCAAGCCCCGCGCCTGGCGAATGAACAGTTCATAGCCCAGATGATCTTCCAGCCCGGCGATCTGCCGGCTCACCGCGCCTTGGGTGATGTGCAGCTGTTCGGCGGCCCGGGTGAAGTTGCAGCACTGCGCGGTGATCAGAAAAGTGTGCAGCGCCGGCAGGGGAGGCAGTCGTTTCATTGGGATCCAAGGTATGACGTGAGGACATGGCTAGTATGACTTTTTATCCATTGTTGCGGCTATGTGTCGCCCGTTCCAATGAGGCCATTCCCGGGCCTGCCAATCCATCATAAACACTGCGCAGGCCCGGCGTCTCAAACGAACAAAAAGGGCAAACACATGGCGACGTGCGGCGAAGTATTGGTCAAGTTACTCGAAGATTACGGGGTCGAGCAGGTGTTCGGCATCCCTGGGGTGCATACCGTGGAGCTGTATCGCGGGCTGGCCCGTTCGAGCATCAACCACGTCACTCCACGTCACGAACAGGGCGCCGGGTTCATGGCCGACGGCTATGCTCGCACCAGCGGTAAGCCGGGCGTGTGCTTCATCATCACCGGCCCCGGCATGACCAACATCACCACCGCCATGGGCCAGG
Organism: Pseudomonas sp. GR 6-02; assembly: GCF_001655615.1. Lineage (GTDB taxonomy): Bacteria > Pseudomonadota > Gammaproteobacteria > Pseudomonadales > Pseudomonadaceae > Aquipseudomonas. The sequence continues at coordinate 1,336,156 of NZ_CP011567.1, forward strand.
CTTACGCCGACTCGATCCCGATGCTGGTGATCTCCAGCGTGCAATCGCGCAGCCAATTGGGCGGCGGGCGCGGCAAGCTGCATGAGCTGCCGAACCAGAGCGCACTGGTCGGCGGCGTGGCGGCGTTCTCCCATACCTTGATGTCGGCGGCAGAATTGCCGGGCGTATTGGCGCGGGCCTTCGCGCTGTTCCAGGCCGGTCGCCCGCGTCCGGTGCACATCGAAATCCCGTTGGACGTACTGGTCGAAGAGGCCGATGACCTGCTCGCCAGCGTGCCGGTGAACATCGATCGTGCCGGTGCTTCGCCCAGCGCGATCAGCCGCATGACCGACCTGCTGGCCGGTGCCAAGCGCCCGTTGATTCTTGCTGGTGGCGGCGCCATCGATGCGGCGGCCGAACTGACTGAACTGGCCGAGCTGCTGGATGCGCCAGTGGCCCTGACCATCAATGCCAAAGGCATGCTCGAATCCAGCCATCCGCTGCTGATCGGTTCGACCCAAAGCCTGGTGGCCACCCGTGCGCTGGTGGCCGAGGCTGACGTGGTGCTGGCCATCGGCACCGAACTGGCCGAAACCGATTACGACATCACCTTCGCCGGCGGCTTCGAAATCCCGGGCGTGCTGCTGCGCGTGGACATCGACCCAGACCAGACCGTGCGTAATTACCCGCCGAAGGTGGCGTTGGTGGCCGACTCGCGCAATGCCGCCCAGGCCCTGCTGAGTGCGCTGTCCCACAAGTCGCTGGCCGAGCGCCGCAATGACTGGGGCCAGGTGCGCGCCGCTCGCTTGCGAGAAGAGCTCGCCGCGACCTGGGACGCCCCGACCCTGGCCCAGACCCGCTTCCTGGAAACCGTGCTGTACGAATTGCCGAACGCGGTGTTCGTCGGCGATTCGACCCAACCGGTGTACACCGGCAACCTGACCTTCAACCCGGAGCGTCCGCGTCGCTGGTTCAACTCGTCCACCGGTTACGGCACCCTCGGTTACGCCTTGCCGGCGGCGATTGGCGCCTGGCTCGGTGGCAGCGTCGAAGGCGGCACGCGCCCTCCGGTGGTGTGCCTGATCGGCGACGGCGGCCTGCAATTCACCTTGCCGGAACTGGCCAGTGCGGTGGAAGCGCGTACGCCGGTGATCGTGTTGCTGTGGAATAACCAGGGCTACGAAGAGATCAAGAAATACATGGTCAACCGCGCCATCGAGCCGGTGGGCGTGGACATCTATACCCCGGACTTTATCGGTGTGGCCAAGGCCCTGGGCTGTGCGGCCGAAGCGGTCAACAGTGTTGACGGATTGCGTGATGCGTTGCGCCTGGCCACCGATCGTCAGGGCCCGACCCTGATTGAAATCGACCAGACCCAGTGGATGAAGGCGGTGTCGCAATGAGTGCTCCCATGACCTTTCCGACGACCCTTGACGGCCTGTTCATCGATGGCCAATGGTCCGCTGGCAACGAACATCTGCGCGTGATCAACCCGGCGACCGAAGCCCTGCTGACCACCGTTAACGGCGGCGATGCACACGCTGTCGATCAGGCCGTCACCGCGGCGGCCAACGCTTTTAAGCAATGGTCGAAAACCACCGGAGCCGAGCGTGGGGCGATCCTGCGCAGAATCTCCGCAGGCGTGCAGGCCGGGCGCGAACAGTTGATGAAGTTGCAGTCGAGCAACAACGGCAAACCGTTGTTCGAAGCGGCCATCGACGTCGACGACGTGATCGCCACCTTCGAGTATTACGCCGGTCTGGCTGAAGGCCTGGACGCGAAACAAGACAGCGCCGTGGCGTTGCCGAGTGACGATTTCAGCGCCCGCTTGCGCCGTGAACCGTGCGGCGTGGTCGGCCTGATCGTGCCGTGGAATTTCCCGATGGTCACCACCGCCTGGAAACTCGCCCCGGCCCTGGCCGCCGGTTGCTGCGTGGTGCTCAAACCGTCTGAAGTGACGCCGCTGCCGGAACTGGAACTGGCGACGATCATTGCCGAGGCCGGCCTGCCAGACGGCGTGTTCAACCTGGTCTGCGGCACCGGCCTTGCCGTTGGCGCACCGCTGTCGGCTGACCCGCGCATCGCCAAGATTTCCTTCACCGGCAGCAATGCGGTGGGCGTGCAGGTGATGCAGCGGGCGGCGGAAACCGTGAAAGGCGTGAGCCTGGAACTGGGCGGTAAATCCTCGCTGCTGGTGCTCGCCGATGCCGATATCGAACTGGCCGTGGAAGTGGCCTGTGGCGGCGGTTTCTTCAACGCCGGGCAGATGTGTTCCGCCACCAGCCGCGTACTGGTCGCCGATGAACTGGCGGATGAATTTGTCGCGCGATTGAAGGCCCGTGCCGAAGCCATTCGCGTGGCCGACCCGTTCGACCCGAACGTGGAGATGGGCGCACTGGTCAACCAGGCGCAATACCAGCGGGTGCTGGGCCACATCGATCGCGGTTTGAGCGCTGGCGCGAAGCTGATCTGCGGCGGCAATCGCCCGGCGGACCTTTCACGCGGATATTTTTTGCAGCCAACCGTTTTCATCGACGCGCCCCTCGAGAGTGCGTTGTGGTGCGAAGAGATTTTCGGTCCGGTGATTTGCGTGCGCAGTTTCAGCTCTGAAGCCGAGGCGATCGCCTTGGCCAACGACAGCCCGTTCGGTCTGGTGGCCAGTGTGGTCACGCGCGACAGCGAGGCCGCCGATCGGGTCGCCAACGCTTTGCAGGCGGGGCTTGTGTGGATCAACGCGCCGCAAGTGATCTTCCCGCAGACCGCCTGGGGTGGCTACAAACAGAGCAGCATCGGCCGCGAATTGGGGCCGTGGGGCTTGCAGGCTTTCCAGGAAATCAAACACGTGATTCGGGCCGTCTGACAGCACGAAAACAGTGAGCGCATGCCTCGAAAGGAGGCATGCGCCAGGGTCATGGCTTCAATGAGTATTTATCGATAGTCAGGTGTTTTGCACGACCTCAGGATGAACCCGCAGGTCAAGCTCAAGTCCTTTGAAACCGGGGACTTCAAGCCGATCTGGCCGCGCGGATGCAACGGTTGCGACCAACCTCATACTTAAAAAAACAAAGGGAGTCCTTCATGGGCAAGCATGATCTGAACAGACGTCAATTCATCAAAACCGTGGGTGTGGCGTCGGTAGCCGCGGCAGCCATGAGCATGCCGTTCATCCGGGCCAATGCCAGCGACACGCGCTTTACGGGCAAGACCCTGCGCTTGCTGACCTGGTCCGATGACACTGGCCTGGCAGCATTGCGCAATATCGCGGCGACCTTCGAAGACAAGTACGGCTGCAAGGTCATCGCTGACCGCACCGGCAGTACCTCGGAAATGGTCGCCAAACTCAAGGCCGGCGGTGATCGTCCACAGTACGACATCATCACCCTGGCCGGCGTCGGCGCCGAAGGCCTGGCCGCCGCCAACCTGCTGGAAAAACCCGACCTCAACCGCATCCCCAACCTGGTGGACGTGCCGGAGAAATATCGCACCGGCGCCAATGGCCACGGTATCGGTTACCTGCTGTGGTGCAACAGCCTGGTCTACAGCACCCGTACCCAGAAAGAAGCCCCGGACAGCTACGCCGCGATGTGGGACGCCGACCTGGCGCCGAACATTTTCCTGCCGCCGCCGAACTGGACCGAGGCCATGGACCTGATCATCATCGCCGCCAAACTGGCCGGTGGTGACGAACACAACATCGAGCCAGGCTTCAAGAAACTCGCCGAGCTCAAGAGCCGCGTGGTGACCCTGGGCGAAAACCCGAACCAGATCGCCGAGCTGTTCCGCACCGGGTCCCTGGACATGGGCGGCTTGTACGCACCGGCGTTTTTCCCCAAACAGATCCGCGACCCGGCCTACGGTCTGGGCGCCACGTTCGGCATGAAGGAAGGTTTCTACACCGACCTGATGCTCTCGGTGATGCCGAAAAGCCGTCCGGGCGATACCGACCTGGCCTATGCCTTCATCAACCACTCTCTGGACCCGCTGGTGCAGGGCAAGATGGCCGAAGACATCTACAACGGTCCGGTCAATGCCAAGGCGATCATCTCCGCCGAAGCCCGCAAGAGCCCGTACATCCTTACGCCGGAGCAGATTGCCGAGAAGGCGATCATGCACGACAACGCCTTCCTGGCCACCGTGCATGACCAATGGATTCGTCGTTACACGGAAATCTTTTCTTCCTGATTTCTGCGGTTTGAAGATTCATTGTGGCGAGGGAGCTTGCTCCCGCTCGGCTGCGTAGCAGCCGCAAAACCAGGCACCGCGTTCTATCTGAAAGGGCGCGGTGATTGATTGGGGTCGCTGCGCAACCCAGCGGGAGCAAGCTCCCTCGCCACAGGTTTTGCCGAATCTCAGTCTTGCTGCTTTCCATTGACGAGACCCTTGCTATGGAACACCAACCTCTGACCCATCCGGTAAGCGTCGCACCCACGCGCGCTAATCGGGGTGTCTCACCGACAGTGCGTGCGTGGTTTTTCCTCTCGCCGTCGATGCTGTTTCTCGGCGTGCTGATTGCCGCCAGCCTCCTGGTGCTGCGCATGAGCGTGGGCACCAAAGGTGCGGAGTGGTCCGGCTTCAGCCTGGCCAGTTACGCGCAATTGCTGGAACCGTACTACCTCAAATCCTTGCTGCTGACCCTGCGCCTGGCGCTGATCAGCGCGGTGATCGCGGTGCTGCTGGCGATCCCGGTGGCCTACACCATGTCGCGGCTGACCTCACCGTTCGTGCGGCGGATTTTCCTGGCGGCGGTGCTGTTGCCGTTGCTGGTCAACCTGTTACTGCAAAGCTATGGCTGGCTGGTGATTCTCGGCCCGGGCGGGATGCTCAATCAGGCGCTGATGGGCCTGGGCCTGATCAAGCGGCCGATCATGCTGCTGTACAACCAGAACGGCGTATTGATGGGCCTGGTGCAAACCGCGTTCCCGTTGGCTGTGCTGCCGATTGCCAGTGCCATGCGCGGAGTCGCCCGCACTTACGAAGAAGCCGCTGCAACCTTGGGCGCCAGTCGCCTGCAGGTGTTTCGCCAAGTGGTGTTGCCGATGAGTTTTCCGGGGATCATCACCGGCGCGACGTTGGTGTTTGCCTACAACGCCAGCAGCTTCGTGGTGCCTTTGCTGCTCGGCGGTCGGCGCGTGCCGATGCTGGCGGTAATGGTCCATGACCAGATCGCCCCGCTGATGAATTGGCCCGCCGCGTCCGCTGCCGGCGTGGTGCTGATCGTTACCACCCTGGCCATCATGACCTTGTCCGAATACATCACTGGCCGTCGTCGGCGCATGCTGGAGGCTTCCCAATGAGCACTTTGATCAAGAAGCGTCAGTCGTTGCTGCCGGGCGATACCGGCAAGTTCGCCGGCATCCTCTCGGGCTTCATTCTGCTGCTGGCTGTGTTGCCGATTTTGACCATGATTGTCATGTCATTCAGCGGCGCGTCGAACCTCGACTTTCCGCCCAGCAGCTACAGCCTGCAATGGTACAAGGCCGCCTGGCACACGTTCGTCTCGCCGGACGCCAGCGACGTACTGAGCCTGGGCAAGGCCATGAGCACCAGTTTGCTGGTGGCCTGCCTGACCATGATCTTCGCCACGATCATCGCGGTGCCGGCGGCTTACGCGCTGACCCGTTGCGAGTTCCGTGGCAAGGCCGTGGCGCTGCAATTGATGTCGCTGCCACTGGTGTTCCCGATGGTGGTGTTGGGACTGGCCTTGCTGTTGGTATTCGACAGTCTGCCGTTCCAGATAACCACTTCGCGGCTGGTGATTGCCCATGTGATTCTGGCGCTGCCGTTCGTGGTGAAAAACTGCACGGCAGCGATGCTCTCCATCGGCAGCGAAGTCGAAGAGGCCGCGCAAATGCTCGGCGCTTCACCGACTCGGGCGATTGTCGATGTGGTGGTGCCGTTGATGAAGTCGGGGATTCTGGCGGGCATGCTGCTGGCGTTCATCGTCTCGTTCAACGAATTCACCGTGACCTATTTCCTCTACACCATCGACGTCATGACCGTGCCGATCTGGATGTACAGCCGCACCGTGTCATCGCTCGACCCTACCGTTTTCTCGTTTGCCGTGCTGATCGTGCTGATCGACTTCGTGCTCATTTGGGCGCTGGAAAAGTTGGTTGGCGAAGGCGGCGTTTCGTTCTGATTTCTTGAGGTGATTCAAATGACTGGTCTGATTCTGGAAAACGTCGAGAAACATTACGGCTCGGCCTGCGCGGTAAAGGATGTGAACCTGCATTTGCCCGAGGGCAAACTGGTGTGTTTTCTCGGCCCGTCGGGCTGCGGTAAAACCACTTTGCTGCGGATGATCGCCGGGCTCGAAACCCTGACCGGCGGCGAGATTCGCCTGGACGGTGAAGACATCGGCCATACCCCTGCGCATCAGCGCAATTTCGGTATGGTGTTTCAATCCCTGGCGCTGTTCCCGCACATGACGGTGGGGGAGAACATTGCCTATCCGCTGAAACTGCGTGGGGTCAGCAAGGCCGATCAGCAGGCGCGGGTGGTGGAGTTGCTTGAGCTGATTCAACTGCAGGAAATGATTGATCGCCCGGTGGCGAAACTCTCCGGCGGTCAGCGTCAGCGTGTGGCGATTGCCCGGGCGATTGCCTCGCGGCCGAAAATCCTGCTGCTCGACGAACCGCTGTCGGCGCTGGACGCCAAGTTGCGCGAGTCGATGCAGGTGGAAATCCGTCAGCTGCAACAGCGCTTGAACATCACCACTATCATGGTCACCCACGACCAGCGCGAAGCCATGACCATGGCCGACATCGTGGTGGTGCTGGGTGAGCATCGGGTGCAGCAGGTGGGCACGCCGATTGAGATTTATCGGCACCCGGCCAACGAATTCGTCGCGGACTTCATCGGTTCGGGGAATATTTTCCCGGCCACGGCGTTGGGCAATGGCAAGGTCAGCCTGCCCGGCGGTGATGCGCTGCAAGTGCCGATCTGCAGCAGCATCGTGGTGGGGGAGAAGGTGAAAATGCTGATTCGCCCCGAAGACCTGCAATTGTCGCAACCGCAGGCCACGGCGGGGAATCGCTTGCTGGGCAAGGTGACGTTTGTGCGGGATATCGGCGCGACCATCGAAACCACCGTCGAATGTTCCGGGGTGTCGTTTACCGCGTTGAGCACGCCGTGTCAGGACGTTGGGTTGAGCATTGGCAATCCGGTGTCGGTGACCTTGCCGGCTGAGGCGTGCCGAGTGTTGAGCGCCTGATTTTACTGGCCCCATCGCGGGCAAGCCCGCTCCCACAGGGTTCCGTGTACACCGGTCCTTGTGGGAGCGGGCTTGCCCGCGATGAGGCCATCAGCCATGCAACAAATGCCGGATCAAACCGTCAACCGCAACCGCGCCAAGTCCCGCAGCGGCGGTGCCCCGAACAATCGGCTGTACTCGCGGCTGAACTGCGAAGGGCTTTCATACCCCACCCGATACCCCGCCGCCGACGCTTCCAGCCCTTCGGCCAGCATCAACCGCCGCGCTTCTTGCAGGCGCAACTGTTTCTGATACTGCAGCGGACTCATCGCCGTCATCGCCTTGAAGCGGTGATGCAGCGTCGACACGCTCAGGTTCACTTCCCGCGCCAGATCATCGATGCGCAGCGGTTGCTCATAATTGCCGTTGAGCCATTTGATCGCCTGGCCGATGCGATGGCTCTGGCTGTTGGCGATGGCAATCTCATACAGCCGATGCCCCTGCTGGCTGCGCAACAGCCGATACAGAATCTCCCGACGAATCAGCGGCGCCAGCATGGCGATGTCTTTCGGTGTGTCCAGCAAACGCGCCAGGCGCAGCACGGCGTCGAGCATGGCCGCGTCGATCCGCTCGACATACAGGCCTCGGCCCGTGGGCCGTGTGGGCAGGCCGATGGGGCCGGCGTCGGCAATCAGCGCGGTGATTTCCGCCGGGTCGATGTCCAGCCGCACCGCGAGGATCGGTTCTTCGGGCGAGGCATTCACCACCCGCCCGCTCAGGGGCATCGAGACCGATACCACCAGGTAATTCAGCGGGTCGTAATTGAAGTGTTCGTCCGCCAACCGAACTTCCTTGCGTCCCTGGGCCATGATGCACAGGGCCGGTTGGGCCAGCCCCGGGGCGAAATCATGGGATTTGCTGTGACGCGACATGAACAGCGAACCGACGGCGGTGGCATAGGAACCATCGTCCAGCGTGTTGCGACGGATGAGGTCGGCCAGTTCCGCGCGCTGTTTTTCCATGTCAGCGGGAAGCGGAGCCTGAAAGTGATCGAGCGACGACATGCAGGGAATCCTCCGTGAAGTGTTGGTCATGGGCCGAGCTTAAATTTGTGCAAGGGACAGCGGTAGACACATCCTGTCAAAAGCTTGCCTGATTCTGCGCGGGGTGAATACACGAGGCTGCCATAGCAGGGCAACGTGGATGAAACTTGCTTAAAAGTGGTGTGACAGCGGTGTGACAATACTTTGCGCGCTGTTACAGAGGCTTTTTGCAGTTGCGCAGGATTGTGCAATAAGCCGGCAGAAATCGACTAACGCTGACTGTGATGCGCCGCCTAATCTTGGATCCTGTCGCAGCCCGTCCCACGGCTGCCACTCGACTCCCTGGGAGGGTTGAACATGTCTACGCAGATCCCCGTCAGTCATATGGCCTTCGTTCGCGCCCGCGCCGGGCGTTCGGCAGAACTCGGTGCGCGCCTGAGCGCCCTGATCGAACCGTCGCGCAACGCGCCGGGTTGCCTGAGCTTCGCCCTGCAGCACTCGCAATGTGATCCCGAGCTGTGGCTGGTGTCCGGTTTCTGGGCCAGCCAACAGGCGATGACCGCTTACTTCGGCAGCCCGGCGATGCAGATTTTTGCCGAACTGGTGCAGGAAATGGTGGTCAACAGCCTGGATTTCCATACTTTCAAGGATGTCTCGGCGACCCAGGCCCTCGGCCAGTCCCAGGCAGCGGTACACAAACTGGCCGGTTGAGGGTTTAATGGCGCAACTCTCCATTAGCCAGGATCCGCGACATGGCACGTAAAGCCTTTGAACACTTCGAAGCCGTTTCAGCAGTAGTACCGAGCGAGGGCGGTTACCACGCCGCGATTGCCGTCAAAGCCCTCGGTGGTTCCGGTGCCCCGGTTTTTCACAAAGTGCTGGAAGGCCAGACGTTCAAGACCGCTCATGAAGCCGACGAGGCCGCGGCCAAAGAGCTGACCCACCTCAAAGACGTCAAACAAGACGCCGACCTGCTCTGGTAATCACTTGACCGCCCCCGGGCGGAACATCTTGAACAGTGCCTCTGGCCCCAGCTGAAAATAATCCGCTGGCCCGCCGCCGCGCAGAATCGGTTCTGCCGCGGCGGTGTCGTACACCCCATCCTTCAACAGCCATTTGGCGATGTGCACGGCGACCACTTCGCCGAGAATCAGCCAGCTCGGCACCACTTCCTTGTTGGCGCGCTGCAACTGAATGATCTGCGTGACCTTGCACTCGAAGGACACCGGGCTTTCGGCGACCCGTGGCACCTGAATGATCTTCGACGCGGCGGTGGTCAGCCCGGACAGTTCGAACTCGTTGACTTCCGGCCCGACCATGGCGCAGCTCTGGTTCATCTGCTCGGCCAGCGGACGCGTCGCCAGGTTCCAGGCGAACTCGCCGGTCTGCTCGATGTTGTTCAGGCTGTCTTTGCGCCCGACACTGGAAAACCCGATGATCGGCGGGATGTAGTTGAAGGCGTTGAAGAAGCTGTAGGGCGCCAGGTTCAGGCGACCGTTGGCGTCCTGGGAGGAAATCCAGCCGATGGGACGCGGGCCGACGATGGCGTTGAACGGGTCATGGGGCAGGCCATGGCCGTTGGCGGGTTCGTAGAAATGGATATCGTCGGGCATGGAGTGAATTCCTGAGGGCGTCCGGGAGATGAGCATGGTGCAAGGGCCAGCGGCAGATTTCAATCAGTGGGAGTGGGGCTTCTGTGGCGATCACCGGGTTTTGCTTTCCCCAGAAATGACTAAGCCCGGCCAGAGCCGGGCTGTGTGGTGCGTACAGGGATCAGTTGGTACGGGCAGCGTCGGTGCGATCGACGCTGTCGGTAGCGACTTTGGCCGCGTCGGTGCGGCTGTCGTCAGCGGTGTTGCTTTGCGCAGTGAAGACGGCGGAACCGGTGCGGTCGTAACCATCGGCGGCGAAGGTATTGGCCGCCAGCACAGAGAGGGTCAGGGCAAGCATCAGTTTGGTTTTCATGGGTAACTCCAGTTTGCACATTGCAATGAATTGATCGACGGGGGGCAGGATGCGTACTGGGCATTAACCAGCGATTAATCGGGCTCTCTTGTCTGCGTGACAGAATTTTCATCCTGCACTTACCTATTTTTCACCGCTCCACCGCCAGTCTGCGCACCGGTCAATAACCCGAAGAAACGACCGCCACGAACTGGAGCTTGCCTTGAATGAATAAACTTCCTCAGATCACCCTGGCGTTCTGGGTCATGAAAATCTGCGCAACGACCCTGGGTGAAACCGCGGGGGATTTGTTGTCGATGACCCTTAATGTCGGTTACGCCATCAGCTCGCTGATTCTGATCAGCGTCTTTGTGCTGACGCTGGTCACGCAGTTGATGTCCAAAACTTACAAGCCGGTGCTGTACTGGATCGTGATTCTGTCGACCAGCACCGCTGGCACCACCATGTCCGACTTCATGGACCGCACCCTTGAATTGGGCTACGCCACGGGTTCGATGATCCTGATTGCGATTCTGCTGGGGATTTTCGCGGCCTGGCGCTTGAGCGGCGATTCGCTGAACGTCACCAAGGTCCAGACCTTCCGGGGCGAGATGTTCTATTGGATGGCGATTCTGTTTTCCAACACCCTGGGCACGGCGCTTGGCGATTACCTGGCCGACGACTCGGGCCTGGGTTTTGCCGGCGGCGCACTGTTGATCGGTTCGACCATTGCGCTGGTGGTGCTGTTGAAATACTTCACGAAGATTTCGTCGGTGCTGCTGTTCTGGGTGGCGTTCGTGTTGACGCGGCCATTCGGCGCAACCTTGGGCGACTTCCTGACCAAACCCCATGCAAAGGGTGGCCTGGATTTCGGCACCATCGGTTCGTCGCTGGTGTTGGCGGGGATTCTGGTGGTGATGATTGCGGGGGCGTCTTACGTGCAGGGCAAGTACGCGAAGCAGACGGCGGCTGAGTTGACCTGATACCGAGGTGTCCCGTTCGCGGGCAAGCCTCGCTCCTACAGATGATCGCGTACCCCTGTAGGAGCGAGGCTTGCCCGCGAAGAGGCCGGTACAGCCGCCATCAATGTTGCTGTCAGTCGGTCTCGATCCGCGAATGCTTGCGGGTGTCTTTCATGGTCACGTACACCAGCAACGACACCGCGATGCACGCCGTGACATACCAGTAGTAACCGGTTTCCATGCCGATGCTCTTGAACCACAGGGCGATGTATTCAGCGGTACCGCCGAAGATCGACACGGTCAGTGCGTACGGCAGGCCGACGCCCAGGGCGCGGATTTCGGTCGGGAACAGTTCGGCTTTGACCACCGCGTTGATCGAGGTGTAGCCGCTGACGATGATCAGCGCCGCCATGATCAGGAAGAACGCGCCCCACCAGCTCTGGATGGTGTGCAGGGTGGTCAGGATCGGTACGGTGAACAGCGTCCCGAGAATACCGAAGGCGATCAGGATCGGCCGACGACCGACTTTATCCGACAGCCCGCCGATGATCGGTTGCAGGCACATGAACAGGAACAGCGTGGCCGCGGAAATCGTGGTGGAGTCGGAAATGCTCATGCCGACGGTGTTCACCAGGTATTTCTGCATGTACGTGGTGTAGGTGTAGAACGCCAGCGTGCCGCCCATGGTCAGGCCGACCACGGTCATCAGTTCCTTGGGATGGCGCAGCAAGGTGCGCATCGCGCTTTCTCGGGCTTTCTCTTTCTTGGTGAACGACTCGGTTTCTTCCATGCCACGACGCAGATACAACGCGACCACGGCACACAGCGCGCCGATGGCGAACGGAATACGCCAGCCCCAGGCGTACAGCTCTTCGGTGGTCAGGAAGTTTTGCAGCACGATCAGCACACCCAGGGCGATGAGCTGGCCGGAGATCAGCGTCACGTACTGGAAACTGGAGTAGAAGCCGCGACGTTCCTTGGTCGCCATCTCGCTGAGGTACGTCGCCGAGGTGCCGTACTCACCCCCCACCGACAAACCTTGTAGCAGGCGGGCGAACACCAGCAGGATCGGCGCGCCGATACCGATGGTTTCATAGCCCGGGCTCAGGGCGATCAGCAGCGAGCCGAAGCACATTAGGTAGACCGACGCCATGAGCGCGGCTTTACGGCCGGCCTTGTCAGCGTAGAGGCCCATCAGCCAACCGCCGATCGGGCGCATCAAAAAGCCCACGGCGAAGATTGCGGCGGTGTTGAGCAGTTGGGCGGTGGTGTCGCCTTTGGGGAAGAAGACTTTGGCGAAGTACAGGGAGAAGGCGGCGTAGACGTACCAGTCATACCACTCGACCATGTTGCCGACAGAGCCGCTGAAGATCGATTTGATCCGGCTGGCGGTGCTTCTTTCTTTAGCCGGCACGGCAGCCGACCCAAGGGGCAGGGCGTTGGAGTTATCCATTGAAGGATCCTTCGTTTAATTGTTTTTGTGGAGCGCGTGTAAACGCAGCCTGCAGGGGCTATAGCAGGAGCTGTGCCAAGGGGAGGAGGGCCGGTTTAGAGGGGGTGAGAGGTTTTGTTGAGCGGATAGTCGCTCAAGGTATGCGTAAGTATGAGCGGATTTCCGCCGATCACTTGTGGCGAGGGGGCTTGCCCCCGTTGGAGTGCGAAGCGCTCCCCGGCATTTTTTCAGGTACACCACATTTGCAGATTTTATGACTGCTTCGCAGCCGAACGGGGCGATGCGGCGTTCCGACAAGCCCCCTCGCCACAGGTCATGTGTCGGATATGAACATCTCCCGGCTCAACCCATGGCGCTGCATCTTTTCATTGAAGGTCCGGCGCGGCAGTTGCAGTTCTTCAAGCACCGCTTTCACATCGCCCTTATGCCGGGTCAGCGCCGCGCGCAAGCAATGCGCTTCGAAGGCTTCCTGCTGCGCCGCCAGTGACTGGCCGGGATCGATCCCCACCGGTTCCGGTTCGCCGAGGCCCAGCACCTGGCGCTCGGCGACGTTCGCCAGCTCGCGCACATTGCCTGGCCAGTCGTGGCTCAGCAGATGGCTCAATTGCGGCCCGCTCAACGGTGGAAAGGTACGGCCAAGACGTTCGGCGGCACTCTGCGCGAAGAACTCGAACAACAGCGGAATGTCTTCACGCCGATCACGCAACGGCGGCAGCCGCAGCTCGGCGACGTTCAAGCGATAGGCCAAATCCTCGCGAAAACGCCCGGCCCGGGCTTCATCCAGCAAGTCGGGTTTGGTCGCGGCGATGATCCGCAAATCCACGCGGATGCTCTGGTTGGAGCCCAATCGCTCGAGCTTCTGTTCCTGCAACACCCGCAGCAGCTTCACCTGCTGCGCCAGCGGCATGCTTTCGATTTCATCGAGAAACAGTGTGCCGCCGTCGGCGTATTCGAGCTTGCCGATGCGTTTGCCCTGGGCGCCGGTGAACGCGCCGCTCTCATGGCCGAACAGTTCGGCCTCGAACAACTGCTCGGGAATCGCCGCGCAGTTCAGCGCGACAAAGGGTTTGTCGGCGCGGGGGCCGAAGTCGTGCAGGCAGCGGGCAACCAGTTCCTTGCCGCTGCCGGTTTCGCCACGGATCAGCACATTGACCGGCAGCGTCGCCAGATCCAGCACTTGCCGGCGCAGTGTCTGCAAACCACGGGACACTCCCAGCAGGGTGGCATCGAGTTTGGCGCGATTGTCGGCCTGTTCGTGCAGGGCACGGTTTTCCAGCACCAGCCGGCGCTTGTCCAGCGCCCGACGCAGGCTGCTCAGCAGGGTTTCCGGGCTGAAGGGTTTTTCGAGGAAATCGTAGGCGCCATCGCGCATCGCTTCGACGGCCATCGGCACATCGCCGTGACCGGTCAGCAAGATCACCGGCAAATCGGCGTCGCGGTGCTGCACTTCGGCCAGCAGCTCCAGCCCGCTCATGCCGGGCATGCGCACATCGCTGAGAATCACCCCGGGGAAGTGTTTCGGCAGTTGCGCCAGGCACTCATCGGCGCGGCTGAACAGCTGCACCTCGAACCCCGACAGGCTCAGCCACTGTTCGACGGCGCTGCGGATGCTGCTTTCGTCATCGACCACCATCACCGAATTGAGCATCAGGCAGCTACCTCCAGATCAATGGGCAACGTCAGGCTGAACACCGCGCCTTTTTCGCCATTATCGGCGCTCAGGCGTCCGCCCGCTTCGTGGACGATGGCAAAGGACACGGCCAGCCCCAAGCCCAGGCCATCACCCACCGGCTTAGTGGTAAAGAATGGATCGAACACCTGGCTCAAGTGTTCTTCGGCAATGCCGCCGCCATTGTCGATCACACTCAGGCGCCATAGCTGTTCATCGGCTTCGAGGCGGATTTCCAGACGCTTGCAGGGTTTGCCCTGCATGGCGTCCAGGGCGTTGCGCAGCAGGTTGATCAGCACCTGTTCCAGACGAATCGCATCGCCACGCACCCAGGCCGGACGGGTCAGGTGCAGCACCAGGCTGACCTGTTCATCGCGCAGGCGCGCGTCGAGCAATTGCAGGGCCTGATCCACCACCGCCGCCAGATCCAGCCGTTCGCGCAAACCGCTGGGGCTTTTGCGCGCGAAGGTTTTCAGGTGGCCGGTGAGGGCGGCCATGCGCGTGAGCATGTCGTCCACCGGTTTGAGCGCCTTGTAGGCGTCGTCGACCCGGCCGTGATCGAGTAGCAACCTCAGCGTAGCAAGCTGCATGCGCTGGGCGGTCAGGGGCTGATTGATTTCATGGGCCAGCGCTGCGGACATCTGCCCCAGCGCCGCGAGTTTGGCCGATTGCACCAGTCCGTCCTGAGCGGTGCGCAGGTCACGGGTGCGTTCTTCCACCAGTTGTTCGAGTTCTTCGCGGCTGCGTTGGCGCATTTTGGCCAGGCGCCAGCGTTGATTAAGGAACAGCAACAGAAACACCAGCGCCAGCCACAACCCGGCAGCGGCGAGCGCGGCGTTACGGATGTCTTCGAAGGCGACTTGTGGGCGGCGCAGCAGGTGCAAGGTCCAGCCTTCAGTGGTCAGCGGCAGCGATTCCCACAAGTAGTTTGCCGTGCCGTCAGGACCGACGACGCGCGCCAGATCACTGTTGTCGTCAAAGCGCTGCAGCGATTGGTAATCCAGCGGTGTCAGCGGTTGTTTGTCGTATTGGCGGGTGGCCTTGAGCTCGGTGTGATCGCTGTCGTTCAACGGTTTTAACAGGCGATAGCGCCAGCCCGGCTGGTTGGCAATGAAGATGATCCCGCGCGCATCGCTGACCAGCAACGTGTCGCTGCCCTGACGCCATTCGCGCTCCAGTTCCGGGAATTCCAGTTTCACCACCATGGCGCCGAGGAACTCGCCGCTGTCGCGGGTCACCGCGCTGGAGAGAAAGTAACCGGGAATGCCACTGGTGACGCCTACCGCATAAAAGCGCCCGGCGCCCTGGGTGCGGGTCTGGCTGAAGTAAGGGCGAAAACCGTAGTTGTGGCCGACGTAACTGCTGGGCAAACGCCAATTGCTGGCGGCCACGGCCAGGCCGGTGCGGTCGAGCAGTTCCAGGGTCGAGGACTGCGCGGCACCGTTGATTTTTTCCAGTTTGCGGTTCAGTGCGTCCTGTTGCTCAGGCGTTACCGGGCCATCGAGCGCGGCGCGTAACTCCGGGTCCAGTGCCAGCACGGCGGGCAGGGCGCGGTAGCGGTCGATCAGGGTATGCAGGGAATTGGCGTACAGCGCCAGTTGCTGGTTGGCGCGGGCGGCGTCTTCTTCCAGCGCCTGGCGTTCGGCGTGGCGGATGGCCAGGGTGGCGGCGAGGACGGCACCGGCGACGATCAGCAGGGAGTACAACGACAGACGCAGGGTACGGGAGGTCGGCAGCATGCTGGCGCAAACAGAGAGTAAGTCGGGCGGGCACCATACCATGCAGGTGATCGGCTCGGCGTCCTGTTCGCGCACTCACCGATCGTTCGGGCGACTGACAGGCTTGAGAGTTGCCAAAGTACCAGGTTTTTCTATCGCGAACGGTTTGGACACTGGATAAAAAAAACGGCCGGGTCATCCATAACGATGAGCCGGCCGTACGGGCAGACTGAAGCGCTTACTGCACTTCCACCGCCAGGCTTTCGCTGATCTTCTGCTGCCAGATCGCAGGGCCAGTGATGTGTACCGACTCACCCTTGCTGTCCACCGCAACGGTGACCGGCATGTCTTTCACGTCGAACTCGTAGATCGCTTCCATCCCCAGTTCGGCGAACGCCACCACGCGGGATTTCTTGATCGCTTGCGCCACCAGGTAAGCCGCGCCGCCGACTGCCATCAGGTAAACGGCTTTGTGGTCCTTGATCGCTTCGATTGCGGTCGGGCCGCGCTCGGATTTGCCGATCATGCCCAACAGGCCGGTTTGCTCGAGGATCTGACGGGTGAACTTGTCCATCCGCGTAGCGGTAGTCGGGCCAGCCGGGCCAACCACTTCTTCGCGCACCGGATCAACCGGGCCGACGTAGTAGATGAAGCGACCTTTCAGGTCCACCGGCAGGGTTTCACCCTTGTTCAGCATCTCGACCATGCGCTTGTGCGCGGCGTCGCGACCGGTGAGCATCTTGCCGTTGAGCAGGACGGTTTCGCCCGGCTTCCAGCTCTGCACTTCTTCCGGCGTCAGGGTGTCGAGGTTGACGCGACGGGCCGACGGGCCGGCTTCCCAGACGATTTCCGGGTAGGCGTCCAGCGGTGGCGCTTCCAGCGAGGCCGGGCCGGAACCGTCGAGCACGAAGTGCGCGTGACGGGTGGCGGCGCAGTTCGGGATCATGCACACCGGCAGGGAGGCGGCGTGGGTCGGGTAATCCATGATCTTCACGTCGAGCACGGTGGTCAGACCGCCCAGGCCCTGGGCACCGATGCCCAGTTGGTTGACCTTCTCGAACAGCTCCAGGCGCATCTCTTCGATACGGTTCTGCGGGCCGCGTGCTTTAAGCTCGTGAATGTCGATGGATTCCATCAACACTTCCTTGGCCATCACGGCGGCTTTCTCGGCGGTGCCGCCGATGCCGATGCCGAGCATGCCCGGTGGGCACCAGCCGGCGCCCATGGTCGGAACGGTTTTCAAAACCCAGTCGACGATCGAGTCGGACGGGTTGAGCATGGCCATTTTCGACTTGTTCTCGGAACCGCCGCCCTTGGCCGCCACGTCCACTTCCACGGTGTTACCCGGAACGATGGAGTAGTGGATAACGGCCGGGGTATTGTCCTTGGTGTTTTTACGAGCGCCCGCCGGGTCGGCGAGGATCGAGGCACGCAGGACGTTTTCCGGCAGGTTGTAAGCCCGGCGCACGCCTTCGTTGATCATGTCGTCCAGGCCCATGGTGGCGCCATCCCAACGTACGTCCATGCCTACGCGCACGAACACGGTGACGATGCCGGTGTCCTGGCAGATCGGGCGGTGGCCGGTGGCGCACATGCGCGAGTTGATCAGGATTTGCGCGATGGAGTCGCGGGCTGCCGGCGATTCTTCACGCAGGTAGGCCTCGTGCATCGCCTGGATGAAATCCACGGGGTGGTAGTAGGAAATGAATTGCAGGGCGTCAGCAACGCTCTGAATCAGGTCGTCTTGCTTGATCACGGTCATCGAGTCGCGCTCCTCTAAAAGACGGGAACATTCAATAAGGTGCCTGCGGCTTGGGTGCATCGGTCGGTCGCAGACACCTTTCAAGGCACGCCGGGCATGCTGGCGCGACGCTAAAAAGGCGCGGCAGTATACCGCGCATCAAAGGCGGGTACATCTGTTGACAGTCAAACGTTGGTCGCATACATCGCCGGTGCGGATCGCCACGAATCCTGATATAGCCGCACAACGCGAACCTGTAGCAGCTGCCGAAGGCTGCGTTCGGCTGCGAAGCAGTCGCAATATCAGAGATTTGCGGTATGTCAGGCAGACCGTGTCAGCCGGATTCACGACTGCTTCGCAGCCGAACGCAGCCTCGCAAGCTCGACAGCTGCTACAGCGAACGCAGTCTTCGGCAGCTGCTACCTGGAATGCAGCAAGGCTCGACTCACAGGAAGCGGGTCATGGGTTTGACGCCAGATTTTCGCCACAAAAATTGAATGGTCATTTATCAGACTCGCCACTAAAGTGGCATCCGGCCTGTAGAGTAGGACACTCTGACAGCCTCCTTTCGCACGGTGAATCAACGATTGACCCATAACGCCATCCAGCGGCTTTTGCTCAAACGCTTTGCCCTTGCGGCCGGCACTTATGCCCTGGCCTTGCTGCTGGTGTGGCTGGCGTTTTTCACCGGCCATTACAACGACTCCCTTGCTGGCATGGTGATCGGCAGCGTGTTGACGGTGTTCAGTCAGGCCGTGTTGTTCGCGGTGTTTTACAGCGGCACGAACCTGCGGTGTTCCGACCCCAGCCTGACCGAAGTGCAAATTCTGCTGGGGCTGAGTTGGCAATCCTGGCTGATCGCCCATCTGGACGAGGCGCGCGGTGCGTTTCTGGTGTTTTACCTGCTGATCCTGTTGTTCGGGCTGTTTCATCTGTCGCGTATTGCTTTTGTGCGTTGCGCGTTGCTGGTGTTTTTCAGTTTCAGCGCCATCACGTTATGGGAGCTCTACCACTTCGAGCTGCACGACCCGACGCAGTCCCTGTTGCAGGTGTGCGTGCTGTTTGTGGTGCTCGGCTGGCTGGTGCTCTATGCCCGTTACGTCCAGGTGTCGCGCCAGCGTATGCGGCAGCGGCGGTTCGCCTTGCAGGCGCATCAAGACACCCTGCGCGGGATGATGCGCCAGCTCGAAGGCCTGGTGGCGACCGACGAACTCACCGGGCTGTTCAACCGCCGGCATTTCCTGCGCCTGGCCTCCCGCGAGTTGAACGCCATGGAAGTCGGTGTGGTGCATGGCCTGGCGCTGATCGACCTCGACCACTTCAAACGCATCAACGATGTTCACGGCCACGCCGCCGGTGATCAGGTGCTGCAAGCGTTCGCCGGAGTGGCCACGGCCTGCCTGCGCGATGGCGATATTCTGGCCCGTTATGGCGGTGAAGAATTCGTGGTGTTGTTGCCCGATTGCGATGCCGAGCGCCTGACGGCCTGTTGCGAGCGCTTGCGCATAGCCTTCATGGATGTCGAATTGGTCGGCCTGGAGATCGCCCATCTCAGCCTGTCGGCGGGCATGACCTTGTTGGAACTGGGCCACGATCTGGATCACGCCTTGCACCGCGCCGATCAGGCGCTGTACCGCGCCAAGCGTGACGGCCGTAACCGTTGCGCGGCCGCCTGGGAGAATGTCGATGCCTGAGTTACGGGTCGGCGAACGCCAATGGGCAGTGGCGGCGGGCAGTAACCTGCTCGATGCCCTCAATCAAAACGGCGTGCCGGTGCCCTATAGCTGCCGCGCCGGCAGTTGCCACGCGTGCCTGGTCAAATGTGTCGAGGGCCTGCCCAGCGACAGCCGTCCCGATGCCTTGAGCAATGAACAGCGCCAGCAGGGTTGGCGGTTGGCCTGTCAGTGCCAGGTGGTTGACGATCTGCAAGTCGAAACTTTTGACCCGCTGCGCGATGGTCTTGCCGCGCAAGTGGTCGCCAGCGATTGGCTGAGCGCCAGCGTGTTGCGCTTGCGCCTGAGCAGCGAGCGCCCGTTGCGCTATCAGGCGGGGCAGCATCTGGTGTTGTGGGCGGGGCAGGTGGCGCGGCCATATTCCCTGGCCAGCCTGCCGGAAGAAGACCGCTTTCTGGAATTCCACCTCGATTGCCGTCAACCGGGGGAGTTCAGTGACGCGGCGCGTCGCTTGAAAATCGGCGATCCGATCCGCCTCGGCGAGTTGCGCGGCGGGGCGCTGCATTACGATCCGGACTGGCACACCCGCCCGCTGTGGTTGCTGGCGGCCGGCACCGGTCTGGGGCCGCTGTTCGGCATCTTGCGCGAAGCGTTGCGTCAGCATCACCAGGGCGCCATCCGCGTCATTCACCTGGCCCATGATGCCAGTGAGCATTATCTGGCCAAACCCCTGCAAGCCATGGCCGAGGGCCGTGAAAACCTTAATGTCGAGCTGTGGACGGCGGCCGAGTTGCCCGCGGCTTTGGCGCAACTGCGCCTTGTTTCCCGGCAAACCCTGGCCTTAGTCTGCGGAGCACCCGACAGCGTCGACGCCTTTGCCCGGCGCCTGTACCTGGCGGGTTTGCCGCGCAATCAACTGCTGGCGGATGTCTTTGTACCCCATGGTTGAGCGCTGATTGCTGTGGCGAGGGGGCTCGCCCCCGTTGGGCTGCGAAGCGGCCCCAAAAGTTTGTGAGCGCTGCGCACTGGAGCGCCAGCCCGGTCAAGCGGGAGCAAGCTCCCTCGCCACAGTTGATCCTCTCAGATCAGGACACGCCATGCCCGACGCCATCCAGTTTGAACGTGAGCGCGGTTTACTGACCCTGCGCCTCAACCGCCCGGAAAAGAAAAACGCCCTGAACCGTGCCATGTACAGCCAACTGGCGGAGGGCTTGCGGCTTGCCGACAGCGATCCCGACATCAACGCCGTGCTGATCACCGGCAGCGCCGAATGCTTCACGGCTGGCAACGACATCGCCGACTTCATCCAGCAACCGCCGGGCAACCTCGACAGCCCGGTGTTCCACTTCATGCTCGGCCTTCTTGAGTGCCGCAAGCCGGTGATCGCTGCGGTAGCCGGCGCGGCGGTGGGGATCGGCACGACGATGCTGCTGCATTGCGATCTGGTTTATGTCAGTGCGGCTGCGAGGTTGCGCATGCCATTCGTCAATCTGGGGTTATGCCCGGAGTTCGGCTCCAGCCTGATCCTGCCGCGCTTGCTTGGGCAGGCCAAAGCGGCGGAGTTGTTATTGCTTGGGGAAGGTTTCAGTGGTGAACAGGCCGCCGCGTGGGGCATTGCGACTGAGGCCTTGGGCAGTGGCGAGGCGGCGTTGGCCAAGGCGCGGGAGATGGCGTTGCGGTTCGAGTCATTGCCACCGGAAGCGGTGCGCATCAGCAAGCAATTGATGAAAGCGCCGGACCGGGAACAGCTGCGCCAGGTCATAGAAGAAGAGGGCGCGTTGTTCACCCAGCGGTTGCGCTCGCCGGAAGCGATGGCGGCGTTGTCAGCGTTTATCAGCAAACACTAACCGATCGTTCCCACGCTCTGCGTGGGAACGATCACCACAGACGAAAAAAGCCCCACCATTCACATGGCGGGGCTTTTGTTTTTCAGCTATCGGTCACTCAGACCTGCGGGTCGCCCACGTGCAGGATCTTCATGCCGTTGGTACCGCCGGTGGTGTGGTAGCTGTCGCCCTTGGTCAGGATCACCCAGTCACCTTTCTGCACGACGCCGCGCTTGAC
Source organism: Pseudomonas sp. GR 6-02 (assembly GCF_001655615.1). Lineage (GTDB taxonomy): Bacteria > Pseudomonadota > Gammaproteobacteria > Pseudomonadales > Pseudomonadaceae > Aquipseudomonas. The sequence goes on from NZ_CP011567.1 coordinate 1,357,594, forward strand.
CAGCTCGTCGATGGCTTTCTGGCTGACTTCGTTCGGTGCCAGCGAGGCCGGGTCGAACGGAACGGTGTACACGCCACGGAACATCGCTGCGCGGGCCTGGGCTTCGCGGTGCGGGGTGAACGCGTAAATCGGCACCGACGAGCGGATACGCGACATGATCAGCGGGGTATAGCCGCTTTCGGTCAGCGCGATGATCGCTTTCACGCCTGGGAAGTGGTTGGCGGTGTACATGGTTGCCAGCGCGATGCTCTCGTCGCAGCGCTCGAATTCCTTGCCGATGCGGTGGCTGGAGGTCTTGCTGGTCGGGTGCTTTTCAGCGCCGATGCAGATGCGCGCCATGGCTTGCACCGCTTCCAGCGGGTACAGGCCAGCAGCACTTTCAGCCGAGAGCATCACGGCGTCGGTGTAGTCGAGCACGGCGTTGGCTACGTCGGACACTTCGGCGCGGGTCGGCATCGGGTTCTGGATCATCGACTCCATCATCTGGGTCGCGACGATCACGGCCTTGTTGTGGCGACGTGCGTGCAGAATGATTTTCTTCTGAATGCCCACAAGCTCAGCGTCGCCGATTTCCACACCCAGGTCACCACGGGCCACCATCACCGCGTCGGAGGCCTTGATCAGGCCGTCGAGGGTTTCGTCGTCGGCCACGGCTTCGGCGCGTTCAATCTTCGCCACCAGCCAGGCAGTACCGCCGGCTTCGTCGCGCAGTTGACGGGCGTATTCCATGTCGGCGGCGTCACGGGGGAAGGACACGGCGAGGTAGTCGACTTCCATTTCGGCGGCGAGCTTGATGTCGGCCTTGTCTTTCTCGGTCAGAGCCGGCGCCGTCAGGCCACCGCCGCGACGGTTGATGCCTTTATGGTCCGACAGCGGGCCGCCGATGGTCACGGTGCAGTTCAGTTCGGTGGCGGTGGCGGTATCGACGCGCATCACCACGCGGCCGTCGTCGAGCAGCAGCTCGTCGCCCACGCCGCAGTCTTTCACCAGGTCCGGGTAGTCGATGCCGACCACTTGCTGGTTGCCTTCGGTCAGCGGATGGCTGGTGGAGAAGGTGAATTGATCACCGATCTTCAGCTCGATTCGCTTGTTGGCGAATTTGGCGATACGGATTTTCGGGCCTTGCAGGTCACCCAGCAGGGCGACGAAGCGGCCGTGCTTGGCAGCGAGGTCACGCACCAGCTTCGCGCGAGCCTTGTGCTCGTCGGGGGTGCCGTGGGAGAAGTTCAGGCGGGCGACGTCCAGGCCAGCCAGAATCAGCTGTTCGAGAACTTCCGGCGAGTTACTGGCCGGGCCAAGGGTAGCGACGATTTTGGTACGACGAACGGACATGCAAAGACTCCTGAGTTCAAGCGCTAGCAGAGGCTACTATGGTCTTTGGGTGTAGTCATTGTTCGTTTGCACTACTTATTGCTTTCTTTATTGAACGTGACAACTTTGCAGCACGCCATCCTGAAGATTTCCGACAACGGGTCGATACAGAGCGCAAGACAGGAGATCCCCTTATGCGATTCGTGCTCATTGCCGTCCTTGCCCTCAGTGCTGCGGGCTGCACCCATTGGTCGATGGACCATCATTTGAACAATGCCTACAGCGCCTACGAACGCGGCAACTGCGAACAGGTGATGCTCGAACTGTCCAAGGTCGATCGTGAAAGTCGTTCCCGCCGCTACGTACAGCCGGAAGTGTCGATGATGCGCGGCCAGTGCCTGGAACGGCAGAAGCTGTTCATCGATGCGGCGCAGACTTATCAGTTCATCATTGCCTCGTACCCGCAAAGCGAATATGCCTATCGCGCCCGTGCCCGTCTGGAAACCTTGCAGAGCCTGGGCCATTACCCGACGCGCAGCGCGGCGGCCGTGCGCCCGACGCAGTTCTGATGGCCGCTGTCATGCAACGGCTGGCCGCCCGGCGGTGGTGAGCTATAGTCCAAGAGATCGGTTTTAGAACCTTGCCTCTAAACCGGGGTGATACCTGTGATCGGCAGCAGTAAACGTCAGCGTTGTAAGGGCTGACGCACCAGGATCGGGGAGAGCGCGCCCAGGCTTATCAAGCAGCCGGCACGTTCCGAAGCATTAGTGCGGCCCTGCTTAAGGGCCTTGCTGGGCCATTTGCGCATGTTTACCGACCGCCGGATCGAGCGGCATCAACTGCCGTATTTTCTGAAAGTGTTCAACAGCGTCACCGACAAACCCATCGGCTTTCTGGGCAACTTGTCCAGCGACGGGCTGATGCTCATCAGCCAGTTGCCGATAATGGTGGGCGTCGACTTTGACCTGCGATTGAAAATCCCCGCCAGCGACGGCTGCCAGCAGGTCATTGACCTGAAGGCGTGTTGTCTGTGGTGCCATGAAGACGTCACGCCCCATCATTACGACGCCGGGTTCAGCCTGCAACGGGCACCGCCGGAGTACGGGCAATTGGTGGAGGCGTTGACGCAGTATTTCAGCTTTCAGCCATTGCCTGCTTCAGCCTGACAAATCCGCAACCAGTAGCAGCTGGCGCAGCCTGCTGCTACTGGGATTCGTCGCTACGTCGTTTTAATCGCCTTCTCGTTATCCAGCGACCGTTCCACCAGCATCAGCCCCAACTCACTCATCCGGTAAATTGCCATGGCCAGATGCCGCGGCTTGTCGTCCAGGCTTTCCGCCAGGTCGAGTAGCAGAATGCTGACCGTCGAAAAGGTTTCGTAGGTCTCGATGGTCAAGGCTTCGGGATTGGCATCGGGGACAACGGTGAACATTTTCATGGATCGTTCCTCGGTGGGGCGTTCGTTGGCAAAACACGGCTCAGTGTTTTCCTGTTTGAGATAGTGATCTAGAGCCCTGTTGGCAGCGTCTTGGAGTTTTCTTGAGTCGAGGGTTCCGTAGGGGGAACGCGGGATGGTATTGAGTGAATTGGGTCGAGGCATTGACACGGTTAACTCCTTGTTGGAGCTACCGCCGATTCGGAGGTAGACGAATGGACGGCAGCGAGGGAAGGAGAACCTTATGTTGGGACGGACGCCACCCACAATCAGCCTGGGTCGCTGACACTTGTAGGCAGATGCGCTTCATTCTGTAGCCGTTAGCGCTGCTATTCGAGAAGTCGGGAGGAGGACAACAAGCATATTACTGACCATGAACGTCAGTTATTACCCGATGAGGAGCATCGGGTAACAGCCGAGGAGAATTACGACTCTTGATGGTTAGCTAGTCATTAGGGTCATGCTTTTTTGGAGCTTGTGATTCTTTAAAATCGGTGGAGATAGAAATAAGTGCCAAAGAGATGAATTCTTGGTTTCGATCTATCGCTTGCAATGCACATCGGATGTTATCCGCTATTTCGGTAGCACCTCGTTGCGCTATCCAATTCGATAGTTCTTCTATAGCGGCCCCCAAAGCCAGTTGGTTCTCATTGATCTGCGTTAGCACTGAAGCAAATAGTTTTGTCTCGTCCATGATGGATTCCTTGCGATAGAGCTTTCAGGTTGTTGAGTGGGACTGGTTTTCGTAAGTACCCGGATTGAGGGCTTGTCGTACGTGCTCGCACGTCATATCCATGTCGGCATCGTGATATGACGATTTTATATACGATTCGACGTTACATCGTTCCAGCTTTTTTCCACCCCAAATACGCCGTCACCAACTCGGCCCCCAACTCTTGGGGCCGAGCATCCACCACCGGCACTCCATGAGCACTCAACCGCTCATGGAGCTGCGCCCGGTCATTCAAATAATCCACCGTCCCGCAATAGGCCAGCGCCTCAGGCAAGGTCTGCACCGGGGCGTGCCGTAGATTGTCGAGCAAGTCTTCACGCAGGCTCGCCACCAACACCCGATGCAGTTTGCTCAGGCGTTTGACCGCAGTCAGCAGTTCTTCATCGTCTTCATCCCGCAGGTTGGTCACCAGCACCACCAGTGCCCGGCGTTTTTGTCGAGCCAGTAGTTGCGTGACGGCGGCCTGGTAGTCGGCCGGGCGTTGGGTGCTGTCGAGGTCGTAGACGGTGTTGAGCAACACATTGAGCTGGCCTGTGCCCTTGACCGGGGCAAGGTAGTGCGGATGGTTGCTGGCGAAGGTGCTCAAGCCCACCGCGTCGCCCTGGCGCAACGCGATGTAGCTGAGCAGCAGGCAGGCATTGAGGGCGTGATCGAAATGCGCGAGCTCGCCGTCCTGGCTGCGCATGCGCCGGCCGCAATCGAGCATGAAGATGATTTGCTGGTCGCGCTCGTCCTGGTATTCACGGGCGATGGGGGTGCGTTGGCGGGCGGTGGCTTTCCAGTCGATCTGGCGCAGGCTGTCGCCTTCGCGGAATTCGCGCAGTTGATGGAATTCCAGGCCCAGGCCGCGACGTTGGCGCTGGCGTACGCCGAGTTGGCTGAGCCAGTTGTCTACCGCCAGCAACTGGCCGCCGTAGAGGCGGGCGAAGTCGGGGTAGACGCGGGTGGTGTCGGGTATGTTGAGCAGGCGTTTGTCGGACCACAAACCCATGGGGCTCGGCAGGTTGATTTCGCAGTATTCGAAGCTGAAATGGCCGCGCATGAGCGGGCGCAGGCGGTAGCTGATCTGGCTCTGTTGGCCGGGTTGCAGTTCGACCGAAAGGGGCAGGTTTTCGACGCTCAGGCCGTCGGGTACGTGGTCGAAGATCTGAATGTTCAGTGGCTGGGTAAAATCATGCTCGACCTCCAGTCGCACTTCGCTCCAGCGACCGAGTGCCAGGCTGCCGGGCATTTGTCGCTGGAGGCGCGGTGAGGGCAAACGCTTGAGGCGAATGGCGTCGAGTATCGCCAGGGCCAGCAGGGCCAGCAGTAATCCCCAGTTGATCGATAAAAGGCTAGATGGAACGGCGATGTCCAGCGCCCGTAAGGCGCCCAGCACGATGCCGATGGCTAGCAAGGCCGCAAGCCAGGCCAGTAGAAGCCGGGATGGTTTCATCGGCACACAGTTCCTGTGGCGAGGTAGCTTGCTCCCGCTCCAGTGCGCAGCGCTGGCAAGTTCTTCGCCCTATCAGAAATGTTGGGGCCGCTTCGCAGCCCAGCGGGAGCAAGCTCCCTCGCCACAGGGGTGGTCCGGATGGCCATGTTCACAGGCGTGGCGCCGGCACTTGGTCGAGCAGTTGCTTGAGCACCTGATCGACGTCCAGCCCTTCGATGTCCAGCTCCGGGGCAATCCGCACGCGGTGACGCAGTACCGCCAGGGCGCAACCTTTGATGTCGTCGGGAATCACGAACTCGCCCCCGCGCAACAAGGCGCGGGCGCGGGCGCAACGTGCCAGGGCGATGGAGGCGCGAGGCCCGGCGCCGAGAGTCAGGCCTGGCCAGGTGCGGGTGGTGCGGGCCAGGCGCACGGCGTAATCGAGCACCTGATCGTCCAGCGGCAGGTCACTGGCAATGCGCTGCAAGGCCAGCACGTCCTTGGCTTGCAACACGGTGCGCAGCGGTTGTACATCGAGCATGTCGGCGCGGGTCGAGCGGCTGACCTGACGCACCATGTCCAATTCCTGATCGGCCTCTGGGTAGTCCATGCGCACCTTGAGCATGAAGCGGTCGAGTTCGGCTTCGGGTAACGGGTAAGTGCCTTCCTGTTCGATGGGGTTTTGCGTGGCCAGCACCATGAACGGTTGCGCGATGGGCAAAGCGCGGCCTTCGAGGGTGACCTGGCGTTCCTGCATGGCTTCGAGCAACGCGGCCTGGGTTTTTGCCGGGGCGCGGTTGATTTCATCGGCCAGCAGCAGGTTGGTGAACAACGGGCCTTTGCGCAGTTTGAATTGCTCGGTTTGCAGGTCGTACACCGCATGCCCGGTGACGTCGCTGGGCATCAGGTCCGGGGTGAACTGGATGCGGGCGTATTCGCCACCGAAGCAACGGGCGAGGGCGCGCACCAGCAACGTCTTGCCCAACCCCGGCACGCCTTCGAGCAGCACATGGCCGCCGGCGATCAGGGCGGTGAGCACATCATCGATTACGGTGTTCTGGCCGATCACCGCTTTTTGCAACTCCGTTCTTATCGCCTGGGCCAACTGGCCGGCGCGCTGGCGCTGCTGGGCGGCGTGGGTCTGGGTGCCGGGCTCGATCTGTTCACTCATAAGGCGTTCCTCAAGGTTTGCAGGTGGGCGACCTGACGGCTGAATTCAGCGCTGGACAGCCGCTGTTTCGGTCGCGGGCTCATGGCCTGGCTGATGGCGCGTGTGGGGTGGCCGGTCAGGCGTGCGAGCACCAGCCATTGTTCGGCGACGCCGAGTTGTTCAAAACCGGGATGACGGTGGCGGACACGACGCAGGATGTCTTGCTGCAAGGCGTGCAACAGGCTGTGCTGACCGCTGCGGCGCAGCATGAAATCGGCGCTTGCGCGCAGGTGTTCCTGAAGATGCCGACGCGCCCTTGGGGCCGGCTCCAGCAAAGGGCCGCTGCGCACGCCAACGTGCCAGAAACCCAAAGCGATCAAGGCGATCAGGGCCACCAGGGCTTGGGGAAAGTAACGCCACAACAAGGTCAGCAGACTGTCGTGCTCGGTATTGAACAGCAGGGTCACATCGGTGTCGGCCGTCAGGTACCACAGCAGCCAGGCGTTGTCGTACTGGTTGATGGCCGGGGTTTTCCAGAGGTCGGCATCGGTGACCACGGTGATCGAACCCAGCCCGTGGCTCAGCTGCATCATGTGCGTGGCCTTGCCACTGTTGGCCCAGGCCTGGGCGAGGTTTTTCGGGTCGTCGAGGTGGAACGCGGTATCGAAGCTGAAGTAGGCCGGCGCCTCTTCGTTTTCCAGATAGAGCTTGGTCAGTTTGGGGTAGGGATCATCGCGCAGATCGGGAGGCGAGTCCTTGAGGTCTTTGCTCAGGAACTGGTGCAACTGCACCCGGTCGAGCAGCAGGTCATTGCTTTGGCCGGTCTTTTCATCCCACAGGGCTTCGGCGACGAATACCAGGCGCCCACCGGCCCGGGTCCAGTTCAACACCTGATCCACCTGGCGCGGCGACATGTTCGAGCGGTCGCCGAGCAACAACAGGCTGTGCTGACGCGGTTCGAGGGTCGGCAGGATGTCGAGGCTGTTGGCGTGGCTGACGGTCAGGCCCTGTTTGCGCAGAAAATGCTCGGCGGCCAGGTAGGGATTGGCCTGGGCTTCAGGGGACGGGCCGTGTTCGATTTGTACCTGATAGGGTGTGGCCTTGAAATACAGGTAAACACTCAGCGCACCCAAGAGCACGACGATGAACACGCCGACCGCCAGCCATGCCCTGCGATTCAACGGACCGCTCCGGGGCCGAACAATGCGCGCCAGCCGTCACACAGTTCCTGTTGCAAATGCGCCGGTGGCAGGCGATGCCCGTAGGCCATGTTCTGCCAGTGTGCGGTCAGGCTTTTACTGAAGGCCAGCAACGCCGGTTGCTTCAAATGTTCAACGCGCTGAAGCACTTCGCCTTCGGTGTCGGCGGGCTTGAGCGTCATGTCGAAGTCGTTCAACAAGTGGCTGAGCAAGGCGCGATAGAGCAAGCCAAGGGCTTCACGCGGGTTGGTTTGCCAGAGGCTTTCGGCGCTGGCCGCGATATCGGCGGGCAGGGTTTCGCGGTTGAGGTCCAGGCCGAATGCCTGCTGCGGCAATGGTCGCGTCACTTTTCGGTTGAGCGCTGGCCGGCGGCTGACGAACGCCTGCAACCAGTCGCGGTAACGCCAGATCAACAGGCCAATGGCGCCGATCACCGCGCCCCACAGCAACACCTCGATCAGGTTGGCCAATGCGCCGAAACGTTGGCTGTCGAGCAAACCGAACAGCGCTTTCAGCCAGGCGGGTGTTTGACCACCGTGCGCGGTATCGTCGGCGGGCTTGTCTTCGCCGAACCGATAGCGGGTCACCGTTTCCTTGTTCTTGAACGGTGGCTGATCGAGGATGGCCTTGATGCTGTCTCGGGATGCCTGACTGGTCAGCGGTTGCTCCAGCAGACGCGGGCTGTCCGGTGACATGCCCGGTTCGGCGGCCCAGACGCTTTGCCCCGTCGGCACCAGCACACACGCCGCCAGCAGCAGCGTGATGACTGCGCTGCTCAGGCGTTGGCGCAAGCGGCGGAACACCAGTTCGATGTCCCAGGCTTCCAGCCGTGTGCGCCGGTTCAGGTAAAGGCTGAAACCACAGGCGACATAAATCGGTTCCCAGACCACCAGCACCAGGGCGTAAAAAGCATTGGTCAGGTGTTCCAGCCAGCGCCAGTCTTGTGTGGCGGCGGCAATCAAGGTCTGCCAGCCCCAGTCGAGTTCGACCTGCAGCGGCAAGAGCATGTAGAACAGCACCATCAGGCCGATCCACAACGCGGTTTCCAGGTGCACGCCGATGATTGTCAGCCATTGCGCGGCACCGGCATTGCGCTGCAACAGCACGCGTAAACGCTGTTGTCGTGCTTCGCCCTCCAGGCCTTCGAGTTGTACCACCGGCATCAGAAAGCTGCGGCTCAGGCTCAGGCGGCGCCAGGTCAGGCTGGCCAGCAGTTGCGGCGGGAGCAGGCGCGGCCATTGGCGCAGGGCCTGTTTCAGCGTGGGTGTTTCGCCGAACATGGCTTTGGACAGGATGTACAGCGGCAGCCGATCGAACGCCGGTTTGAGCCACCAGAACAGGAACAGGGCGAGGGAGGGCGACTCCCACAGCATCAGGCTGAGCAAGGTAAAAATCGGTAGGGTCACGATCGCCCAACTGGTCATCAACAGGCGTCGATGGCGCTGACTCAGCAGCACCCCCAGGTCCATGGCTTCCCAGTTTGTGCGTGGGCGAATCACTGCACTGGCGTCACTCAGGCGCATGGCGGGTCCGTCCGGCAAACAGCAGATAAGTCGCGACCAACACCCAGAGCGCTGCGCCGACCAGGTATTTGGTCAGCGGCGTGACTCCGGTCCGCGACGACCAGTAGGCTTCTATAAACGCTGCAATCAACAAAAACAGCATGACCCCGCAAATCAGCAACACGCTCTTGCTCGCCGCCACTCGCAGGGCTTCGGCGCGGGGCAAACGTCCCGGCGCGATCAACGCCCAGCCCAGTTGCAGGCCGGCGGCACCGGCCAGGGCAATGGCGCTCAGTTCGAAGGCGCCGTGCCCGATCACGAATGACCAGAAGGTTTGCCCGTAGCCGATGTGCGTCAGGTGCCCGGCCACCGCACCGATCATCAAGCCGTTGAAGAACAGGAAAAACGCGCTGCCCAGACCAAACAGCAAACCGCTGGCGAAGGTCTGAAACGCGATGCCGATGTTGTGCATGATGTAGTAACCGAACATCTCCCAGTCTTCACTGGCCGCCCGTTCTGCCAAGCGCCCCAGATGACCGGCGACGGGGTCGTACATGCTTTGCATCTCACTGACCTGCTCGGCCGGGATCAGGTTGTAGACCAGTTCCGGGAACAGATACACCAGCAGCCCGATGCCAATCAGGCTGCCAAAAAATATCAGGCTGGCGGCAAGCACGAAGGGCCATTGTTCGCGCACCAGACGCGGGAAGTCGGCAAGGATGAAGCTCAGTACGTTGGCCCTCAGCCAACTGCGATGCCGATAAAGCTGTTGATGCCCGCGCAGCACTTGTTGCTGTAACGAGTCGACCAAAAAGCTGCTGTAACCACGCTCCTGAGCCAGGGCCAGGTGTTGGCAGAGCCGTCGATAGTCGCTGGGGAAGCTGGCGACTCGCGAGGTTTCCTTGCCGCGTTCCAGCCGTTCGAGCATGAGTGCAAACTGCTCCCATTCGGTCTTGTGGCGGCTTTCGAATAGGCTTTGCTTCATGTCGGGCCCAACAGTCCGCGGGCGATGCCGTTGAGTTCGGCCACGGCCTGCGGCGCTGAAACGTGCAGCGGTTGCGCGAGTATCGAGGCGAGTTCACCTGCCCGCGCCTCGGAGAGTTCACCCTGGCGCTCGGCAAACCCGAGGATGGCGCGTTGCTCGGTCAGCGTCAGCGCGAAAGCGGCACGCCGCGGCGGGGCATCGGGTAACTGCGGTCGGGTGAGCGGTTGTTCGCGGTAGATCACCAGCGTGCCGGCGGCCAGGTCGCCGAGGCGTTTGAAGGTGGGATGTTGCAGGCAACTGATCGCCCCGAGGAAGTAGCCGAACGGCAACATGTCGACAAATCGCAACAGGTTGCGCAGCAAGGACGCGGACCAGCCGATCGGGGTGCCATCGTCGTGCACCACGCGCAATCCCATCCATTGCTTGCCCGGCGAGCGCCCCTGATTGAGCACCTCGAACAGCACCATGTACCACCAGCTCACCACGAACAGCAAAATCGAGCCAAGCCCCGCGCCGAGTTTGCCGAGGAACGCCAGCACCATGAACAGCAGGCCCAGGATCAACCCGCGCAGGCCCAGGTCGATGGTGAACGCCAGCGCACGGACCATCAACCCGGCCGGGCGCAGTGGCAAGTCGATGCCTTCGGGCGTTTCGACCTGATACCACGTGTCCAGTGGCGGGGCCAGCGTTGCTTTCCGTGGCAGTGCTGTGGTCTCGAGCATGGGCAACCTTGCTGTGGCCGGTTTGCGATTCGATGTCCGTTCGATGCTAGCAGCCTCTCGGGGGGAAACGACATAACTATGTATTGCACGGTATGCGGCCGGAGGTGATTGAATGACAACATTTCTGGTCGGGGCAGCCTGTGTGCGCCTAGACTTCGCCGGTCTTCTGTTCAGGAACAACCCGTGACCTCGATCTTCTGGTACGACTACGAAACCACTGGCATCAACCCCCGTTGCGACCGTCCGTTGCAAGTGGCGGGGATTCGCACCGACTTCGATCTCAATGAAATAGACGAGCCGGTCAATCTCTACTGCCAGCCCAGTGACGACATCCTGCCGCATCCGGCGGCTTGCGCGATCACCGGTATCACGCCTGGCCTTCTGGCCGAGCAAGGTTTGAGCGAAGCCGATTTCATGACACGGGTTCATGCCCAGCTCGCCCTGCCCGGCACTTGTGGGGCAGGGTACAACACGCTGCGTTTCGACGACGAGATGACCCGTTACAGCCTGTATCGAAACTTTTTCGACCCCTACGCACGGGAGTGGCAGGGCGGCAACAGCCGCTGGGACCTGATCGACATCGTGCGCGCGGCTTATGCGTTGCGTCCCGATGGCTTCGTCTGGCCCACGGATGACGAAGGGCGGGTGACGCTCAAGCTCGAACGCCTGACCGCCGCCAATGGCATCGATCACGGAAATGCCCACGAGGCGCTATCGGATGTTCGCGCCACAATCGCCCTGGCGCGTCTGATTCGTGAAAAACAGCCGAAGTTGTATGACTGGCTGTTTCAGTTGCGCAGCAAACAAAAGGTGATGGACCAGATTCGGCTGTTGCAGCCGATGGTGCACATTTCCGGGCGCTTTTCGGCGGCCCGCCATTATGTCGGCGTGGTACTGCCACTGGCCTGGCATCCACGCAATCGCAACGCGCTGATTGTCTGTGACCTGCACCTGGACCCTCAGGGGCTGCTCGATCTGGATACCGAAACCTTGCGTCAGCGGCTTTATACACGCCGTGACGATCTGGCCGAAGGCGAACTGCCCGTGCCGCTCAAGCTCATACACATCAACAAGTGCCCGGTCGTGGCGCCGTTATCGGTACTTCGTCCCGAAGATCAGCAACGTTTGGGGCTGGACATGGCGCTCTATCAGGAACGGGCGCTGCGGCTAAGTGCCGCACAACAACTTTGGCAAGATAAAGTCTCGGGAGTTTATGCCCGCGAGGATTTCGCCGCGAGCCTGGACCCCGAGCAACAGTTATACGACGGTTTTATCGGCGATCGGGATCGGCGTCTATGTGAGCAAGTCAGAGCCGCCGACCCTGCGCAATTAGCACAAGAGCAGTGGCCTTTCGATGATGAACGTTTGCCCGAATTATTGTTTCGTTATCGCGCACGCAACTTTCCGGATACGTTGAGCCCGGAAGAGCAAGAACGCTGGCGAATATTTTGTCAGCAGCGTTTGTCCGTGCCGGAGTGGGGCGCTCCCAATACGCTGGAAAGTTTTCTGACAGCTGCCGCCCAATTGACGATTAGTCCTACATCGTTTCAGCAAGAGGTTCTGGATGAATGGCAGATTCATGTCCAGGCATTACGCAAACGTTTGAATATTTGAAAACGAAAATGACTTGCGATTGAATTCCGGGCATAAAAAAACGCCAGCATTTGCTGGCGTTCTTTTGGTCGCGGATCAGTCTGCGACGCGCTTGCGGCTTAGCCCAGCAGGGTAGCCCAGCCTTCAACCACGTCACCGCCCCACTTGGCTTTCCACTCTTTCAGAGTTTTGTGGTTGCCACCTTTGGTTTCGATGACTTCGCCGTTGTGCGGGTTTTTGTATTGTTTAACTTTGCGAGCACGCTTGGTGCCAGTAGTTTTTACTGCGCCGCCACGTGGAGCCTTGGTTTTGGACTCTGGATCCAATAGGGCAATGATGTCACGCAGGGATTTGGAGTATTCGCCCATCAGGGTGCGCAATTTGCCTTCGAATTCCAGCTCGGTTTGCAGTTTGTCGTCTTGGGACAGGTTCTTCAAACGGGCTTGCAGCTCTTTGATAGCTTCTTCGGTGGCGCGATATTCGTTGATCAAGGACATGAGGACTACCTTATGTTGGCGCTGGATGACAGGGTGACAGTGCGACAATAATAGTCAGGGTGTTTCATCAAGTAAACATTTAACCGAAGTTTTACTTAAATTAGTTGCGGTGAATAGGACACACATTGGAGAGACAGTTAAATAGCGTCACAAATATTCACAGTTAACCTCTTGAAGGCTGGCTACAAGAGCACCATGCACTGGCGTATGGCACCGCCGGAACCTGTGCCGATGACCGCAATCCGCAGCCGCGCGTCATCAATACTGCAGTTTTGCTGCGCAATCGCTAGAATGGCGGCCTTTGCGAAGTTCTGGAGTTTCCCCCTCATGCGCACTTTTCGGCTGGTGATTGCTTGCCCGGACCGCGTCGGTATCGTTGCTAAAGTCAGTAACTTTCTGGCGTCACATAACGGCTGGATCACTGAAGCGAGCCATCACTCGGACAATCAGAGTGGCTGGTTCTTCATGCGTCACGAAATTCGTGCCGATTCGCTGCCTTTCGGTATCGAAGCCTTTCGCGAAGCGTTTGCACCGATTGCCCAAGAGTTCTCGATGGACTGGCGCATCACCGACACCGAGCAGAAGAAGCGCGTGGTGTTGATGGCCAGCCGTGAGTCCCATTGCCTGGCTGACTTGTTGCACCGCTGGCACAGCGACGAACTGGACTGCGAAATCGCCTGCGTGATTTCCAACCATGACGATTTGCGCAGCATGGTCGAGTGGCACGGTATTCCTTACTACCATGTACCGGTCAACCCGCAGGACAAGGAACCGGCCTTCGCCGAAGTCTCGCGCCTGGTCAAACAGCACGACGCCGAAGTGGTGGTACTTGCCCGTTACATGCAGATTCTGCCGCCTGACTTGTGCAGCGAATATGCCCACAAAGTCATCAACATTCACCACAGCTTCCTGCCGTCGTTCGTCGGCGCCAAGCCGTATCATCAGGCTTCGATGCGCGGTGTGAAGTTGATCGGTGCCACTTGCCACTATGTCACCGAAGAGCTGGACGCCGGTCCGATCATCGAGCAGGACGTGGTGCGTGTCAGCCACAGCGACAGTATTGAAGACATGGTGCGCTTCGGTCGTGACGTCGAGAAAATGGTGCTGGCCCGTGGTCTGCGTTATCACCTGGAAGACCGGGTGTTGGTGCACGGCAACAAGACCGTCGTGTTCTGACAACCATACGGTTGAAATCCGAAGGGCCTGGGCGTTCAATCGCTTCAGGCCCTTCGCCGTTTCTGCACCGAGGACATGACCATGGCCGATCCGCTGGATAAAGCCGTTTCCAAGGCGCCCGCCACATTGGGCGAGGGCTGTTTGAGCCGCTACGATCCGGACGACCTGAGCCCCGAAGACGGCACGGAGTTTCCCGGCGCCGCCGAGTTGTGGGAGCAGTTGCAGGACGATTCTGAAGATACAGCCGGTGGTGCCTGAAAAGCCCCTGTGGCGATCTTTAAGCTTGCTTGAACTTCATCAACTTCTTCAGCAATGGCCGCCCGAGCATCAGCAGAAACACCGGGCCACCGACCACCAGATAGAAGTAATAAGTCACCGTCCGCCAGATCAGAATCGCTGCCGCCGCGGTGGATTTCCCCACCATCGGCGCCAGCAGCGCCGCCGATGTCAGTTCCGCCGCCCCGGCACCGCCCGGCAACAGACTGAACTGCCCCGCACTCAATGACAGCATCTGGATCAGAAAGCACCAGGCCCATTGCAAGTCCACGCCCAGCCCGCGTAACGCCAGATACAGCACGCTATACCGCAAGACCCAATGCAGGCAGGTCAGGGCAAACACCGTGATCAATGTTTGAAAGGGTAACTTCAGTGTGTCGGTGAACGCCGCCAGGAAGTGCAGGAGCTTTCGCGCCCAACGAAGCCGGGTCGCTTCCTTGACATTGAAACGGGCGAGCAACCGACCACTCAGGCGAATCAGCGAACGGTGGCAGCGAGCCATCAATACACAGCTGAACAGCCCGCCGAACAACGAGATGGCGCTGACCGTCAGCATCCATTCCAGGCGCTGACTGAGGTGCTGGAACAGTGCATAAATCAGAATCGCGCTCAGCGCGCAGAGAAAAAACAGCAAGTCGCTCAACTGGTCCATGGCGAACACGGCGCTGCCCCTGGCCGGCCGCACGCCGTGGCGCGCCAACAGGGCCATGATGGTCAGCGGTCCACCACTGCCGCCGGGGGTGGCGCAGTAGGCGAACTCGGCGGACATCACCACCCCGAGGCTTTTGAGTCGGCTCACCTTGTCACGCTGATCGCCCAGCAACAGGCGCAAGCGCAGGGTGTTGAGCACCCAGCACAACAGGATCATGCCGAACATGATCAGCAGCCATTCCAGCGGGAAGCGTTGCAACCGCGACCATGTCTCGCCGCCGCCCAGCAACGACGGGATGAGCACCGCAGCGAGCAGCGCGATGACCAGCAGAATTCCCCGGCTCATGCTGCGCGACCGATGGGGTCGCGTTGCAGTTTCAACCAACCGGCCTTGGTCATCGGCACACGGCCCTCGTCGAGCAAGCGCTTGAGCGTTTGCAGCCAATATTGACGCGAGAACTCATGTCGCATGTCCACCGGGTGCAGGCCGAGACGAATCACCGGCGCCTGGCGCCAGCGCTGTTCGCGCTGATCGCTGACGATTTTCGACAGGCCACGGCGCCAGGCGCTGCGTGCGCTCCAGACCAGGCCTGGGGCGTCGATCGCAGTGAAATCCGGCAGACGATACAGGTGCTGCGAATCGCTGGTGTAGCGCAGCGGTAACTGACGCAACGCCTGACGGGTGCCTTCGCTCATCAGCCAGGCGGGGGCGACAAAGCCTTCGAGCGGCCAGTTGTAGCGATGGAATACCTCGATTCCGGCGCGCAGGCGGGCGAGGGCGGCGTCTAGAGGCAGGTCATAGAACTCGCCTTCATGGGTATAGATCCTGCGCATGAACCAGTCTCGGGGAGTGGTGGGAATCGGCCCTTCATCGCAATGGTAGTAACCGTGCAGTACCAGTTCGTCGCCGCGAGCGACGCGACGGCTCAGCAAACGTCGAAACTCCGGATGTGCGTCAAGGTCGTCATGTTTGTGGAAATTCGGCACCACCAGCCAGGTCATCGGCACTGTACCCAGTGCGTCGACGGCTTCGACGAAGGCCTGGTAATCGGGCCAGGTCTGCGGTGCAACGTCGTGTAGCACCAACAACAGACTGGGTGTGTTCATGGGCTCAGCCATTGGCGATCAGCGGCCATTGCGTGCCGAGTACGGCGTGATAGTGCCCCAGCAGGCTGTGGACCACGGTGTCCCAGGCGTAATGTTGCTCGACATGCCGTCGGGCCTGTTTGCCCAACGCGGCGCTGCCTTGGCTGAACAGTTCGCGAACGGTGTTGGCCATCGCCACTGGATTGTTCGGCGCGCAGAGCAAGCCGCATTGATCGGTGACAATCTCCTGGAAAGCCCCGGCCGCCACGGCCACCACGGGAATGCCACTGGCCATGGCTTCGAGAACCACCAGGCCAAAGGTTTCCTGGTCGCCGGCATGCACCAGCGCGTCGGCGCTGGCCATCAGGCGTGCGACTTGCGCTGCCGGGCAGAATTCATCGAGGACGGTGACATTGCGCGGCACCAGGGTCGGCATCGACGAGCCCACCAGCAGCAAGTGGTAGCGACGCCCCAGGCGTTTCATGCAGTTGAGCAGCACCGGCAGGTTTTTTTCCTTGGAGCCGCGGCCGGCGAAGATCAGCAGGTGAGTGTTTTCATCGATGCCCAATTCGGCCCGCAGGCCTGGATCCCGAACGCTGGGGTTGAACGTTTGCAGGTCGACGCCCAAGGGCTGTACGAAAACGTTCTTCACCCCCAACCCGATCAGTTTGTCGGCCATGACCTGGCTTGGCGCCAGAACCCGGTCGAAGTTGCCGTAGAGCTTGCTGACATAAGCCTCGACATTGGGTGTAACCCAGTTGCCCATGCGATTGCTGACCAGCATCGGCAGGTCGGAGTGATAAAAACCGATTACCGGCACATCGAGTTGGCGCTTGGCGTCCAAAGCGGCCCAGGCGGTCAGGTAAGGGTCGCCGACTTCAATCAGATCGGGTTGTAAATCTCGCAGAACATTGCGCCACGGCCCGAGACGGAGGGGGAAGCGATAACCCTTGCCGAAGGGCAGGGCGGGGGCCGGAACCGTATAGACACCATCCTGTTCACTCAAATGCGCCCCTGGGATCAGCAGGCTATGGCAAATGCCGGGTTTGATGCCCAAACGACGGTGCTTGGCATCCAGATACGTGCGCACGCCACCGCTGGCAGGGGCGTAGAACATGGTTATGTCAGCGATATGCACGATGAACATCCCTCCGGGTTCGATGTGCTCCCTTTGGTTGACCTATATGAAGGATAGATGTTCGGTTGGGTTTTGCGGCGATGCCGAGGGCTTTGGACTGTTGTGTGGCGAGGGAGCGTGCTCCCGCTCGGCTGCGAAGCAGTCGTAGAATCAGCTGGTGTGTTCAATCTGACACACCTTCAATCCCGATTTTTGGGTCGCTTTGCGACCCAGCGGGAGCAAGCTCCCTCGCCACAGCGTCTGTGATCAGACGCTAGATACGGAAACTGCCTACCAATTGCTTCAATCGAGAAGCCTGTTGCTCAAGGTCCGAGCACGCCCGCAGGGTCGATTGCAGGTTTTCCACGCCTTCCTGGTTCAGCGTGTTGATCTCGGTGATGTCCACGTTGATCGACTCCACCACCGCCGTCTGTTCCTCGGTCGCCGTGGCCACCGACTGGTTCATGCCGTCGATTTCGCCGATGCGCAACGTCACGCTGTTCAGGCGCTCGCCCGCCAGGTTGGCGATTTCCACGCTGTCCTGGCTGTGGCGCTGGCTGTCGCTCATGGTGCTGACGGATTCACGGGCGCCGACTTGCAGCTCCTCGATCATGGTCTGCACCTGTTGCGCCGACTCCTGTGTGCGGTGCGCCAGGTTGCGTACCTCGTCGGCCACCACGGCAAAACCGCGCCCGGCTTCACCGGCCCGCGCTGCTTCGATGGCGGCGTTGAGCGCCAGCAGGTTGGTTTGCTGGGAAATGCTGGTGATCACTTCGAGAATCTGCCCGATGTTCACGGTTTTGCTGTTCAGCGATTCGATGTTGGTGCTCGAAGCGCTGAGCATGCTCGACAGCTGATTCATCGCGGCAATGCTGCGATCCACCACTTGCTGGCCGTCTTCGGCCAGGCTGCGGGCATCACTGGCCTGATTCGATGCCTGGGCGGCGTTACGGGCGATTTCCTGAGCCGCGGCGCCGAGCTGGTTGATGGCCGCGGCGACGCTGCTGGTGCGCGAAGCTTGCTGGTCGGAGTTGAACATCGACGAGTTCGAGGCCGCCACCACCCGCAAGGCCACTTCGTTGACCTGGCCGGTGGCCGAGGACACTTCGCGGATCGATGTATGAATTCGCTCCACGAAACGATTGAACGCCGTGCCAAGGACGCCGAATTCGTCCTGATTCTGGATGGTCAGGCGTTTGGTCAGGTCGCCTTCACCGTCGGCGATGTCTTCCATGGCGCGGGTCATCACGTGCAGCGGCTGGATCAGCAGGCGGATCAGCATGCCCAGCAAGCCAATGATGATGGCCACTGCAATCAGGGTCGCGATGATCGCCGAGGTGCGGAATTCGCTGAGCATGGAGAAGGCTTTGTCCTTGTCCACCGACAGGCCGATGTACCAGTTGACCGAGGACAGTCCCTTGATCGGGGTGAAGGTCACGATGCGGGTTTTGCCGTCGACTTCGATCTCGCTCGGCTTATTACCGATGACGGGCGTGTCTTGTGGGTAGACGTCCTTGAGGTTTTTCATCGCCAGCGTTTTGTCCGGGTGGACCAGGATCTTGCCGTCGGCGCTGACCAGGAACGCATAGCCCATGCCGTCGAAGTCCAGCGCGTTGAGGCTGTCGGTGATCGCTTGCAGGCTCAGGTCGCCACCGACCACACCGATGTTCTGACCGTCCTTGAGAACGCTGTCGACGATGGAAATCACCAACTGGCCAGACGCCAGGTCGATGTAAGGTTCGGTCAAGGCTGACCCGCTGGTGCTTTGCGCGCTCTTGTACCAAGGGCGGACGCGAGGGTCATAGCCGTCGGGCATCTTGCTGTCCGGACGGATAATGAAGGTGCCATCCTTGTTGCCCAGGTAGGCACCCATGAAGGTCGATGTGACAGCCTTCTGTTCCAGCAGTTTGGCGACGTTGTCGGTCTCGGCGTTCAGGGCAACGGTCTGTGACAGGTTTTCGATCAACAGGCTACGACCCGCCAGCCAGGTCTGAATATTCTTGGCGGTGACGTTACCCATTTCTTGCAGGTAGTTGTCCAGGTCGCGGCGTATCGCATTGCGCTGCAAATAGTCGTTGTACAGTGTGAACGAAGCGAATGCGGCGATAACGATCAGGGCGGCGGCAAGCAGTATTTTATGGCTGAAGCGCAGGTTTTTATTCATGGCTTGGGGTCCGCTAGGTCTTAATGTCCAGGGCGTGCTTTTATAAAGGCACGCAAATTGGGCAGTGTTGAAAGTAAGCTGATAGTTCCGTCTCTCCTTAGGGAATTACCGACGCTATTTTCAGTCTGGTCTCTCGGTTGTTATCGGCCATGCAGGATCAAAGATTAACCATGGGTGACAAAATGCCTGACTCATCGCAACTCGTTATCGGCGCTGACCTCGCTGGCCAGCCAATCGCCCAGGCCATGCGCCTGGCGAACCGTCACGGTTTGGTAGCGGGCGCTACCGGGACCGGTAAAACCGTTACGTTGCAGCGCCTGGCCGAAGCGTTCAGCGATGCAGGCGTGGCGGTGTTCGCGGCGGATATCAAAGGCGACTTGTGCGGCCTGGGCGCCGCCGGTAACCCTCAAGGCAAGGTCGCGGAGCGGATCGCCGGCATGCCCTGGCTGAACCATAAGCCTCAGGCGTATCCGGTAACCCTGTGGGATATTCACGGTCAGTCCGGTCATCCATTGCGCACCACCTTGAGCGAAATGGGGCCGTTGCTGCTCGGCAGCCTGCTGGAGCTGACCGACAGTCAGCAGTCGGCACTTTATGCCGCGTTCAAGGTGGCCGACCGCGAAGGGCTGTTGCTGCTGGATTTGAAGGATTTGAAGGCGCTGCTCAATCATCTGCGCGATAACCCCGAATTGCTGGGCGATGACGCGGCACTGATGACCACCGGTTCCAGCCAGGCACTGTTGCGCCGTTTGGCGACGCTGGAACAGCAGGGCGCCGAAGCGTTGTTCGGTGAACCGGCACTGCAACTGGAAGATATTTTGCAACCGGCGATGGACGGTCGCGGGCGCATCCATTTGCTCGACGCCAGCCGTCTGGTGCACGAAGCGCCGAAGGTCTACGCGACGTTCCTGCTGTGGTTGCTGGCTGAATTGTTCGAGCAACTGCCGGAACGCGGCGATGCCGATAAACCGCTGCTGGCGCTGTTTTTCGACGAGGCGCACTTGTTGTTCGCCGGTACGCCCAAGGCGTTGCAGGATCGTCTGGAGCAAGTGGTGCGGCTGATCCGTTCGAAAGGCGTGGGCGTGTATTTCGTCACCCAATCGCCGGGGGACTTGCCGGATGATGTGCTGGCTCAGTTGGGCCTGCGTGTTCAGCATGGCTTGCGCGCGTTCACCGCCAAAGAGCAGAAATCCCTGCGGGCAGTGGCCGAGGGCTTCCGGCCGAACCCGGCATTTGACGCCTTGTCGGTGTTGACTGAGCTGGGCATCGGCGAGGCATTGGTCGGCACCTTGCAGGACAAGGGCACGCCGGAGATGGTCCAGCGTGTACTGGTCGCACCGCCGCAATCGCGGATCGGGCCGCTGACCGAGACTGAGCGCACGGTGCTGATTGCCGGTTCGCCGTTTAAAGGGCGATATGACAAACCGGTTGATCGCGAATCGGCCTATGAAGTGCTGATGGGGCGCAAGGGGTTGGCGCCGGAGCCTGAAACCGCGCCGGGCAAACCTGCCCCCGAAGAGCCGAGTTTCACCGAACAGGCCGGGGAATTCCTCGGTACGGCCGCAGGACAGGCGCTTAAATCGGCGATGCGACAGGCGGCCAATCAATTGGGCCGACAACTGGTACGCGGGTTGATGGGGTCATTGCTTGGGGGCAGTAAGCGCCGCTAGCGAGTGTACGCAGTCAAAATGTGGGAGCGGCGGTGTGGCGCTCCCACATTAAATTTGAGTCAGGATTTAGGTTTTGCGTGCGCCGCAAGGCGCTCCAGCGCCGCCCTTAGATTCGGGTCGGTAATCCCGTCAGCCGTCGCTTGAATGGTCGCCGCGGCATCCGTCGACAAATCCATGGTATGCCCAGCCGCTCCTTGCTGAACGGTCGGTGGCTGCACCTTGAACAGGATCCGCGTCAGGCTGGCGAACTCGTCGAACAGCTGTAACTGGCGTTGCAGACGCTTTTGTTGATAACGCAGGCGGGTGGCCCAGTGACCGTCGGTGACAATCAGCAATAAACTGCCTTCGCGCCACGACGCCACATGGCAATGCTCGCGGGCGGCCGGTTGCAGCTGGCTTTCCACCAGACGTTGCAAATGACCCAGGCGTTGAGCGTGGCCAAAGATGGCTTTCAGCGGTTTGGCTTCGCGAAGCAGAACGGCGGGTGCTCTGGCCGTGAGAGGGCGAAATGCCATGATCGAACACCTGAAGTAACAGAACGGCCATGGTAACAGAAAGCACCCGCTGGTCCCGACCCATTGCTTTACGAGCGCTTTACCCATTAAATCAACGAGTAACTTGTACCCTCAATGGGTTGAAGTTCAGTAAAAAGCCCTTATTTTAAGTGAGCCCCGTCACAGCGCAGTGCATGCATCGTGGAACAACGCCACTTTCCTCACCATCGTTTCCGGGTAGAATGCTCGTTCGCATGCGGCCATGAGGGCTGCACGGGCGACTCACGGGGCCGCCCTCCATCCCTTTAGTGTGGAAGATCCTGCCGATATGTTTGCGCCTTTGTTAAAGAAACTTTTTGGAAGCAAGAACGAGCGTGAAGTCAAACGCATGCTCAAGACGGTGCAGCTCGTCAATGCCTTCGAAGAGCAAATGGTGGCCCTTTCGGACGATCAATTGCGTGCCAAGACCAACGAGTTCAAGGCCCGCCTCGCCAAAGGGGAAACCCTCGACAAGCTGCTGCCAGAAGCCTTTGCGGTCGCCCGCGAAGCCGGTAAGCGCGTCATGGGTATGCGCCACTTCGATGTCCAGCTGATCGGCGGCATGACCTTGCATGAAGGCATGATCGCGGAAATGCGTACCGGTGAAGGCAAGACCCTGGTGGCAACACTGGGCGTTTACCTCAACGCGCTGTCCGGCAAGGGCGTGCACGTTGTGACGGTGAACGACTACCTGGCCCGTCGTGACGCCAACTGGATGCGTCCGCTCTACGAATTCCTTGGCATGACGGTCGGCGTGGTCACGCCATTCCAGCCGCCGGAAGAGAAGCGCGCCGCTTACGCCGCCGACATCACCTACGGCACCAACAACGAATTCGGTTTCGACTACTTGCGCGACAACATGGCGTTCAGCATGGAAGAAAAATTCCAGCGCGAACTCAATTTTGCCGTGATCGACGAAGTCGACTCCATCCTCATCGACGAAGCCCGTACCCCGCTGATCATCTCCGGTCAGGCCGAGGACAGCTCCAAGCTGTACATCGAGATCAACAAACTGATCCCGCAGCTTGAATTGCACATCGAGGAAGTCGAAGGGGAAGTCACCAAGGCCGGCCATTACACCATCGACGAGAAGACCCGTCAGGTCGAACTCAACGAAGCCGGTCACCAGTTCATCGAAGAAATGCTCACCCGCGTCGGCCTGCTGGCTGAAGGCGAGAGCCTGTATTCGGCGCATAACCTGGGCTTGCTGACTCACGTCTATGCCGGCCTGCGTGCGCACAAACTGTTCCATCGCAATGTCGAGTACATCGTGCAGGACGGTCAGGTGGTGCTGGTCGACGAACACACCGGCCGTACCATGCCGGGTCGCCGTTTGTCCGAAGGTCTGCACCAGGCCATCGAAGCCAAGGAAAACCTGAACATCCAGGCCGAGAGCCAGACCCTGGCGTCGACCACGTTCCAGAACTACTTCCGTCTGTACAACAAGCTGTCCGGCATGACCGGTACCGCGGACACCGAAGCGTTCGAATTCCATCAGATCTATGGCCTGCAGGTCATGGTCATCCCGCCGAACAAGCCGTTGGCGCGTAAAGACTACAACGACCTGGTGTTCCTGACCGCCGAAGAGAAATACGCGGCGATCATCGGCGACATCAAGGAGTGCATGGCTCAGGGCCGTCCAGTGCTGGTGGGTACCGCCACCATCGAAACGTCCGAGCACATGTCCGGCCTGCTTCAGAAGGAAGGCATCGAACACAAGGTTCTGAACGCCAAGTTCCACGAAAAAGAAGCCGAAATCATCGCTCAGGCCGGTCGTCCGGGTGCACTGACCATCGCCACCAACATGGCCGGTCGTGGTACCGACATCCTGTTGGGCGGTAACTGGGAAGTGGAAGTGGCTTCGCTGGAAGACCCGACCCCTGAGCAGATTGCCCAGATCAAGGCCGACTGGCAGAAACGTCACCAGCAAGTGCTGGAGTCGGGCGGCTTGCAGGTGATCGCTTCCGAGCGTCACGAATCGCGTCGTATCGACAACCAGTTGCGCGGTCGTGCCGGTCGTCAGGGCGACGCCGGTTCCAGCCGTTTCTACCTGTCGCTGGAAGACAGCCTGATGCGCATCTTCGCCTCTGACCGGGTGAAGAACTTCATGAAGGCGCTGGGCATGCAGTCCGGTGAAGCGATCGAGCACCGCATGGTGACCAACGCCATCGAGAAGGCTCAGCGCAAGGTTGAAGGCCGCAACTTCGACATCCGTAAGCAGCTGCTTGAGTTCGACGACGTCAACAACGAACAACGTAAAGTGATCTATCACATGCGTAACAGTTTGTTGGCCGCCGACAACATTGGCGAAACCATTGCCGATTTCCGTCAGGACGTGCTCAACGCAACCGTCAGCGCACACATTCCGCCACAATCGCTGCCTGAGCAGTGGGACGTGTCCGGTCTGGAAGCGGCGTTGCAGAGCGACTTCGGTGTGGCGCTGCCGATCCAGCAATGGCTCGACGAAGACGACCACCTGTACGAAGAAACCCTGCGTGAGAAGCTGCTCAACGAACTGATCGCCGCGTACAACGAGAAAGAAGACCAGGCCGGTGCCGAAGCACTGCGCTCCTTCGAGAAGCAAATCGTACTGCGCGTGCTCGACGACCTGTGGAAAGACCACCTGTCGACCATGGATCACCTGCGTCACGGCATTCACTTGCGTGGTTATGCGCAGAAGAACCCGAAGCAAGAGTACAAGCGCGAGTCCTTCACCTTGTTCTCCGAGCTGCTGGATTCGATCAAGCGCGACTCGATTCGTGTGCTGTCGCACGTTCAGGTGCGCCGCGAAGATCCGGAAGCCGAAGAGCAACGTCTGCGTCAGGAAGCCGAGGCGCTGGCTGCGCGCATGCAGTTCCAGCACGACGAAGCGCCTGGCCTGGAGCAACCGGAAGTGTTGGGTGAAGAGATCGATGTAGCTCTCGCCACCGCACCGGTTCGCAACGAGCAGAAGCTGGGCCGTAACGAGCTGTGCTACTGCGGCTCGGGCAAGAAGTACAAGCATTGCCACGGGCAGATCCAGTAAACCCCGTTTCAAACGCTGAAATACCCGCGCCGCGACCGGCTTCTGCCGTCGCGGCGTTTTGCCATTTAAACCACCGTCCATCGCACTGACGGTGCCAACATTTTTTAAGGAGCGCATTCATGGCTGTTGGTCTTGGTCCTTTGCCAACGTTGCACCCGGTTGCCGGTTTTGAACTCGGTATCGCCTCGGCCGGTATCAAGCGCCCGGGGCGCAAGGATGTCGTGGTCATGCGCTGTGCCGAAGGTTCCACCGTGGCGGGCGTGTTCACCCTGAACGCTTTTTGCGCCGCTCCCGTGATCCTGGCCAAGCAACGCGTGCAAGGTCCGGTACGTTACCTGCTGACCAACACCGGCAATGCCAACGCCGGCACCGGCGAACCAGGCCTGGCCGCCGCCGAGCGCACCTGCGCCAAGCTGGCCGAGCTGACTGGCGTTGATGCCAGCCTGGTGCTGCCGTATTCCACCGGCGTGATCGGCGAACCGCTGCCGGTCGAGAAAATCGAAGGCGCGTTGCAAGCTGCCCTCGATGATTTGTCGGAAAACAACTGGGAAGCTGCCGCCACCGGCATCATGACCACCGACACTCTACCCAAGGGCGCCAGCCGTCAGTTCCAGCATGACGGCGTGACCATCACTGTCACCGGCATCAGCAAAGGCGCGGGCATGATTCGCCCGAACATGGCGACCATGCTCGGTTACATCGCCACCGACGCCAAAGTCTCCCGCGAGGTGCTGCAAAACTTGCTGCTGGACGGCGCCAACAAGTCGTTCAACCGCATCACCATCGACGGCGACACCTCGACTAACGACTGCTGCATGCTGATCGCCACCGGCAAGGCCGCACTGCCGGAAATCACCCGTGCCGAAGGCGAGCTGTTCGCCAAGTTGAAACAAGCGGTATTCGAAGTGTGCATGGACGTGGCCCAGGCCATCGTGCGTGACGGCGAAGGCGCGACCAAGTTCGTCACCGTTGAAGTCAACGGCGGCGGCAATCACCAGGAATGCCTGGACGTCGGTTACACCGTGGCCCACTCGCCGCTGATCAAGACTGCGCTGTTCGCCTCCGACCCGAACTGGGGCCGCATCCTGGCCGCTGTAGGCCGTGCCGGTGTACCGAACCTGGACGTGAGCAAGATCGACGTATTCCTTGGCGAGGTGTGCATCGCCAGCCGTGGCGCGCGTTCTGCCACCTACACCGAAGCCCAGGGCGCGGCGGTGATGCAGCAGGAAGAAATCACCATCCGCATCGAGCTGGGTCGCGGCGATTGCAGCGAAACCATCTGGACCACCGACCTGTCCCACGAATACGTGAAGATCAACGCCGAGTACCGCACGTAAGACAGATCGCTTTCGCGGGCAAACCTCGTTCCTACAGGTCACACCACCTGTAGGAGCGAGCTGTGCGGCGATCCGACTTGCCCGCGAAGACGGACCACCAGACGCTAAAGATTCTGGCTTGTACTCTTACCAAAAGGCGCCCGAACATGAGCCTCCACCTGATCATCGGCGACAAACTGTATTCTTCCTGGTCCCTGCGCGCCGCGCTGGCCCTCGACCTGACCGGCGCGTCCTACACCGAAGAACTGATCAAGCTGAACCAGCCGGACACCCGCGCACGCGTGCTCAAGCATTCGCCGACCGGGAAAGTCCCGCTGCTGAAAAGCGAACACGGCACCATCGCCGATTCGCTGGCGATTGCCGAGTACCTGGCCGAGCAATTCCCCGATGCCGGCCTCTGGCCCAAAGACACCGCCGCCCGAGCCCAAGCGCGTTCGGCTTGCGCGCAGATGCACAGCGGTTTCTTCGCCATGCGCGGCAACATGCCGTTCGACCTGAGCCACAATGCGCCGTTGGTGCCGACTCCGCCTGACGTTCAGGCCGAGATCGAGCGCATGCTGGCGTTGTGGGCTGAATGTCGTGCGGCCGCGACTGAAGCCGGCCCGTTCCTGTTCGGTGGCGCGACCCTGGCCGATGCGTTTTTCGCACCGATCGCCGTCCGCCTGCGCACCTATCAAGTGAAGCTGCCCGAGGTCGATGCAGCCTATGTCGAAACCATTTACCAATGGCCAGCTTTCAAGGCCTGGCAGAAGGCAGGTCTGGAGGAGGTCGGGCAGTGAAACGAGTACACGTGGCCGCGGCGGTTATCCGCGATAGCAACGGCAAGATCCTCATCGCCCGGCGTGCCGACACCCAGCATCAGGGCGGCTTGTGGGAGTTCCCCGGTGGCAAGGTCGAGGATAACGAATCCGTCGAAACTGCCCTGGCCCGCGAGCTTCACGAAGAGTTGGGCATTGTGGTCAATACCGCGCGACCGTTGATCAAGGTTCACCACGACTACCCGGACAAGCAGGTGTTGCTGGATGTCTGGGAAGTCTCGGCGTTTACCGGCGAACCCCATGGTGCCGAAGGTCAGCCTTTGGCCTGGGTGACTGCGCGGGAACTGCTGGACTACGAGTTTCCAGCCGCCAACCAGCCGATCGTCTCGGCAGCACGCTTGCCTGGCGAGTACCTGATCACCCCGGACGGTCTGGAAACCCCGGCCTTGCTGCGCGGTATTCAGAAAGCCATCGCGGGCGGCATCAAGCTGATTCAGTTGCGTGCGCCCAATGGCTATGACCCGCAATACCGCGATCTGGCGGTGGACGCGGCGGGGCTGTGTGCCGGCAAGGCGCAGTTGATGATCAAGGGGCCGTTTGAATGGCTGGGGGACTTTCCGTCCGCCGGCTGGCACATCACTGCCGCGCAGTTGCGCAAGTACGCGACGGCCGGCCGACCGCTACCGGCGTCGCGCTGGTTGGCGGCGTCCTGCCACAACGCTGAAGAGCTGGCGCTGGCCGAGCAGATGGGCGTGGACTTTGTGACCCTGTCGCCGGTGCAGCCGACCCAGACGCACCCGGATGCTCAGCCGCTGGGTTGGGAGCTGGCGTCGACTTTGATCGAAGGCTTCAGCAAACCGGTGTTCTTGTTGGGTGGTGTTGGCCCGGTAGAGCGGCAGAAAGCCTGGGAAGCGGGCGCGCAAGGTGTGGCGGGGATTCGGGCGTTCTGGCCTGAGGCTTGATTTGCAGTGCTGTGATCATTCCCACGCTCCGCGTGGGAATGATCAGTCGATCAGTTTGAAGGTTTCGCCGCAGGCTGCCATAAAATCTCGGCAATCCCCTGGCGCTTGGCAATCAACCGTGCCGCCACAAACAACAAATCCGACAACCGATTGATATACGCCAGGCCCACCCCGGCCAACGGTTCGATCGTATTCAATTGCTGACACCGGCGTTCGGCACTACGCGCCAGGCTGCGGCACACGTGGGCCTGGGCAATCAGCGCCGAACCGCCGGGCAGAATGAAATTCTCCAGCGGCCCCAGCTCTTCATTCCACACATCAATGGCCGCTTCCAGCCGTTCGATTTCTGCCGTGTTCAGTGCCTGATACACCGGCATCGCCAGTTCGCCACCGAGGTCGAACAACCGATGCTGGCAGGGCGCCAATACCTCGATCACTTCGCCAAGCCCGGGAAACTCGCCACTTTGCGCCGCCAACCCGGCCAACAGCACGCCCACCTGGCTGTTCAGCGTATCGACCTCGCCAATGGCCTCGATTCGCGGATGGTCCTTGGGCACCCGGCGGCCGTCACCAAGCCCGGTTTCGCCTTTGTCACCGGTGCGGGTGTAAATCTTCGACAAACGAAAGCCCATGGTTACCTCGACAGCTGATTGAGTTCTTGAGAGTTCACCGCAGTGCCCGACAAAGGCAGGCGCAAGGTGAAGCAAGTGCCTTGGCCCGGCGTCGATTGCACTTCCATCTGGCCCTTGTGGTTGTTGGTGATGATGAAATACGAAACCGAGAGCCCAAGGCCGGTGCCCTGACCGATTTCCTTGGTGGTGAAGAACGGCTCGAACGTGCGTTTGCGCACGCTTTCGCTCATGCCGATGCCGTTGTCCTCGACCTGGATTTCCGCCCACGGCGGATTCAGTTTTGTGCGCAGAATGATCCGCCCCGGTTCGCGGTCGTCTGTACGCTGGTGAATGGCTTGCGCAGCGTTTTTCAGCAGGTTGAGCAGCACCTGTTCCAGTTCGTTGGCGGTGCCGGGTACCGGGCCCAGCGCCGGATCGAACTGGCGAATGATCGCCTGGCCCTTGAAGTCGAAGCCAATGGCCAGGTCGAAGTCGTTGCCGGCGATTTCCACCGCTTGATCGATCAGTGCCGGCAGGTCGCATGGTGCCATTTGCCGAGTGCTGCGGCGGCTGAAGCTGAGCATGTGGGTCACGATCTTCGCCGCCCGGGCGCCAGCCTGCTGAATGCCGTCGAGCAGCTGCGGTACTTCACGCGCTTTCAGGTACTTATTGACCGTTTCCAGTTCGATGCCCATTTGCTCGGCCTGTTCGAGGTTCTTCGGCAGGTCGGGGGACAGACGTCGACGAATGTTCTGCACGTTGTGCAGGATCGCGCCCAGCGGGTTGTTGATCTCATGGGCCATACCGGCGGCGAGGCCGCCGACCGAGAGCATTTTTTCCGACTGCACCATCATCTCTTCCAGGGACAGACGCTGGGTGATGTCGTCGATCCGGATGACCACGCCACGTCCGGCACCGCCCATCAACGGGTAGAACGTCAGGGCGTAATGCCGGGGTTCGTCGTCCTTGGGCCAGGTAACGCGTTCGATCTTGGCCACCGTATGCTGCTCGACGGTTTGCTTGAGCTGCGGCAGGAACGGCTTGAGGGGTTTGAAGGCGAGAAAGATCGGCTGGTTCAAGGCTTCGTCCAGGCGCGTGCCGGACAGTGCGCTGGCCTCCTGATTCCACTGGGTCACGTAAAGCTGCTCGTCGAGGGCGATCAGTGCCGATGGCATGGAGTCGATGATGCTGTTGAGGTAGTTCTGGAAACCGGTAAGTTTTTTCTCGATCTTGCTCCGCACCTGAACTTCCAGTTCCAGCTTGCGGTTGGTGTGACGGGTTTCTTCGGCCAGCCCCTGGGCCTGGTCGTAAGCCGCCTGGGAATCGTCGCGGGCGCGTTTGAGCTGCTGCTCCCGGGCCTCGATGCGCGAGAGCATGGTGTTGAACGCTTCGGCGAGGCTGCCGATTTCGTCGTGGTTGCCGCGAGAGGCGCGCAGGGCGTAGTTCTCTTCCCGGGTGACTTGCCGGGACAGCTCTTCGAGCTGATGGATGGGGCGGGTAATCAGGCGTTTGATCTGCCGGGCGATCACCAGCCACAACAGCACGCTGAAGATCAGAATCCCCAGGCTGGCGGTCAGGGTCCCGGTGTAGAACGCCATCGGCAATTCGCTGCTGGCCACCAGCAGCAAATGCCCGGGAGCGGTGCCGGGGCGGGGCAGGGTGATCACTTGATTGCTGCGAAACTCCGTGGCTTGCCAGGCTTCGAGGTGCTGGTAGTGCTCTGGCAGGCTCAGCATGTCGCCGTGTTGCAGCTGCGCCAGACGCGTACCCGTGCCGTCGTAAAGGGCTGCCGCACGCAGTGGTGAATAACTGTTGAGTTCGTTGAGCAGGCGTTCGGCGTTTTGCGGCGACTTCAGGGCGTCGGACACCAGGCTCGGGTTGGACACCAGTCGGCCGATGGTCTGCAGGGCCTGGGGGGCCATGCTTTCCTGGGAGATGTAATACGCGGCACTGATAAAGGTCAGGTTGGCGACCAGCAAAACGGTGGTCAACAGCACCAGCAGGGCGGCCAGCAGTTTCTGGCCGACCGGAAGGTTTTCAAGGCGCTGGCGCAATGGCATCAGGTTCATCGCTGAAAAGGAACAAGTGGCCAGCGTAGCCGCTGCTCAGTCGCTGGGCAATCCAAGGCTGTGCAGATGATCGATCAAGCGCTGCTGCAATTGATTGAGGTGGGGCAGGTTCAACTGATGCCGCGACGCAACTTTGCAGGCATGGCCCAAGAGGTAGCTGATTTCGGTGCGGCGCTGATTGGCGACATCCTGGTACATCGAGGAGAAATTGGTCGCGGTAGCCTTGATCACCCGTTCGACTTCCTCCCGGAGGTTTTCGGCTGCCGCCGGCTGGCCGCAGCGCTCCAGCAGTTCGGTGAGTTCGGCGCACAGGGTGGCCACTTCGCACTGATGTTGCTGCAAACCGCCGTTGCGGCATTCGTGCAGGACGGTCAACGGGTTGATCGCACAATTGAGCGCCAGCTTGCGCCACAGCCTTGTGAGAATGTCGGTGCTCCACTCATGGGGAATGCCGGCGTCGCTCAAGTCCTCCAGCCAGAACGGTGCCACTGGATGGCCGGCATCTCCCAGCCAGGTGTAACCATGACCGGCAAACACCACACGCCAGTCGCCATCGCGAAACGCGCCTTCGGTACTGGAAGCGAAGATGCAGCGGGCATGCGGGACTTGCGCGGCGACGGCGTCCTGGCTGCCAAGGCCGTTTTGCAACAGGATCAGTTCGGCGTCCGGTGTCAGTCGGTGGGAGAGTTGGGCCACGGCTGTTACGGCGTCATAGGCTTTACAGGCCACCAGCAGACGGCTGATCGGTCCGTCGCTGTCGGCTGTTTCGCCGGGCACCGGGTACAGCTGCGCTTCGCCGTGCTCGACCAGCGTCAGCCCGCCCGCCGCCTGATAGGCCTGCAGGCGCGCCGCGTCCCGTACGATCAGCCTGACCGGTACTGAAGCCCGTGCCAGACGGGTGGCCCACAACGTGCCGAGGCTGCCGGCGCCCAGAACATGCCAAGGGGTAGACATCAGCTTTTTACTCGGTTTGTCGCTGGCATGTGAGGCTCGCAGTATCGGTTGGAAAAGACCCGTTATAATGAGCCCGATTTTAACCGCAAGCCAAGCGCGCTCCATCGTTATCGAGCGCGCCTTTTTATTGGAGAAATTACATGCCGTCGTTCGACGTGGTATCCGAACTGGACAAACACGAAGTCACCAACGCGGTCGAGAACGCCGTCAAGGAACTCGATCGTCGTTATGACCTGAAAGGCAAGGGCAGCTTCGAGTTCAAGGAAAAAGACCTGACCGTCAACCTGACCGCTGAAGCCGATTTCCAGCTCGAAGCGATGATCGAGATCCTCAAGCTGGCCCTGGTCAAGCGCAAGATCGACGTGCAATGCCTTGAAGTCAAGGATGCCTACGCGTCGGGCAAGCTGATGAAGCAGGAAGCGGTCCTCAAGGAAGGCATCGACAAAGAGCTGGCGAAGAAAATCGTCGCCCACGTCAAAGATGCCAAGCTCAAGGTCCAGGCTGCCATTCAGGGTGAGCAGGTACGTATCACCGGTAAAAAGCGTGACGATCTGCAGGAAGCCATCGCCGCCCTGCGCGCCAAAACTTTCGACATGCCGCTGCAGTTCAATAACTTCCGCGACTGACCTTTCAAGCGGGAACCTCTCGGCGATTTCGACGTCCGAGGCCCAAGCAACGGCAGAAACGATCGGGCCTTATGGGGTCGGTCTTTCTGCCGCTCATTTTTTGCGTGCCGGGTAGCCGGAAATCAGGAGAAAGAAGATGGATTTGAATGCTGAAGTGGACAACCTCGTCAAGGCGTCTCAAGCCTGGATTCCGATGATCATGGAATACGGCAGCCGCGTGTTGCTGGCGGTGATCACCCTGGCCGTTGGCTGGTGGCTGATCAACAAAGTCACGCAAAAACTGGGCGGCCTGCTGGCGTTGCGCAACGCCGACCTGGCGCTGCAAGGCTTCATCAGCAGCCTGGCGAACATCATCCTCAAGGTTCTGCTGATCGTCAGCGTGGCGTCGATGATCGGTGTGGAAACCACCTCCTTCGTCGCGGCTATCGGTGCGGCCGGCCTGGCCATCGGTCTGGCCCTGCAGGGCAGCCTGGCGAATTTCGCCGGCGGCGTGTTGATTCTGTTGTTCCGTCCGTTCCGTATCGGTGACTGGATCGAAGCCCAAGGTGTTGCCGGTACTGTCGACAGCATCCAGATCTTCCACACTGTTCTGCGCACAGGCGATAACAAAACCATCATCGTGCCTAACGGTAATCTGTCGAACGGCATCATCACCAACACCAACCGTCAGCCGACCCGCAAAGTAGTATTTGATGTGGGGGTGGACTACGAGGCGGACTTGCAGAAGGCCCGTGAAGTGTTGCTGGACCTGGCCAAGGATCCGCGAGTGTTGACTGAGCCGGCACCGGAAGCGGTGATTTCCACACTGGGCGACAGTTCGATCACTGTTTCTCTACGGGTGTGGGTGAAGACTGCCGACTACTGGAATGTGATGTTCATGTTTAACGAACAATCGCGCGATCGCTTGAAGACTGCCGGCATCGATATTCCATTTCCGCAGCGGGTTATTCGCGTGGTGCAGGAATCGGCGGCGGTGTAAGGAACAGTCAATCAACTGATGTCTGACCTTTTGGTCAAACATTTTGCAAGCCCCGATCCTTTAAACACAATGCTGTAGCCAATAAAAAAGGCCCATCCGAAGATGGGCCTTTTTTTGATTACCGCGAACTAACTTTCTGCAATTACAGAATGTTGAGCGGGTAGTCGGTGATCAGGCGGAACTCAGAGATATCGCCTTCGCCTTCGTCTGCGTTGGCGGTGTGCCATGCTTGACGGATGCGGAACGACAGATCTTTAGCTGGGCCGGATTGAATTACGTATTTAACTTCCACGTTGGTTTCGTGGTGTTTACCGTCTGCACCGTACAGGCCAGCGTAAGGGCTGCCTGCTGGAGTGTTGGTGCCGTCAATGTCCCAACCTTTCACGTAACGGGTCATGAAGCTCAGACCAGGGATGCCGTATTCGGCCATTTTCAGGTCGTAACGGGCCTGTACCGATTTCTCGCCAGGGGCGTTGAAGTCAGAGTACTGGATGGAGTTGGCGAGGAAGATCGAGTCGCCACCACGGTTGTTTTTACCCACGCCGATATAGTCGAACGGAGTGTCGCCATTCACTTTCTGGAAGCCCAGGGTGATGGTGTGTGCCTTCAGGAACGAGAAAGCAGCAGCGAGGGAGTAGGCGGTGTTATTGATTTCGCCTGCTTTAGCGCTACCAGTGTCCCTGGTGTTGTAGATGTTACCGTCGAAGTTGATCGACTGATCGCCACCCAATGCGAGGGTGTAGTTCGCGTTGGCGTAGTACTGGTTCCAGATGTCTTCGAGCTTGGCACCGTAGAGCGACACGCTCAGGTCTGGGGTAATGCCGTACTTGCCACCGAAGTAGTCGATGGAGTTGGCTTTCACGCCAGCGTAGGTTGCCCACAGGTCGCCATCACGGGCATTTCGGTCCTGACTGGTCGCCGAGTAGAAGTGACCGGCTTCGAGGTCAAGGTCTTTGACTTCGCTGCTCTGCAGTTGGATACCGCTGGCAGTTTGGTGAAGGATGCGGGAGCCGCCAACAGCGAACACCGGAGAAGTGCTTGGCTGCATGTCGCCGATTTTCAGCTCGGTCTTGGAGATGCGGAACTTGGCGGCAGCGCCGGCTTTGCCCTGGTTGTTTTCGACTTCGCCATCATTGCCCACGGGCATGTTGCCGGTACCCGAATACTTGTCGGAACCGTCCAGCTTAATGGCCAGTTGGCCCCATGCTTCAACGCCAACACCGATCAGACCTTGGGTGTAGCCCGAGCTGTACATGCCCTGGATGCCCTGGGTCCAGTCTTTGTCATCGACGGCGCCGTCTTTCTTGTTACGGTTGTAGTAGTAGTTGCGAACCAGCAAGTCGAGCTTGCTATCTTCAACAAAACCTTTGGCGTCAGCCTGGTCACTTACGAAAGGTGCGGCCGTAGCCAATTGAGTACTGGCTGCTGCTGCAACTGCCAGTGCGATCATGCTCCACTTCATCACGCGCATCGTGATTTGCTCCTTTGGTTTTTAGAAGAGTACTGCCGTCCCACCTGTTTTATTATCTGGGCGGCTCTTTCTTTTTGTGTCGGCGCAAACTTATATCACGCCGACCCTATTGGCGATACTTGCACATCTAACCTTTCAGCTTCTTTACGACCCTGTCGCAAATGGCTGGGTAGATGTCGCAAATTCACAGTCCCGACGCAATCGGACTGACAACTTCAGCGCTGTTTTCCAGGGCTTGAGCATCGGTAAAAAAGAGTCCCTGGTCCTGCACTTGAATCTCCATCGGGCAACCCTGCCACTGTTTTTATTGGCCTTAAGGCTTCCACTTCCAGCGGAGCACTTATAGACGATACGGGGGTGAATGCAACAAGCGTGCACAAACCAGAATTCTGTTGCTGTTTTTTTCTGAAAGCCTGCCTGTTGCTGTAAAAACCTCATAAAACCGGGGGGTTCAAGCTCGTTTTTCTTAGGCTTGACGCCATGCTTTGCATCGTGGTTACCACATTGGAGCTGCGAGGTGACAACCAAAAACGTTACCGGTTCACCCCGTCAGTGAGTAATTGGCGGATGCTGACGCACTGAGCGTAGACGCGTTGTGCGGTTTTGGTGCAAAAAATTTTATTTCCTGTACTGAATTCACACATGGTGGCGTTGCCGTGGGTTCGAACAGTGCGTTGTTTATGGGCTGTTTCGGCGTTTTTTCCGTGATGGCCGGTTCCGTCATGGTGCGTCCCGAATCAAAATGGCGCATCTCGGCGCGCCCGCAGGGCGGTGCTGGCGGCAGTTCGTCGTGAAGCGCATGGCATTCGCAGGTATGCTGCCGTCCTGTCGCTTGGTGCGCCGTCTTTCGGTGGGGGCGCTAAGCTGAAAAAGGATGACCAGAGGGGAGTGTGCGCTGTGTTCGCTTTAGATCCACGACTTCAACAAGACACGTTGCCAATCGGCGATTTCCCGCTCTGCCGGTTACTGCTGTCCAATGATTCGAATTACCCCTGGTTCATCCTCGTGCCACGCCGCGAGGATATCAGTGAAATATTTCAGCTGGATGGCGCAGATCAACAGCAGCTGTGGCGGGAAACGACTGAGCTGGCGGAAATCCTCAAGGACTCTTTCGACGCGGACAAGTTGAACGTCGCGGCCCTGGGTAACGTCGTCAATCAGTTGCATATGCATGTGATTGTGCGCAAGCGTGAGGACGCCGCCTGGCCAGCTCCGATCTGGGGCAAACAGGAGGCCAAGCCATACAGTCCAGAGCAGATCGCGACGATTCGCGAGCGACTGCGTCTGGTGTTGACCGACGATTTCAAGTTTCTGGAGGGCTGAATCATGAGCCTGGGCGAACGCGTTACCGATCTGGAAAGCCGACTGGCATTTCAGGATGACACCATCCAGGCATTGAATGATGTGCTGGTGGCGCAGCAGCGGATGGTCGAGCGTCTGCAATTGCAAATGTCGGCGTTGCTCAAGCGGCAGGAGGAAATGGCCGGCCAGTTTGCGACGCTTGAAGAAGAAGAGGCACCACCGCCTCATTACTAAGAAACAGGCAATAAAAAACCGCGAACAGCCAAGCTGTTCGCGGTTTTTTTTAGCCTTGAATCAGCTGCGCGGCAGTGCGGCGATCACATCTTCGGCTTGCAGGCCTTTGTCACGATTCATGACGGAGAACTCCACGCGCTGACCTTCCACCAGAACGCGGTGGCCTTCACCGCGAATCGCCCGGAAATGCACGAAAATATCATCGCCGGAGTCGCGGGAAATAAAGCCGAAGCCTTTGGAGGTGTTGAACCATTTGACGGTGCCAGTATCGCGGTTGCTCATGTCATAGCTTGGCGCGGCGGCGGCTGGTGAAGATTTGTAGAAGCTGATGGCCAGGTGCAGGAATACGGCGATCAGGGCAGCGACCAGGCTGAACAGAACGGCAGGTTGACCGGCGATGACAGGCATCGGAGCGATCAGCGTCAGGGTTTGCAGTACGACAGCCAGAACCAGCAAAGCGCTGACCAGGTTTTGCAATTGATGACGCGGGCCTTTGTTCCAGTAAGGGATAACAGGCGCGAGGGTGAGGTTGAGCAGGCCGAAAAAGGCCAGGTAAAGCGCATCGGGTTGTTGCAGGTAAGGTACCGCTTCGGATCGCAGGCTAGGGATGAAGGACAGCAGCAGGGCTGCTGCGCCCATTAGCAGGTGGACGATTTTCAACATTTTGATTAACTCACGTTAAGACGGATCACAAGGAAGAGCTGATAGAGCACGGTTCGCTTCAGAACAATAAGAGGCGTTGGGCACGTACCTGATATCAGCCTATGCGCAGCCCCCGGAAAATAGGTGGTAGCGACACACTGCCTATTTAACAGCAAAGCCTGCGGCTACTCAAATCAGGCGGTCCGGCGGTGTTTCCATTGGCATGGCGCGCGGATGACGATGCCGAGTGTTATTCGTGCGTTGTGTTTCTCGGATCTTTCGCCTTTTCGTTGAGCGATGTTGCGTCAGTTTTCGTAGGAAATCGTCCGGCCTAGGACGAGCTCCATGATCGCCCCTCCATTGTTGGCTTATCCTACGTTGATGGTCATAAAGTCATCTGGATATACCGTTGCGCCTGCGCTTTTATAAGGAAACGGAATATGGCCCTTACAAGCAGCAAGGATGACAAAGGAGTGTCAACGGTATGGTTCATGAAGAAAGACAAGACGAGAGGAGGATCGGTCCACTCAAGGATATAAGGATTGATTCACTTGTCAGCGAATTCGATATGGGGCTGGCCCAGCCCTTATCCCGGTCGGTGCGTTTGAATGGCTTTGCGACCTGTTTGCGGCTTGAGCAGGTCTATTGGGATATTTTGGGCAACATGGCCAAGGTCAATTGCTGCTCGGTCAGTGCGCTGTTGTCTCAGGTGGATCGCGAGGTGCACTTGCGCCATGGCGGGGTGAAAAATTTCACCGGGCTGGTGCGGGTTGTCTGCGTCGTGCACAGCCTGAAGGAGGGCAGTTGCCCCGTCATGGCTTAGCGAGAGCGGCTGAATGAGTCGAGTGTCGGTCTGTGCAGTCTTACGGCTGCACAGGCTGCATTTAATGGATATAATCCCGCTCTTTGCCGCGAAGCCCTGCATGCGCGGTAGCAATCTGATCGCCGAGACAACCCCCATGCCGATGTACGATTACCAATGTGCTTCCTGTGGTCATCAGTTGGAAGCCATTCAAAAGATCAGCGCAGCACCGCTGGTCGACTGCCCTGCCTGCCAGGCGCCAGAGCTTAAAAAGATGCTGTCCATGCCCGGTTTCCGCCTCAGTGGCACCGGCTGGTACGAAACCGACTTCAAGACCGGTTCCAAGAAAAATCTGGCCGGTGGCGACAAAGCTGACTAGGGTCTAGCGCCCGGGCTGAACGACACGCGCGAGCTCTTGCATCATCTGGCACCTTATTCAAGTGCGGTGGTGCGGCAAGACCTCCACCCGAATTTCGAATTACGAGAAGTGAAACCACTACCATGATGCGCAGCCATTATTGCGGCCAACTGAACGAAAGCCTGGAAGGCCAGGAAATTACCCTTTGCGGATGGGTTCACCGTCGCCGTGACCATGGCGGGGTGATTTTCCTCGATATCCGTGATCGTGACGGTCTGGCCCAGGTGGTGTTCGATCCGGACCGTGCCGAGAGCTTCGCCGCCGCCGATCGCGTGCGCAGCGAGTACGTCGTGAAGATCACCGGCAAGGTTCGCCTGCGTCCGGCCGGTGCAACCAACGCCAACATGGCGTCGGGCATGATCGAGGTCCTGGGCTACGAGCTGGAAGTGCTGAACGAATCGGAAACTCCGCCGTTCCCGCTGAACGAGTTCTCTGACGTTGGCGAAGAAACCCGCCTGCGTTATCGCTTCCTTGATCTGCGTCGCCCTGAAATGGCCGAGAAGCTGCGTCTGCGTTCGCGCATGACCACCAGCATCCGCCGCTACCTGGACGAGAACGGTTTCCTCGACGTCGAGACGCCGATCCTGACCCGTGCGACGCCGGAAGGCGCGCGTGACTATCTGGTGCCGAGCCGTACTCACGCCGGTTCGTTCTTCGCCTTGCCGCAATCGCCTCAGCTGTTCAAACAGCTGCTGATGGTGGCCGGCTTCGACCGTTACTACCAGATCGCCAAGTGCTTCCGCGACGAAGACCTGCGGGCTGATCGCCAGCCGGAATTCACTCAGATCGACATCGAGACCAGCTTCCTCGATGAAAAAGACATCATGGGCCTGACCGAAGGCATGATCCGCAACCTGTTCAAGGAAGTGCTGGGTCTGGAATTCGGCGAATTCCCGCACATGACCTTCGAAGAGGCCATGCGCCGCTACGGTTCCGACAAGCCAGACCTGCGTAACCCGCTGGAACTGGTGGATGTTGCCGATCAGCTCAAGGAAGTCGATTTCAAGGTGTTCAGTGGCCCGGCCAATGACCCGAAATGCCGTATCGCCGCCTTGCGCGTTCCAGGCGGTGCGAGCATGCCGCGCAAGCAGATCGACGATTACACCAAGTTCGTCGGCATCTACGGTGCCAAGGGCCTGGCGTACATCAAGGTCAACGAGCGTGCTGCCGGTGTTGAAGGTCTGCAGTCGCCGATCGTGAAAAACATCCCGGAAGCCAACCTGAACGTGATCCTCGATCGCGTGGGTGCGGTCGATGGCGACATCGTGTTCTTCGGCGCCGATAAAGCCAAGATCGTCAGCGAAGCCCTGGGTGCGCTGCGGATCAAGCTGGGCCATGACCTCGAGCTGCTGACCTGCAAGTGGGCGCCAATGTGGGTCGTCGACTTCCCGATGTTCGAAGAGAACGACGACGGCAGCTTCAGCGCCTTGCACCACCCGTTCACCGCGCCGAAGTGCACTCCTGAAGAGCTGGAAGCCAACCCGGCCGGCGCTTTGTCCCGTGCCTACGACATGGTTCTGAACGGCACCGAGCTGGGTGGCGGTTCGATCCGTATCCACCGCAAGGAAATGCAACAGTCGGTGTTCCGTCTGTTGGGTATCAACGAAGCGGAACAGGAAGAGAAATTCGGCTTCCTGCTCGACGCCCTGAAATATGGCGCGCCGCCGCACGGTGGTCTGGCCTTCGGTCTGGACCGTCTGGTGATGCTGATGACCGGCGCCCAGTCGATCCGTGAAGTGATCGCCTTCCCGAAAACCCAGAGTGCTGCGGACGTGATGACGCAGGCTCCGGGCGTGGTAGATGCCAAGGCGTTGCGTGAGCTGCACATTCGTCTGCGCGAAACGCCAAAGGCAGAGTAAGGCTGACCGCAAAGGCGCATCCTGTGGGATGCGCCTTTTCTTTAGGTCGAGATTTTTTTGTTGCTGGCCGACACTCCCTGTGTGGCGGGCGATGTTTCAAAGAGAAATTCGGAGCGAGTTATGGCGGGTCATTCCAAGTGGGCGAACATCAAGCACCGCAAAGAACGTCAGGATGCCAAGAAGGGCAAGATTTTCACCAAGTGGATTCGTGAGCTGACGGTCGCTGCCCGTCAGGGCGGCGCTGATCCGGGCTCCAACCCGCGTCTGCGTCTGGCGCTGGATAAAGCGCTGGGTGCGAACATGAGCCGCGATATCATCGACCGCGCGGTGGCCCGTGGTGCCGGCGCTGCCGATACCGATGACATGGTCGAGCTGACCTACGAAGGCTATGGCCCGGGCGGTGTGGCGGTGATGGTCGAATGCATGACCGACAACCGCAACCGCACCGCGGCCGCAGTTCGCCATGCGTTCAGCAAGTGCGGCGGCAACCTCGGTACCGACGGTTCGGTGGCTTATCTGTTCGAACGCAAAGGGCAGATTTCCTTCGCGCCAGGGGTTGATGAAGACGCGCTGATGGAAGCAGCCATGGAAGCCGACGCCGATGACGTGGTGACCAACGAAGACGGCTCCATCGACGTGTTCACCTCGTTCGCCGGCTTCTATTCCGTGCGTAACGCCTTGGAGGCCGCA
Organism: Pseudomonas sp. GR 6-02; assembly: GCF_001655615.1. GTDB lineage: Bacteria > Pseudomonadota > Gammaproteobacteria > Pseudomonadales > Pseudomonadaceae > Aquipseudomonas. The sequence goes on from NZ_CP011567.1 coordinate 1,397,547, forward strand.
GGCTTCAAGGGCAGCGATGCGGAAATCGTCATGTTGCCGACCACCAGTGCCGAACTGGATCTGGAAGGCGCCGAGAAGGTTCTCAAGCTGATCGACATGCTCGAAGACCTGGATGACGTGCAGAACGTGTACTCCAACGCGGACATTCCAGAGGCGGTGGCCGCGCAGCTCGGTTGATGCCTTTATAAAGATCGCAGCCTTCATCAGCCCTGCAGGCGCTGGCGAAGCCTGCGATCTTTTGATTTTCAGAATGAAAAGATCGCAGCCTTCGGCAGCTCCTACGGTTACTCTCAGATATTCGCACTAGCTTCGCAGGCGTTATGACTTTAATTCTTGGTATCGACCCCGGCTCGCGTATCACCGGTTACGGCATTGTTCGCGATACTGGCCGTGGTTGTGTTTACGTGGCATCGGGCTGTATCCGCACCGGTGCTGGCGAGTTGCATGAGCGTCTGCAGATCGTCTATCGCGGCGTGCGTGAAATCATTCAGACTTATGGCCCGGTCACCATGGGCATCGAAAAGGTGTTCATGGCGCGCAATGCCGACTCCGCGCTGAAACTGGGGCAGGCCCGTGGCGCGGCGATTGTCGCCGGCGCCGAAGAGAGCCTGGAAATTGCCGAGTACACCGCAACCCAGGTCAAGCAGGCCGTGGTCGGCACCGGCGCCGCCAATAAAGAACAAGTGCAAATGATGGTCATGCACATGCTGAAACTGACCAGCAAGCCGCAAATCGATGCCTCGGATGCCCTGGCCATCGCGATTTGCCACGCTCACACCCGTTCCAGCCTGTTGCCTCATGGCCTGGGCGCGGCACGCAGTCGTGGCGGGCGCCTGCGTCTCTGATAGCATCAGCAATCATTTTTTGTGGGATGAGGGTTTTGCGCCTGTGTTGTCGGCGCAAAACCCTTGTTCTGTCAGTCGCCAGCACTGATCTGGCCAACGCTCAAGGATCTGAAACGTGATTGGACGCTTGCGCGGCACATTGGCTGAGAAACAGCCGCCGCACCTGATTCTGGATGTAAACGGTCTGGGGTATGAGCTGGAAGTGCCCATGACCACGCTTTATCGCTTGCCGTCGGTCGGTGAACCGCTGACCTTGCACACCCATTTGGTCGTACGCGAAGACGCGCAGTTACTCTATGGCTTCTTCGGCAAGCGTGAGCGAGACTTTTTTCGCGAACTGATCCGTCTCAATGGGGTAGGGCCGAAACTGGCGTTGGCCCTGATGTCGAGCCTGGAAGTCGACGAGTTGATCCGTTGCGTGCAGTCCCAGGACACCTCGGCACTGACCAAGGTGCCGGGCGTTGGCAAGAAGACTGCCGAGCGTTTGCTGGTGGAACTCAAGGATCGCTTCAAGGCCTGGGAAACCGTACCGAGCATGTTTGCGTTGGTGCCGAACCAGCCGGATGCGCCAGCGCAACAAGTCGCTGCCGCCGAAAATGACGCGGTCAGCGCGCTGATTTCCCTGGGCTACAAGCCGCAGGAAGCCAGCAAGGCGATTTCTGCGATCAAGGAGAAAGGTTTGAGCAGTGAAGACATGATTCGTCGCGCCCTTAAGGGAATGATCTAAGTGATTGAAGCTGATCGTCTGATCGCCGCTACGGGTGGCCCCCGTGAGCGCGAAGAAGTCCAGGATCGGGCGATTCGTCCCGTCAGCCTGGCCGAATACATTGGCCAGCCGACCGTTCGCGAGCAAATGGAGTTGTTCATCCAGGCCGCGCGCGGGCGCAATGAATCGCTGGATCACACCCTGATTTTCGGCCCGCCGGGCCTGGGTAAAACCACCCTGGCCAACATCATTGCCCAGGAAATGGGCGTGTCGATCAAAAGCACCTCGGGGCCGGTCCTCGAGCGTCCTGGTGATCTGGCTGCATTGCTGACCAATCTTGAGCCCCATGACGTGCTGTTCATCGACGAGATCCATCGGTTGTCGCCGATCGTCGAAGAAGTGCTGTACCCGGCCATGGAAGATTTCCAGCTCGACATCATGATCGGCGAAGGGCCGGCCGCGCGCTCGATCAAGCTTGATCTGCCACCGTTTACCCTGGTTGGCGCTACCACCCGTGCCGGTATGCTGACTAACCCGTTGCGCGACCGTTTCGGGATCGTCCAGCGCCTGGAGTTCTACAGCACCGCCGATCTGGCAACGATTGTCAGCCGTTCGGCGAACATTCTCGGTTTGCCGCTGGACCCGGAAGGCGCCTTTGAAATCGCCCGGCGTGCCCGCGGTACACCGCGAATCGCCAACCGCTTGCTGCGCCGGGTCCGGGATTTTGCCGAGGTTCGTGCCAAGGGCCACATCACTAAACCGATCGCCGACCTGGCCTTGAACCTGCTGGATGTCGATGAGCGTGGCTTCGACCATCAGGACCGACGCCTGCTGTTGACCATGATCGAGAAGTTCGACGGTGGGCCGGTGGGGGTGGACAGTCTGGCCGCTGCGATCAGCGAAGAACGCCACACCATTGAAGACGTGCTGGAGCCGTACCTGATCCAGCAGGGCTATATCATGCGCACGCCGCGGGGGCGGGTAGTGACCCGGCATGCGTATTTGCACTTCGGCTTAAACATTCCGTCACGATTGGGCGAGATGCCCGTGGTAGACGAGTTCCTCGATGCCGTGGACGATTAATCACCTTTGCGTGCTGATTTATTCGGGGTTTGTGCTGTCCCAGGACGGTACTTTCGCCAGAAAGCCGCGAATCAATGAAAAACAGTTGCCTGGCCGGATTGGCAACCTGAGGAGTAAGCACTAGAGTATGCGCGCGCAAAACGGGCTTGAGCCGTTCGCACATCGTTGTCGCGTTTATTACGAGGACACCGATGCCGGCGGCATCGTGTATTACGTCAATTACCTCAAGTTTATGGAACGGGCTCGAACCGAGCGGCTCCGAGAGCTGGGCTTTGCCCAGTCGGCGCTGGCAGGGGAGGACCTGTTGTTCGTCGTGCATTCCAGCGAAGCGCGTTACCACGCGCCGGCGCGACTGGACGACGAACTGCTGGTAAGCGCCGAAGTAATTGAATTGAACCGGGTCAGCCTGCGCTTCAAGCAGCAGGTCAGGCGGGCTACGGATAACGTGCTGCTCTGCGAAGGGCAGTTTCTGGTGGCCTGTGTGCGCACTAACAGTTTGAAACCCCGGGCCATTCCCGAAGCTCTACGTGCGGCCTTTGCCGACGTGAGCGGCGCGGGTACACACTCAAAGCAGGAGATAAAGCGTGGAAGCTAACGTCGTCGACCATTCCTCCATGTGGAGCCTGGTCAGCAATGCCAGTGTCGTGGTGCAACTGGTAATGCTGATCCTGGTAGCCGCATCGGTGACCTCGTGGATCATGATCTTTCAGCGCAGCAACTTGCTGCGCGCCGGTCGACGTGCCCTGGAGAGCTTTGAAGAGCGCTTCTGGTCCGGTATCGACCTGTCCAAACTCTACCGTCAGGCTGGCAGCAACCCTGATCCGGATTCCGGTGTCGAGCAGATCTTCCGTGCCGGCTTCAAGGAATTCTCCCGTCTGCGCCAGCAGTCGGGCGTTGATCCGGAAGCGGTCATGGAAGGCGTGGCGCGTGCCATGCGCGTAGCCATCTCCCGCGAGGAAGAGAAGCTCGAGCAGAGCCTGCCGTTCCTCGCCACCGTCGGTTCCGTCAGCCCGTACATCGGTCTGTTCGGTACAGTCTGGGGCATCATGAACTCCTTCCGTGGTCTGGCGACTGCCCAGCAAGCGACCCTGGCCACTGTGGCTCCAGGTATCGCCGAAGCACTGGTTGCTACTGCGATCGGTCTGTTTGCCGCCATTCCGGCCGTTATCGCCTACAACCGTTTTGCTGCCCGCAGCGAAACCCTGCTGGGCCGCTATTACACCTTCGCCGACGAATTCCAGGCGATCCTGCACCGCAAAGTGCACACCAGCGAAGAATAAGCAGGTAATTTCCAATGGCTTTAATCGCTCGAGCTCGCAAAAAGCGCAAGCCGGTTGCCGAGATGAACGTGGTGCCTTACATCGACGTGATGCTGGTACTGCTGGTCATCTTCATGGTGACCGCGCCGATGCTCAATCAGGGCGTGAAAGTTGATCTGCCCAAGGTTTCCAGCGAAGCCTTGCCGCAGGACAACAACACTCAGGTCCTGACCATTTCGATCAAGGCTGACAAGACCTACTACTGGAACCTTGGCAGCGAAGTCGACACCGAAAAGCAGCAGGACAAGGCCATGACCTTGCCGCAAATGACCGACGCCGTGACCAAGATCATTCGCGTTGGCAACGGTAACGGCAAGCGCACGCAGGTGTTCATTCGTGGCGACAAAACCGTCGATTATGGCTCCGTCATGGGCGCCATGGGCGGGTTGCAGAAGGCCGGGGTCGGTAATGTTGGCTTGATTACCGAGGCGCCCTGATGCAGCAACTGCGAGAGCCGTCCGCCTCGGAAAGCTACTTCTGGCCTAGTGTCTGGGCGATTGTCTTGCACGTGCTGGTGTTCGGCATGCTGTTCGTCAGTTTCGCCTTCACACCGGAGCTGCCGCCGGCCAAGCCGATTGTCCAGGCAACCCTGTACCAGCTGAAATCGAAAAGTCGGGCGACCACCCAGACCAATCAGAAGATCGCGGGTGAGGCGCAGAAATCTGCTGCGCGTCAGACCGAAGTCGAGCAGATGGAACAGAAGAAGGTCGAGCAGGAAGCGGTGAAGGCTGCGGAACAAAAGAAAGAAGAAGCGGCTCAAAAGGCCGAGGAAGCCAAGAAGGCCGACGAGTCGAAGAAAGCGGAAGAGGCGAAAAAGGCTGATGAAGCCAAGAAAGCCGACGAAGCGAAGAAGACCGCCGAAGCCAAAAAGGCCGAAGAGAAACAATTGGCTGATATAGCCAAGAAGAAAGCCGAAGAAGAAGCCAAAAAAGCTGCTGAAGAAGAGGCCAAGAAAGCGGCCGCTGAAGAAGCGAAGAAAAAGATCGTCGAAGACGCGAAGAAGAAAGCCGCGGAAGACGCCAAGAAGAAAGCTGAAGCGGAAGAGGCGAAGAAGAAAATCGCCGAAGACGCGAAGAAGAAAGCGACTGCCGATGCCGCGAAGAAGAAAGCGCAGGATGCGGCTCGCAAATCGGTAGAGGACAAGAAGGCTCAGGCTCTGGCTGACTTGCTGTCCGATAAGACCGAGCGTCAGCAGGCTTTGGCGGATGAGCAAGGCGATGAAACCGCGGGCAACTTTGATGATCTGATTCGTTCGCGAGCATCTGAAGGTTGGGCGCAGCCACCGTCGGCCCGCAAGGGCATGAAGGTGATTCTGCAAATCAACATGCTCCCTGACGGAACGATCTCCGGTGTTTCGGTTGCTCATTCCAGCGGTGACGCGCCGTTCGACAGTTCTGCAGTCGCGGCTGTAAAAAATATTGGTCGATTGACCGAAATGCAGGGTCTGAAGCCAGCTGATTTCGCACCCTATCGTTCATTCAAGATGACATTCACACCTGAGGATCTAGCCTTGTGAGAAACCTTCTTCGAGGACTGCTTGTAGTCATGTTCTGCTTTGCAGGACTGGCCACGGCAGATGAAAAAAATATCCTGGTCAGCAGTGGCAGCTCCCAGGCAACTCCAATTGCCGTTGTGCCTTTCGGCTTCCAGGGCGGTAGCGTGCTGCCGGACGACATGGCTGAGATTATCGGTAACGACCTGCGCAATTCGGGTTACTACGCGCCGATTCCAAAGCAGAACATGATCAGCCAGCCAAGCCAGGCCAGCGAAATCATCTACCGTGACTTCAAGGCGGTGGGTGCCCAGTACGTCATGGTCGGCAGCATTGTTCCGGCGGGCGGTCGCCTGCAGGTGCAGTACGCACTGTTCAACGTCGCCACCGAGCAGCAAGTGCTGACCGGCAGCGTGTCGGGCGGCGTCGATCAACTGCGCGACATGGCGCACTACATCTCCGACCAGTCGTTCGAAAAACTCACTGGTATCAAAGGTGCGTTCTCGACGCGTCTGCTGTACGTGACGGCCGAGCGTTTCTCTGAGAAGAACACTCGCTACACACTGCAACGTTCGGACTACGACGGTGCCCGTGCCGTGACGCTGCTGCAATCGCGCGAGCCAATCCTGTCGCCGCGTTTCGCACCGGATGGCAAGCGCATTGCCTACGTGTCGTTCGAGCAGAAGCGTCCACGCATTTTCATGCAGAACATCGACACCGGTCGCCGTGAGCAGATCACCAACTTCGAAGGCCTGAATGGCGCGCCAGCCTGGTCGCCGGATGGCAATCGCCTGGCATTCGTGTTGTCGAAAGACGGTAACCCGGACATCTACGTGATGAACCTGGGGTCGCGTCAGATCACCCGTGTCACCAATGGTCCTGGCATCAATACCGAACCGTTCTGGGGTAAGGATGGTTCGACCATCTACTTCACCTCTGACCGTGGCGGCAAGCCTCAGATCTATAAAACCAGCGCAGGCGGTGGTGGTGCGGAGCGTGTGACCTTCATCGGTAACTACAATGCCAACCCTAAACTGTCGGCCGATGAAAAGACCCTGGTAATGATTCACCGCCAGGACGGTTTCACCAACTTCAAGGTGGCGGCCCAGGATTTGCAGCGCGGTAGTGTAAAGATCCTCACTGATAGCACTCTGGACGAGTCTCCTACTGTTGCGCCCAACGGCACCATGGTAATCTACGCCACCCGCCAGCAGGGCCGGGGAGTCTTGATGCTCGTGTCCATTAATGGACGCGTGAGGCTCCCGCTTCCTACCGCACAAGGCGAAGTCAGAGAACCGTCCTGGTCCCCTTACCTGAACTGACGCGGCGCTATACGTTTTACTTAACACACTGGGGTTCATTAGGAGTTTCACGATGGAAATGCTGAAGTTTGGTAAATTTGCTGCGCTGGCTCTGGCCATGGCTGTAGCTGTAGGTTGCTCGTCCAAAGGCGGCGACAACGCCGGTGAAGGCGCTGTAGATCCAAACGCTGGTTACGGCGCTAACACTGGTGCAGTTGACGGCTCCCTGAGCGAAGAAGCTGCTCTGCGCGCAATCACCACCTTCTACTTCGAATACGACAGCTCGGACCTGAAGCCAGAAGCCATGCGCGCTCTGGACGTTCACGCCAAAGACCTGAAAGCAAACGGCGCTCGCGTTGTTCTGGAAGGCAACACCGACGAACGTGGTACTCGTGAGTACAACATGGCACTGGGCGAGCGTCGTGCGAAAGCCGTTCAGCGCTACCTGGTACTGCAAGGTGTTTCCCCAGCTCAGCTGGAACTGGTTTCCTACGGCGAAGAGCGTCCAGTTGCTACCGGCAACGACGAGCAGTCCTGGGCTCAAAACCGTCGCGTCGAACTGCGTAAGTAATTCGTCATGCGAACGTGCCGTCGTGCTGTAACTATTTTGGCTCTCAGTCTCGCACCGCTTGCGGTGTGGGCTGCGGTTCCTGTGGTCGAGGACAACTCCGGCTATAACAATAGCGGGAGCAGTTATCCGCCTGCAGGTTACGGTACGAACGGCGCCTATGCCGGGGGAGGGGTTTCGGCCCCTGTCTCGGCACAGGGCGAGCTGTTCAACCAACTGCAATCGATGCAGGAGCAGATCTCGCGCCAACAAGGCATCATTGAAGTTCTGCAAAATGATGTAGCGCGCATGAAGCAAGAGAACCTGGAGCGATATCAGGATCTTGATCGGCGCATAGGAACCGGCGTTGCACCAGCCGCGACTCCTGATAATTCTTCCGCCGGTGGCAATTTGAATGCCCCCGGTGCAGCAGCCGGCGCAGGTGCGGGAGCGGCTGCCGCTCAAGCCCCGGCCGCGGGTGGCGAACCGGCTGACCCGGCGAAGGAAAAACTGTATTACGATGCAGCCTTCGACCTGATCAAAGCCAAGGATTTCGACAAGGCCAGCCAGGCTTTCACCGCATTCCTGCGCAAATACCCGAACAGCCAATACGCGGGCAATGCCCAGTACTGGTTGGGGGAAGTGAACCTGGCCAAAGGCGATCTGCAAGGTGCGGGTCAGGCATTTGCCAAGGTTTCGCAGTTGTACCCCAAGCACCCCAAAGTGCCTGATTCGCTGTACAAGCTCGCTGATGTAGAGCGTCGTCTCGGTCATACCGACCGGGTCAAAGGCATTCTGCAACAGGTCGTGTCCCAATATCCGGGCACTTCCGCCGCTCAGCTGGCGCAACGGGACTTGCAGCGCATGTAAGCCTGTTTAGCCCGTTTTGAAGAAACCCGCGCTTGTCGCGGGTTTTTTCGTTAGAATTCATGCCCTTTTTATGAAACACGCTTTTTGGGATCTGCGCGTTGGCGGGGTTCCTTGAAGTGCCTGACGGAGGCGGACAGCCTGTTTAGCTGTTACGCCCGTGGCGACTATGCAAGACACATTGAGAATCACCGAAGTTTTCTACTCGTTGCAGGGTGAAACGCGGACTGCCGGGCTGCCCACTGTTTTTGTGCGCCTGACCGGTTGCCCATTGCGTTGCCAATACTGCGACAGCGCCTACGCGTTCACTGGCGGCACCCTCCGCACGCTCGACGACATCCTCGAGCAAGTGGCCGGTTTTCGCCCGCGTTACGTCTGTGTCACGGGCGGTGAGCCCTTGGCGCAGCCCAATGCCATTCCCTTGCTCAAGCAGTTGTGTGACGCCGGTTACGAAGTGTCGCTGGAAACCAGCGGCGCGCTGGACATCTCGGCGGTCGATCCACGGGTCAGTCGCGTCGTCGACCTGAAAACCCCGGGTTCGAAAGAAGCCCACCGCAACCGCTACGAGAACATCGAACTGCTCACGCCCAACGATCAGGTGAAGTTTGTCATCTGCTCGCGGGAAGACTATGACTGGGCCGTGTCCAAGCTGATTCAATACGGTTTGAACGAGCGTGCCGGCGAAGTCCTGTTCTCGCCGAGCCACCATGACCTGAATGCACGTGATCTGGCGGACTGGGTGGTGGCGGACAATCTGCCTGTGCGTCTGCAATTGCAGCTGCATAAATATCTTTGGAATGACGAGCCGGGGCGCTGAAATGACTGAACAACTGAACACTGCTGAAAAACGTGCGGTCATCCTGCTGTCCGGCGGCCTAGACTCGGCGACGGTCGTGGCCATGGCCCGTGCCGAAGGCTATAGCTGCTACACCATGAGCTTCGATTACGGTCAGCGCCACCGTGCCGAACTGCAAGCCGCCGAGCGTGTTGCCCGCGACTTGGGTGTGGTCGAGCACAAGGTGATCGGCCTGAACCTGAACGGTATCGGCGGCTCGGCCCTGACCGACAGTTCCATCGACGTACCGGAGGCGCCGAGCGAAGGCATTCCGGTGACTTATGTGCCGGCGCGCAACACGGTGTTTCTGTCCCTGGCGTTGGGTTGGGCCGAAGTGCTGGGTGCGCGTGACATCTTTATCGGTGTAAACGCGGTGGATTATTCCGGTTACCCGGATTGCCGTCCCGAGTTCATCGAAGCCTTCGAGCTCATGGCTAATCTGGCGACCAAGGCCGGTGTAGAAGGGAATGGCTTCCGTATCCAGGCGCCCCTGCAGAACCTGAGCAAGGCGCAGATCGTTCAGGCGGGCGTGAAGCTTGGCGTCGATTACGGGCTGACCGTTTCCTGCTATCAGGCGGACGATAACGGCCGTGCTTGCGGTAAATGCGACAGCTGCCGTCTGCGTGCAGAAGGCTTTGCGGCGGCCGGAATCAGCGACCCGACACCTTATTTTTGATTTATTTCAAATTAGGTGTTGAATAGTCCTTAAAAATCAGTATTATACGCGCCACCACACAGCGGGTCGTTAGCTCAGTTGGTAGAGCAGTTGGCTTTTAACCAATTGGTCGTAGGTTCGAATCCCACACGACCCACCATTTTAAAAAATCTGGAAGGCCCACGTAAGTGAGGATTTCCGGGTTTTTTTTTGCCCGCGATTTGAGGTTGTCCCGGTCCGGGATCGCACCGAGTGACGCAGGTCAGAATCATCTTTTGCATCCGCCGGATATTCTGTAGCCTTGCGCAGCTTCAACGCTGTCCGTGCCTGATGAATACTCACTCTCCCGGCGGTACCCCGAAGGGTCCGGAGCCGGGTGTATACTCGACTTTCGCGCGAAAGCGCCTGCAGGTCTTGCGAACATGACGCAGATTTCCGAACGCCTTCTGGTTCAAGCCCACCTCGACGCCAAGCAGCCCAAGCCGCTGACAGCCGAGGAAGAGGCTTATTACCGCACAGCCATCGCAGCCGAGCTCAAAGCTCAGGACGCGGTGCTGGTTGCACACTTCTATTGCGATCCAGTCATTCAGGCCCTGGCCGAAGAAACCGGTGGCTGCGTCTCCGACTCTCTGGAGATGGCCCGCTTCGGCAATGCTCACCCGGCCAAGACCGTAGTGGTCGCCGGTGTGAAATTCATGGGCGAAACCGCCAAGATCCTCAACCCTGAAAAACGTGTGCTGATGCCAACCCTGGAAGCGACCTGCTCGCTGGACCTGGGTTGCCCGGTGGACGAGTTCTCGGCGTTCTGCGATCAGCACCCGGAACGCACGGTGGTGGTATATGCCAACACCTCGGCAGCAGTCAAAGCCCGGGCGGATTGGGTGGTGACTTCCAGTTGCGCGCTGGAAATCGTCGAAAGCCTGATGGATAACGGCGAAACCATCATCTGGGGCCCGGACAAGCACCTGGGGACTTACATCCAGCGCCAGACCGGCGCCGACATGCTGCTGTGGGATGGTGCCTGCATCGTTCACGAAGAGTTCAAGGCCAAGCAGCTCGAAGACATGAAAGCGCTGTACCCGGACGCGGCCATTCTGGTGCACCCGGAGTCGCCGACCGCCGTGATCGAATTGGCCGATGCGGTGGGTTCCACCAGTCAGCTGATCGCTGCTGCGCAAAGCCTGCCGAACAAGACCCTGATCGTTGCCACCGACCGCGGCATCTTCTACAAGATGCAGCAGCTGTGCCCGGACAAGGTCTTTATCGAAGCGCCAACGGCCGGTAACGGCGCGGCTTGCCGCAGTTGCGCGCATTGCCCGTGGATGGCGATGAACACCCTTGAACGCACGCTGAAGAGCTTGAAGGAGGGGACCAACGAGATCTTCGTCGATCCGGCGTTGATTCCGCAGGCGATTCGGCCGTTGAAGCGCATGCTCGATTTCACGCAGGCGGCGCGGATGAAGCTGGCGGGTAACGCCTGATTCGTTGGCAGTGAGCCAAAAAAACGCCCCGGGTTGATCGGGGCGTTTTTGCATCTGGAGGATTATTTGGTCTTCTTCGGAATCCGCACCAACTGGGTGTTGGAATAGATGTCGTGCCAGCTGCGCTTCTGCTTGTCGAACAGCGACCAGAAGAACCCCAGCCCGAGGCATAACCAGGACGCGATCGACACCACAAAGCGCAGCAGCGCCTGCCACAGGCTGATGGATGAGCCGTCGGCGTTTTGTACGCGGATGCACCACACCTGCATGCCCAGGGTCTGGCCCGACCAGGTCCAGAACTTGGCGAAGAAGCCGAACAGCACAAACAGCAGAACCGTCGACAGCAGTGGGTCACCGTCCAGGGCGCCGGCCTCGGTCAGGGTGCGCATCCGGTCTTCGCCGATGATCGCCATCTGGATCATCTTGTAAACGCCGCTGGTGACGATCAGCAGCGCGGTGCACAGCAGGAAGTCGTAGAACATCGCTGCCAGGCGACGACCCAGGCCTGCGGCGGGAAAGTCGCCTTGGGGGTTGAGCAGGTGTTTCGACATGGCTGCCTCAGAACGGAAAAAAGAAGCCATTTTACGGATTTGCGCGCACAAAAAAGCCCCTGATGTCAGCATCAGGGGCTTTTTCGTAACAGAAGATTAGCCTTCTGCTTGTACTTCGTCAGCCTGCATGCCTTTCTGGCCTTGCACAGCAACGAACGTCACTTTCTGGCCTTCTTTCAGGCTCTTGAAGCCGTTGCCCTGAATAGCGCGGAAATGCACGAACAGATCCGGACCGCTTTCTGGAGTGATAAAACCAAAACCTTTCTCGTCGTTAAACCACTTGACGGTACCGCTCTGACGTTGGGACATTTCTTATTTCCTTTGACGCAAAAATGAATGACAGTCTCCTTCTCATGAAAGAGTACTGGGGCTGGTTGCAGGAGAGTAAGAAGACGTCGAACGGGATGTAGCTAACTTGTAGGCTACTGCCCAGGTCACGATTTCCAAGCGACCCATGCAAACACAGTGATCAAACTCTACGCCAACTACGGGAGAAAAAACAAGCCCCGCGAAGGCCCGGATTTCCTCAGGTTGATGGCAATTAGAGTGGTCACTAGTGCGGGCTTATTCGATCGAGTTGTTCATTGCTTTTCGATTGTTATAAGTAACGTTCATAAACGAAACGTATGCACTATTTTATGGCGGTTGCGTTACAGATTAGTGCACTGTTAACGCAACCGCGTTACTTATAGAAACAGTCAATCAGCCACGATAGTAGCGTTGTGGAACAAATGGCATTTTGCTTACAAGCAAAGGCACCTTTTTCCCACGCACAATGGCCCAAACTGGCGTTTCCAAAACGGTATAAGCGCTGTCGAGGTAACCCATGGCCAAAGGACCGCCCAAGGTCGGACCGAAGCCGCCGCTACAAACGCTGCCGATGATTTCGCCAGCTTCGTTGACGATCTCTGCACCTTCACGCACCGGTGTACGTTCCTGCGGCAGCAGGCCAACGCGCTTGCGGCTGACACCGGTTTGCTGTTGGGCGAACACGGTTTCGGCGCCAGGGAAACCGCCGGCCCGCGCACCATCGGCACGTCGAGGCTTGGAGATGGCCCACAGCAGGCTTGCTTCGATCGGCGTGGTTTCGGTGTTCATGTCGTGGCCGTACAGGCACAGACCGGCTTCCAGGCGCAGGGAATCGCGGGCGCCGAGGCCGATGGCCTCGACTTCCGGTTCGGCCAGCAGGGCGCGAGCCAGCGCTTCGGCGTTGGCCGCCGGCACGGAGATTTCGTAACCGTCTTCGCCGGTGTAGCCCGAACGGCTGACAAAGCAGTCCACGCCCAACAGTTTCACGCGGGTGAACTGCATGAAGGTCATCTTCGCAACTTCCGGTGCCAGGCGTGCGAGCACGGTGACGGCAGCCGGGCCTTGCAGAGCGAGCAGGGCACGCTCTTCGAACAGCGGTTCAATGGTGCACTGGTCGCCGATGTGCTTGCGCAGGTGCGCCAGGTCCTGGTCCTTGCAGGCGGCGTTGACCACCAGGAACAGTTCGTCGTTACCGAGGTTGGCGACCATCAGGTCGTCGAGGATGCCACCGGTCTCGTTGGTGAACATCGCGTAGCGCTGCATGCCCTCCGGCAGGTCGATGATGTCCACCGGCACCAGGGTTTCCAGGGCTTTGGCGGCGTTGGCACCGGTCAGGCGGATCTGGCCCATGTGCGACACATCGAACAGCCCGGCCTGATCACGGGTGTGCTGGTGTTCTTTCATCACGCCCAACGGGTATTGCACCGGCATGTCATAACCGGCGAACGGCACCATGCGGGCGCCGAGTTCGAGGTGCAGTGCGTGCAACGGGGTCTTCAACAGTTGTTCGGTGGACATATACAGCTCCTGAAAATAGTGCAGATGCGCGCATCAGCACTCGATAATGTTGACCGCCAAACCGCCACGGGCGGTTTCCTTGTATTTGCTTTTCATGTCGGCGCCGGTCTGGCGCATGGTGCGGATGACCTTGTCGAGGGAGACGAAGTGCTGACCGTCGCCACGCAGGGCCATGCGCACCGCATTGATGGCCTTGACCGAACCCATGGCGTTGCGCTCGATGCAAGGCACTTGCACCAGTCCGCCAATCGGGTCGCAGGTCAGGCCGAGGTTGTGTTCCATGCCGATTTCGGCCGCGTTTTCCACCTGCTGCACCGTACCGCCGAGCACTTCGCACAAGGCGCCGGCCGCCATGGAACAGGCAACGCCGACTTCACCCTGACAGCCGACTTCGGCGCCGGAGATCGAGGCGTTTTCCTTGTACAGAATGCCGATTGCAGCGGCCGTCAGTAGAAAACGCACCACGCCGTCTTCGTTGGCACCGGGGATGAAGCGCATGTAGTAATGCAGCACCGCCGGGATAATGCCGGCTGCACCATTGGTGGGCGCAGTGACCACGCGTCCGCCGTTGGCGTTTTCTTCATTGACCGCCAGGGCGTACAGGTTGACCCAGTCCAGTACCGACAGTGGATCGCGCAGCGACGATTCCGGGTTTTTGCACAGTTGCCGATGCAATGCCGCCGCCCGCCGTTTGACCTTCAGCCCACCGGGCAGGATGCCTTCGTTGCGGCAACCGGCGGCGACGCAGTCTTGCATCACTTGCCAGATCTTCAGCAGTCCGGCACGGGTTTCCGCTTCCGGGCGCCAGGCGCTTTCGTTGGTCAGCATCACCTGACTGATCGATAAACCGTAGGTGCTGCAGTGACCAAGCAGGTCCTTGGCGCTTTTGAACGGGAAGGTCAGCGGCGTGGCGTCTTCAACGATGCGGTCGGCGCCGGCAGCGTCTTCATCGACCACGAACCCGCCACCGACCGAGTAATACTCGCGGCTGCGCACTTGCAGGCCGGCCGCGTCGAATGCGCGAAAGATCATGCCGTTGGGGTGATAGGCCAACGGTTTGCGAATCATTGCCAGGTGTTCTTTCTCGTTGAACGCGATGCTGTGTTCACCGAGCAGGTTCAAGCGACCGCTGCTGCGAATCTCTTGCAGGCGGGCGGTGACGGTTTCGGTGTCCACGGTGTCCGGGTGTTCGCCTTCCAGGCCCAGCAATACGGCCTTGTCACTGCCGTGGCCTTTGCCGGTGGCGCCGAGCGAGCCGTAGAGCTCGACTTTGACGCAGGTAGTTGCCGATAGCAGCCCTTCACGGCGCAGACCTTCGGCGAAGCGCGCAGCGGCACGCATCGGGCCGACGGTGTGGGAGCTGGAGGGGCCGATACCAATTTTGAACAGGTCGAACACGCTTAACGACATGGTTGTTCTCCGGTTTCTTGTTATGAGGATCGACACAGATCCGATGGGGGAACTGCGATCCTGTGGGAGCAGGCAAGCCAGCTCCCACAGGAGGAGTACGGTGTTCTTGAAGGGGGCGAGCAACTCACCCCCCTAGATCAAGCGTAGCTTTCGATCGACGGGCAGGCGCAGACCAGGTTGCGATCGCCAAACACGTTGTCGACGCGACCGACCGGCGGCCAGTACTTGGCTTCGATCAGCGACGCTACCGGGTAAACGGCTTGCTCGCGGTTGTACGGATGAGTCCACTCGCCGACGATTTCCGCAGCGGTGTGCGGGGCGTTTTTCAGTGGGTTGTCATCCTTGTCCAGCGTGCCGTTTTCTACCGCACGGATTTCTTCGCGGATGCGAATCATGGCGTCGCAGAAGCGGTCCAGTTCTTCCTTGGATTCGCTCTCGGTCGGCTCGATCATCAACGTGCCGGCCACCGGGAACGACATGGTCGGGGCGTGGAAGCCGAAGTCGATCAGGCGCTTGGCCACGTCATCGACGCTGATGCCGCTGCTGTCTTTCAGCGGACGCAGGTCGAGGATGCATTCGTGCGCCACCAGACCGTTGCTGCCGGTGTACAGCACTGGATAGTGCTCTTCGAGGCGACGGGAAATGTAGTTGGCATTCAGGATCGCCAATTGCGAAGCGCGCTTGAGGCCGGCGCCACCCATCATTCGAATGTACATCCAGGTGATCGGCAGAATGCTCGCGCTGCCGAACGGTGCCGCGCAGACCGCGCCTTCCTTGCGTTCCATCTGGGCGTGGCCCGGCAGGAACGGCGTCAGGTGCGACTTGACGCCAATCGGGCCGACGCCTGGGCCGCCACCGCCGTGTGGGATGCAGAAGGTTTTGTGCAGGTTCAGGTGCGATACGTCGCCGCCGAACTTGCCCGGTGCGCAGAGGCCGACCATGGCGTTCATGTTCGCGCCATCGATATACACCTGACCGCCGTTGTCGTGAATGATGCCGCAGATTTCGCGGATGCCTTCTTCGAACACACCGTGGGTCGACGGGTAGGTGATCATCAGCGCGGCGAGGTGTTCGCGGTGCTCGATGGCCTTGGCGCGCAGGTCTTCGATGTCGACGTTGCCGCGGGCATCGCACGCGGTCACAACCACACGCATGCCGGCCATGTTGGCGGTGGCCGGGTTGGTGCCATGGGCGGACGACGGGATCAGGCAGATGTCGCGACGGTCTTCGCCACGGCTCTGGTGGTAGGCACGGATCGCCAACAGACCGGCGTATTCACCCTGGGAACCGGCGTTCGGTTGCAGGGAGATCGAGTCGTAACCGGTGGCGGCGCAGAGCATCGCTTCCAGTTCATCGGTCAGTTGCTGATAGCCGGCGCTTTGCTCGGCCGGAGCGAACGGGTGCAGGGCACCGAATTCAGCCCAGGTCACCGGGATCATTTCGCTGGCGGCGTTGAGTTTCATGGTGCAGGAACCCAGTGGGATCATGGTGCGATCCAGGGCCAGGTCCTTGTCCGCCAGTTTGCGCAGGTAGCGCATCAGCTCGGTTTCGGAGTGATAACGGTTGAACACCGGGTGGCTGAGGATTGGCGATTGGCGAACCAGTGCGGCCGGGAGGGTGCTTTGGACCGAGGCGGCCAATGCAGCGAAGTCCGGCAGGGCCTTGCCGTCGGCCAGCAGGCTCCACAGGGTTTCGACGTCAGCCTGGCTGCTGGTTTCGTCGAGGGACAGACCCAGACGCTCAGCATCGACCACGCGCAGATTGATTTTCTGCGCATGGGCCTTGTCGTGCAGGGCAGCTGTTTGCGCGCCGGTTTTGATCGTCAAGGTGTCGAAGAAGCTGGCTTGCTCGACGCTCAGGCCCAGTGCGCTCAAGCCTTTGGCGAGGATCGCGGTCAGGTGATGAATGCGATTGGCGATCTGCGTCAGGCCTTTCGGGCCGTGGTATACGGCGTACATGCTGGCGATGTTGGCCAACAGCACCTGGGCGGTGCAGATGTTGCTGGTGGCTTTCTCGCGACGGATGTGTTGCTCGCGGGTCTGCATGGCCAGGCGCAGGGCCGGCTTGCCGAAACGGTCCACGGAAACGCCGACCAGACGGCCCGGCATGTCGCGCTTGAACGCATCCTTGGTGGAGAAGTACGCCGCGTGCGGGCCACCGAAGCCCAGCGGAACACCGAAGCGTTGCGCGCTGCCGATGGCCACGTCGGCGCCGAACTCGCCCGGCGGGGTCAGCACGGTCAGGGCCAGCAGGTCAGCAGCGACCGCGACCAGCGCATTCGCCGCGTGGAAGCGCTCGGTCAGTTCGCGGTAGTCGAACACGTCACCGTTGCTGGCCGGGTATTGCAACAAGGCGCCGAAGAACGGCGTCACGTCGGTCAGTTCACGCTCGTCGCCCACCACAACGTCGATGCCCAAAGGCTCGGCACGGGTGCGCAAAACGTCGAGGGTTTGCGGGTGGCAATGAACGGAGGCGAAGAAGGCGTGGCTGCCTTTGTTCTTGCTCAGGCGTTTGCAGAAGGTCATCGCTTCGGCGGCAGCGGTGGCTTCGTCCAGCAGCGAGGCGTTGGCGATCGGCAGGCCGGTCAGGTCGCTGATCAGGGTCTGGAAGTTCAGCAGCGCTTCGAGACGACCCTGGGAAATTTCCGGTTGGTACGGGGTGTAGGCGGTGTACCAGGCCGGGTTTTCCAGCAGGTTGCGCAGGATTGGCGACGGCGTGTGAGTGCCGTAGTAGCCCTGACCGATGTAGGTCTTGAACAGCTGGTTTTTGCCGGCGATGGATTTGATCAACGCCAGGGCATCGGCTTCGCTCAGGCCGTCTTCGAGGCCGAGGACGCTGGTGCCTTTGATGCTGTCGGGAATGACGCTGGCGCTCAGGGCTTCCAGGGAGTCGAAACCGAGGCTGTTGAGCATGGCTTGCTCGTCGCCTGCACGCGGGCCGATGTGGCGGGTGATGAATTCGTTGGCGGTCGTCAGATTGACTTGAGTCATGTCGGCGCTCCTCAGGCTTGGGCAATCAGACGGTCGTAAGCGTCTTGATCCAGCAGTTGGCCGACAGCCGAGGCGTCGGTTGGCTTGAAGCGGAAGAACCAGCCTTCGCCCAGCGGATCTTCGTTGACCAGTTCAGGGCTGCTATCGAGGGCCGGGTTGGTCTCGACCACTTCTCCGTCCAGAGGCATGTACACGCCGCTGGCAGCTTTTACCGACTCCACGGTGGCGGCTTCTGCGCCTTTGTCGTAGGACTGCAGCTCAGGCAGTTGTACGAAAACCACGTCGCCCAGTGCGTTCTGTGCGAAAGCGGTGATGCCGACCGTAACGGTGCCGTCAGCTTCGGTGCGCAGCCATTCGTGATCTTCAGTAAAACGCAACTCGCTCATGGAAACTCCTAAGGGGGCCAGACTCGTCTGGTGGACGCGATGGAATGCAGGGGCAAAAACCCTGCTTTATAGGAGGTTACTAAGCAAAAAGGCGGCCAATGTTATTTTTATGTTTAAAAACAATAACTTATAAGTTTTCGTAAGCCGTTATATTTCTGCAGCTGTAGCGAAATCGCTACAGCCTGAAGCAAAGAAAAAAGCCTAGGTGGATCAAAGCCTTGGACAGCGGTGATCAGGATGGGGTGTATTGATATCATTCCACTGTAGCGCTTTCAGTACAGATGGAGGTCGCTTTTAATGGGTTTTTCCCGGTAATCCCTGAAGAAACCTTTTATGTAGGAGCGAGGCTTGCCCGCGAAGCTTTTAGCGGTCTTGATGGCCTCTTCGCGGGCAAGCCTCGCTCCTACAGTAATGCTGTTCACTTAAACACACTCTTCAGTCATGCCTACCTTTTGTGGCGAGCGAGCTTGCTCGCGCTGGGCTGCGTAGCGGCCCCAAAAATCTGACAACCATTGCCGATTTTTGTGAGTGCTGCGCACTCAAGCGGGAGCAAGCTCCCTCGCCACAGGTCTCTCTGACTCAATACTTCCTTAAGTGAACGGCATTGCGCTTCTACAGGGGCTTATTGGGAATCCCGTACTTGCGCAACCGATGGGCAATCGCGGTGTGGGAGGTTTGCAGGCGGCTGGCCAGTTGGCGGGTCGAGGGGTAGCTGACGTAGAGCTTTTCCAGCAGGTCCTTCTCGAACGCTTCCATGGCCTGTTCGAGGCTGTCGACCTCAATGTCGCTCTGGCGCGCCACAGAGGTGCCGGCGATGTCGAGGTCGCCGATGTCCACCAGGCTGCTTTCGCAAATCGCCGCGGCGCGGAAGATCACGTTCTGCAATTGCCGTACGTTGCCTGGCCAGCGATTGCCCAGCAGCGCCGGGTAAGTGCCAGGGGCCAGGCGACAGACCGGACGCTGGATCTGCGCGCAGGCCTGCTGCATGAAGTAACGCGCCAGTAGCAAAATGTCCTGGCCGCGCTCGCGCAGGGGCGGGACTTCGACATTCAGCACGTTGAGGCGATAGAACAGGTCTTCGCGGAAAGTGCCTTCGCTGACCATTTTTTCCAGGTCGCGATGGGTCGCGCTGAGGATCCGCACGTTGACCTTCACTTCGCGATCGCCGCCAACCCGACGGAAGCTGCCGTCGTTGAGAAAGCGCAGCAGTTTCGCCTGCAAATACGGCGACATTTCACCGATCTCGTCGAGAAATACCGTGCCCTGGTTGGCCAGTTCCATCAGCCCCGGCTTGCCGCCCCGTTGCGCCCCGGTGAAAGCGCCGGGGGCGTAGCCGAACAGTTCGCTTTCGGCGAGGTTTTCCGGCAGTGCCGCGCAGTTCAAGGCCAGGAACGGCGAACTGTGGCGGGCGCTGATGGCGTGGCAGGCGCGGGCCACCAGTTCTTTGCCGGTGCCGGTTTCACCCTGGATCAGCAACGGTGCATCGAGGGCTGCGACGCGTTGTGCGCGGGCCTTGAGCGTACGAATGGCAGGGGATTCGCCGAGCAGGGCATCGAAACCTTCAGCGTGATCGTGGTGCAGCGCCGAGAGGCGTTCACCGATGCGGTTCGGTTGATACAGGGTCAGCAGGGCGCCGGCGTCGGTGATCGGCGTGGCATCCAGCAGCAGGGTTTGACCGTTGACGGTGATCTCGCGCAGCGGCAGGCGGAAGCCGTTTTCCAGCAATGTGTCGAGCAGCGCCGGGTCGGCAAACAGCTCGCTGATGCTTTCACCCGCCGGTTCGCGACCGTACAGGGCAATCAGTGCCGGGTTGGCCAGCAGCACCTTGCCGGCGCTGTCCAGGGCCAGCACCGGGTCGGTCATGGCGGCGAGTAGCGCATCGAGCTGCAAGTGACGGCGTTGGCCGGGAAGGATGTCGACCACCGTCACCGCTTGCACGCCACGCACGTTGAACAGCGCATCGCGCAGCTCTTCGAGCACGGCCGGACTCAAGGTCGGGGCGTCGATGTAGACGTTGGGTGGCACCATTTCCACCGCATCCAGATTGAGATTGCGCCCACCGAGCAGGGCCAGGACTTCCTGGGTGATACCGACGCGGTCGATGAAACTGACGTGGATGCGCATGGGGCGGTTTGGTTCTGGAGTGCGGAGGGTGGCAAGTATGCCTTGGAGGAGGGTTGGAGGTGAAATCGGCAATCGGAGATTGCTTGTAAAGATCGCAGCCTTCGGCAGCTCCAGGAGAATACGTTCGGTGTGGGAGCTGCCGAAGGCTGCGATCCGTTGATCTTCCAGACGTTATTCCAGGTGTTCGGGTCTGACCGGGTCGCCGGATTTCATATTGAGCTGTACCCGCACGTCTTCGAACATTGCGTCGTAGTACGGGTGAATTGGACCGATGCTGCTCAGCGTCTTGGGGATGCCGTACTTCTCGGCGATTCTGGTGACGTTACTGGCGAAGTTATAGGCCTGATCCTTCGGCAGAAAAAATGACTCCTTCAGTTCCTTGCCCTGGATGCTGCCGTGCATCGTGAACTGCATCCCTTTGCCCTCCTTGGGATCCTGGGTGACCTCATAGTCGATACACACGTTGTAGCTGACATCGTCCTTGTTCAGCGCATGGCGCTCGATGTGCAGGTGTCCGGGTTCGAACGTAGCCATTGGCGTCTCTCCTTCAAAGGCATTGAATCAGGGCAGACCTCACGCCTGCCCCCCTGCGTTTCTTTCTATTCGTTTCTTTCTATTGATAACTGATGCCAGGCGTCGCTGTGCTGATACGGGTGCCGGCCTTGCCCTGGATGATCGCTTCGATGTCCGAGAGTGAACCGATTACCGCGACTTTCCCAGTATGGCGGGCGAACTCGCAGGCCGCCTGGACCTTTGGTCCCATGGAGCCGGCGGCGAAGCCGAGTTTGTCCATTTCATCGGGGTGAGCCTGGGCGATGGCTTTCTGGGTGGGCTTGCCGAAATCGATAAAGGCCGCATTGACGTCAGTGGCGATCACCAACAGATCGCTTTCCAACTGTTCGGCCAGCAGTGCCGAGCACAGGTCTTTATCGATCACCGCTTCCACACCCTGCAGTTTGCCGTTGGCGTCGTAGATCGTCGGGATGCCGCCACCACCGGCGCAGATCACGATGCTGCCTTTTTCCAGCAGCCACTTGATCGGGCGGATTTCGAAGATACGTTTGGGTTTCGGGCTGGCGACCACGCGCCGGAACTTGTCGCCGTCCGGGGCGATGGCCCAGCCTTTCTCGGCGGCGAGTTTCTCGGCGTCGGCCTTGGAATAGACCGGACCGATCGGTTTGCTGGGGGCCTGGAACGCCGGGTCGTTGGGGTCGACTTCGACCTGGGTCAGCAGGGTGGCGAAGGGCACTTCGAAGTCCAGCAGGTTGCCCAGTTCCTGTTCGATGATGTAGCCGATCATGCCGTCGGTTTCGGCGCCGAGTACGTCCAGCGGGTAAGGCGAAACCTGGCTGTAGGCCGCCGCTTGCAGCGACAACAGGCCGATCTGCGGACCATTGCCGTGGGCAATCACCAGTTGGTTGCCGGGATGAATCTTGGCGATCTGTTCGGTGGCGATCCGGATGTTCGCGCGCTGGTTGTCCGCGGTCATGGGCTCACCCCGGCGGAGCAGGGCGTTACCGCCCAGAGCAATGACGATACGCATAGTGCAGTCCTTCTAAATAGGGGCGGGCAATCTGATCTCCCTGATGATCGTTCCCACGGGGACCGTGGGAACGATCATCAGCAAGTGTTCAGCCTCAGACATCCGCCAGCGCCGACACCAGAATAGCCTTGATGGTGTGCATACGGTTTTCCGCTTGCTCGAAGGCGATGTTGGCCGGCGATTCGAAGACTTCTTCAGTTACTTCGACGCCGTTGGCCAGGTGCGGATAGCGTGCGGCGATGTCCTTGCCGACCTTGGTTTCGCTGTTGTGGAACGCCGGCAGGCAGTGCATGAACTTCACGCGCGGGTTGCCCGAGGCCTTCATCATGTCGGCGTTGACCTGGTACGGCAGCAGTTGCTCGATGCGCTCGTCCCACGCTTCCACCGGCTCACCCATCGACACCCAGATGTCAGTGTGGATGAAGTCCACGCCCTTGACCGCGGCTTTCGGGTCTTCGGTGATGGTGATGCGCGCGCCGCTCTCTTCGGCGAAGGCTTTGCACTGATCGATGAAGTCCTGATGCGGCCACAGCGCTTTCGGTGCGGCGATGCGCACGTCCATGCCGAGTTTGGCGCCGATCATCAGCAACGAATTACCCATGTTGTAGCGCGCATCGCCCAGGTAGGCGTAGCTGATGTCGTGCAGCGGTTTGTCGCTGTGTTCGCGCATGGTCAGGGTGTCGGCGATCATTTGCGTCGGGTGGAATTCAGCGGTCAGGCCGTTGAATACCGGTACGCCGGCGAACTTGGCCAGCTCTTCGACGATTTCCTGTTCGAAGCCACGGTACTCGATAGCGTCGAACATCCGCCCCAGCACGCGGGCGGTGTCCTTCATGCTTTCCTTGTGGCCGATCTGCGACGACACCGGGTCGATGTAGGTGACGTGGGCGCCCTGGTCATGGGCCGCGACTTCGAAGGCGCACCGGGTGCGGGTCGAGGTTTTTTCGAAGATCAGCGCGATGTTCTTGCCTTGCAGGTGCGGACGCTCGGTGCCGGTGTATTTGGCGCGCTTGAGGTCGCGGGACAGGTCCAGCAGGTAGTGCAGCTCGCGAGTGGTGTGGTGCATCAGCGAGAGCAGGCTGCGGTTGCGCATGTTGAAAGCCATGATTGGATCTCCTTGGGTGTCGGTTATCCCCTCGGCCGTGCTGGATAAGCATCGGCCAAGGCTCGAAAGTTAATAATCGATAGGGTCGCGAATGATCGGGCAGGTCATGCAGTGGCCACCGCCACGCCCGCGCCCGAGCTCACTGGCGCTGATGGTGATGACCTCGACGCCGGCCTTGCGCAGCAGGGTGTTGGTGTAGGTGTTGCGGTCGTAGCCGATGACCACGCCTGGCTCCACCGCCACCACGTTGTTGCCGTCGTCCCATTGCTCGCGTTCGGCGGCAAAGGCGTTACCGCCGGTTTCGACAACGCGCAGCGCCTTGAGGTTGAGGGCCTTGGCCACGGTGTCGAGGAAGCTGGTTTCTTCACGGCGCACGTCGATGCCGCCCGGTTTGCTTTCATCGGGGCGCAGGCTGAAGGCGACGATCTGCTTCACCACTTCCGGGAAAATCGTCACCAGGTCGCGGTCGCAGAAGCTGAACACGGTGTCCAGGTGCATCGCCGCGCGGGATTTCGGCAGGCCGGCGACGATGACTCGTTCCACGGCTTTGTTCTTGAACAGGTTGACCGCCAATTGGCCGATGGCCTGGCGGGACGAGCGCTCGCCCATGCCGATCAATACCACGCCGTTGCCGATCGGCATCACGTCACCGCCCTCTAGGGTGGCGTTGCCATGGTCCTGGTCGGGGTCGCCGTACCAGATCTGGAAGTCGGCGTTGGTGAACTGCGGGTGGAATTTGTAGATGGCGGTGGCCAGCAAGGTTTCCTGACGACGCGCCGGCCAGTACATCGGGTTCAGGGTCACGCCGCCATAGATCCAGCAGGTGGTGTCGCGGGTGAACTGGGTGTTGGGCAGCGGCGGCAGAATGAAGCTGGAATGACCGAGGAAGTCGCGGAACATCTGAATGGTCTTGCCACCGAAACTGTCCGGCAGGTCATCGGCGGAAACCCCGCCGATGAGGAATTCGGCGATCTTGCGTGGCTCTAGGCTACGTAGCCAGGCCCCCACTTCATGGACCAGGCCGAGACCGACCGAATTGGCGGTGATCTTGCGCTCCAGAATCCAGTCCAGCGCTTCAGGCATCGCGACGATGTCGGTCAGCAGGTTGTGCATTTCCAGCACGTCGACACCACGCTCGCGCATTTTGGTGACGAAGTCGAAGTGGTCGCGTTTGGCTTGGGCGACCCACAGCACATCATCGAACAGCAGTTCGTCGCAGTTGTTCGGGGTCAGCCGCTGGTGGGCCAGGCCGGGGGAGCAAACCATGACTTTGCGCAGTTTGCCGGCTTCGGAATGGACGCCGTACTTAACTTTTTCCGTGGTCATTACCGTGTTCCTCCAGATCAAAACATTCAGGTGCTGCTTTTCATTACAGTGCTAAAGGGTCAGAAAGCCGGCATACAGCCCATAGGCCGCCACCAGGGCGCCTACGACGACGGCGGCGAAAATCAGCTTCTCGACGTTAGTGAAAACCGGTTTGTCGACTTCAAGTTTGGCCTTGGCGAACAGGATCGCACCGGGGGCATACAGCAGGGCGGAGAGCAGCAGGTATTTGACGCCGCCGGCGTACAGCAGCCAGATCGCGTAGATCAACGCGATGCCACCGATGACCAGGTCTTTGCTGCGCTCGGCCACAGCGTTTTCATAGCTCTCACCGCGCACTGCCAGCAGCAGGGCATAGGCCGCCGACCACAGATAGGGCACCAGGATCATCGAGGTAGCGAGGTAGATCAGCGACAGGTAAGTGCTGGCCGAAAACAGTGTGATGATCAGAAACAGCTGCACCATCGCGTTGGTCAGCCACAGCGCGTTGGCCGGTACAAGGTTGGCGTTTTCACGGCGCAAAAACGCCGGCATGGTGTGGTCCTTGGCGGCAGCGAACATGATCTCCGCGCACAGCAACACCCATGACAGCAACGCCCCGAGCAAGGAAATGATCAGGCCGACGCTGATCAGCACCGCGCCCCAATGACCAACCACATGTTCCAGCACCGCAGCCATCGACGGGTTCTGCAGTTTCGCCAGCGCGGGTTGGGTCATGATCCCCAGGGACAACACGTTCACCAGCATCAGGAACAACAGCACGGTGATGAAGCCGATGACGGTGGCTTTACCCACGTCGCTGCGTACTTCGGCACGGGCCGAGAAAATGCTCGCGCCTTCGATGCCGATGAACACCCACACGGTGACCAGCATCATGTTGCGCACCTGGTTCATCACACTGCCCAGGTCAGGGTTTTTGATGCCCCAGATGTCGGCGGTGAAAATCTCCAGTTTGAACGCGAACAAGGCGATCAACACGAACAGCAGCAGCGGTACGACCTTGGCGACGGTGGTTACCAGGTTGATGAACGCCGCTTCCTTGATTCCCCGTAAAACCAGAAAGTGCACCGCCCAAAGCAGCAGCGAGGCGCCGATTACCGAAGCCACGGTATTTCCCTCCCCAAAAATGGGGAAGAAGTAGCCGAGGGTGCTAAACAAGAGAACGAAGTAACCCACATTGCCCAGCCAGGCACTGATCCAGTATCCCCAGGCCGACGAGAAACCCATGTAGTCGCCGAAACCGGCCTTGGCGTAGGCATAAACACCGCCATCCAGCTCAGGCTTGCGATTGGCCAGGGTCTGGAAGACGAAAGCGAGGGTCAACATGCCCACTGCGGTGATTACCCAACCAATAAGAACAGCACCGACATCCGCACTGGCGGCCATGTTCTGGGGCAAAGAGAAGATTCCGCCACCAATCATTGAACCGACCACTAAAGCAACGAGCGCACCGAGTTTCAGTTTTCCGGGGGATTCAGACATAGCATGACTCCAGTGCAGGAGAAGAGAGACAACAGAGTAGTTCTGCTGGCTGTTCAATCAGCTGACATAGATCAGTGCATGGGCACATTCCATTGTTAATGAAAGACTTATGTATCTTTCTCGGACATCGCGGTTTTGCCGGGGAAGCCCTGTTCAGAAGGGGGTAAGTCAGGTGGGCGTAAGCGGTATTGCTTGGGTTTTGAAATTAGTGTGTTTCTGCGGTTTCGCCAATTTTCTGATAACTGTTTTATATGACAGATTTGATTTATCTGGTGCGCGGTACTGGAATTAATGAATAAACGTTATTTCGTTTTATCTGTTTAGTTAAAAATAACTACATGACAGTGTTTGCGGTGACTGTTCGGGCCTCATCGCGGGCAAGCCACGCTCCCACAGGATCACGCTCTACCTGTGGGAGCGGGCTAGCCCGCGAAAGCTATCTGGTGATCACCACCACTGCGCGCGATGGGCGCCCAGTTCCCCGGCCGGCAGCGCCCATTGCAGTGGCGTCCCGGTGATCTTCAACGGCACCTGTAACCGATGGGCCGGTCCCCACGGCGTTTGCTCAATCAACATCCCTTGATCGTGGTCATCCTCTGCGCGCAACGGCTCGTTGGTTCCGGCGCCATGTTCGATCAACAGCTTCGCCGTCCGTGCCAGCGACAGCCGCGCAGAGCCACCGTGCCCCAATAGCTTGATCGCACTGGCCGCCATCAAATACCCGGTGGCATGGTCAAGGGCCTGGACCGGCAGCGGTGTCGGTTTATCCGCCTTCTTCCAGTGCATGCCCGCGTCGGCAATCCCGCTGCTCATCTGCACCAGGCTGTCGAAGCCGCGACGGTTCTGCCAAGGGCCGCTCCAGCCGTAAGCGTTGAGGCAAACATCGATCAGGCCCGGGGCCAGTGCCTGGCGTTGGGCGATGCCGTAACCCAGGCGTTCCAAGGCATCGGCGCGGTAGCCGTGGAGCAGGATGTCGGCGTCCTTGAGCAGGCTTTCGAACACCGCGCGATCGGCTTTGTCGTGCAGATCCAGGCGCGCACAGCGTTTGCCCAGGGTGACTTCCGGCACCACGCCCGGTTCGTTCCAGGTCGGTGGGTCGATGCGCAGCACGTCGGCGCCGAGCCCGGCGAGGAAGCGGCTGGCGATCGGGCCGGCGAGCACTCGCGTGAGGTCCAGTACCTTGATTCCGGCCAGCGGTTGCGCCACCGAGCCTTGCCACGGTTTGGCGGTTGGGCTGCCATCGACGCTGAACTGAATCAACGGCTCGGCGTTCACGGCCCGACCTTGGGGGTGAGCTTGCCATTGCTTCCAGCTGCGCATCTCGGCGGCGCAACCACCGGCCTCGACCACCGCTTGTTCCAGATCGCTTTTCGCCCACTGAGCCACTTTGCTCGCCATCGCTGCGCGGTCGGCACAGGCGCCGAGCACTGACTCAGCAGCGGCGCGGTGATGGGGCGCGTTGGTGTGCAGGCGGATCCAGCCGTCCTTGGTCGCGTAGTCACCGGCGACCGGATCCCACAACGGCGGGACGCTCCAGCCCACGGGGCGGATCGAGGTGGCGAACCAGAACGACGCCAGGCGGCGGTCAACTTCAAGGCTGGGCAAACGACCGGTTTGCCGGTGCAGCAGTTCGCTGGCGGCCTGGCCGGCGGCAGCAATGCTGGCGCAGGCCAGATCGGTCACGGCAAATGCCGAGGGCAGGGCGCCGCTCGAGGTGAACGGGATTGGGGTGTGAGGCAAGCCGAGTGCGGCTTGAATGGACGTGAGTAAATCAGTCATCGAAGGCCCTCCGGAGCGAGAGCCCGAGCATAGTTCAAAAAGACGGCTCGGCCAGATGAAATCCTGTAGAGAGAGCGGTGCGGCGCTCCGACTTGCCCGCGAAGTCGTTGACCGTGTTGCGACCTTCGCGGGCAAGCCTCGCTCCTACGGGGATATGCATTCCCGTGGGAGCGAGCCTGTTGTCACAGAGGATTTATGCCAGCGCTTTACCCACGCCCCTGCAGATAGGTCGCGTAATCCGGGATGCGGTGTTCGTGAGCCTGATCCATCAACGGGCTGCTGAGCAGGTAGTCGGCGCTGCATTCGTTGCAGGCCACGGGGATGTTCCACACCGCCGCGACCCGCAGCAACGCCTTGATGTCCGGGTCGTGGGGTTGCGGTTCGAACGGGTCCCAGAAGAACACCAGCATGTCGACGCGCTGCTCGGCGATTTGCGCGCCGAGTTGCTGGTCGCCGCCCAGTGGACCGCTGATCATGCTTTCCACCGGCAGGCCGAGGCGTTGTTGCAACAACAACCCCGTGGTGCCGGTGGCGACCAGTTCATGCTGCGCGAGTTTGTCTTTCTGCCGCTCGGCCCAGTCCAGCAAAAACACTTTGCAATGGTCATGGGCGACCAGGGCGATACGCTTGCGCGCCGCCATGGTCTTATGCGTAAAGCTGATACCGATCATCGGTTGCTGCTCCACGGTTTACTCTGCGTTGCAGAGCGCCAGGCAGTTATCGAGCATGCGGTTGGAGAAGCCCCACTCGTTGTCGTACCAGGCCAGCACTTTGAGCAGCTTGCCGCTGGACTTGGTGTGGTTGGCGTCGAAGATCGACGACAGCGGGTTGTGGTTGAAGTCGCTGGATACCAGCGGCAGGGCGTTGTAGCCGAGAATCTTCGAGTGTTGGCTGGCTTGTTTGAGCAGCGCATTCACTTCATCGGCCGACGCTTCGCGCTTGAGCTGCACGGTCAGGTCCACCAGCGACACGTTGATCACCGGAACACGCACTGCCATGCCGGTCAGTTTGCCCGCCAGGTCCGGCAGCACCAGGCCTACCGCTTCAGCGGCGCCGGTCTTGCTCGGGATCATGTTCTGGGTGGCGGAACGGGCGCGGTACGGGTCGGTGTGGTAGACGTCGGTCAGGTTCTGGTCGTTGGTGTAGGCGTGAATAGTGGTCATCAGACCGCTTTCGATGCCCAGCTCGCGGTGTAGCACCTGGGCCACAGGGGCCAGGCAGTTGGTGGTGCACGAGGCGTTGGAAATGATCTGGTGCGACTGGCGCAGAATGTCGTGGTTAACCCCATAAACCACAGTGGCGTCGGCGCCTTTGGCCGGGGCCGAGATAATCACTTTGCGCGCGCCGGCCGTAATATGGGCGGCGGCTTTGGCGCGGTCGGTGAACAGACCAGTGCATTCGAATACGACGTCGACCTTCTCCGCGGCCCAGGGCAGTTCGGCCGGGTTGCGAATGGCGCTGACCGAAATACGGTCGCCGTTGACGGTCAGGCTTTCCTGATCGTGCTGGACATCGGCATCGAATGTGCCGTGAACGGTGTCGTATTTCAGGAGGTGAGCATTCATCGAACTGTCGCCCAGGTCGTTGATTGCCACGATCTGCAGATCCTGACGATAGCCTTGGGTATACAGTGCGCGCAGGACATTACGGCCGATACGGCCAAAACCATTGATTGCGATTCGAAGAGTCATTTACAGCGCCGCCGTCGTTTTGTTGTTGGAATTACAAGATTATTCGCAAAAAAATAGAAAACAAGCCTTTTTAGTGGCAATATTTTGTTTTATCTACAACGAGTGACCTGAATCAACTGGTCCGAATGATCAAGAAAGCCGTCTGTCATCCCGATCACAACGGCGTTTGATCAGCATAGACAATCAGGTCGCCACATCCGTTAGCCTGGAGTTCTACACATGCATCCCCGCGTCCTTGAGGTCACCGAACGGCTTATCGCCCGCAGCCGCGCCACGCGTGAGGCTTACCTTGCATTGATCCGTGGCGCCGCCAGTGACGGCCCGATGCGCGGCAAGCTGCAATGCGCCAACTTCGCCCACGGCGTGGCCGGATGTGGCAGCGACGACAAGCACAGCCTGCGGATGATGAACTCCGCCAACATCGCAATTGTTTCGTCATATAACGACATGCTCTCGGCGCACCAGCCGTACGAAGTCTTTCCTGAACAGATCAAAAAAGCCCTGCGCGAAATCGGCTCCGTCGGCCAGTTCGCCGGTGGCACCCCGGCCATGTGCGATGGCGTGACCCAGGGCGAACCGGGCATGGAACTGAGCCTGCCGAGCCGTGAAGTGATCGCGTTGTCCACCGCCGTGGCGCTGTCCCACAACATGTTCGATGGCGCGCTGATGCTCGGCATCTGCGACAAGATCGTGCCGGGCCTGATGATGGGCGCGTTGCGCTTCGGTCATCTGCCGATGATTTTCGTGCCGGGCGGGCCGATGGTGTCGGGCATCTCCAACAAGCAGAAAGCCGATGTGCGTCAGCGCTACGCCGAAGGCAAGGCGACCCGCGAAGAGCTGCTGGAATCGGAGATGAAGTCCTACCACAGCCCTGGCACCTGCACGTTCTACGGCACCGCCAACACCAACCAGTTGCTGATGGAAGTCATGGGCCTGCACTTGCCGGGCGCCTCGTTCGTCAACCCGAACACCCCGTTGCGCGATGCCCTGACCCGCGAAGCGGCGCATCAGGTGACGCGCCTGACCAAGCAGAATGGCAACTTCCTGCCGATCGGCGAAATCGTCGACGAGCGTTCGCTGGTCAACTCCATCGTGGCCCTGCACGCCACCGGCGGCTCGACCAACCACACCTTGCACATGCCGGCCATCGCCATGGCCGCAGGCATCCAGTTGACCTGGCAGGACATGGCCGACCTCTCCGAGGTGGTGCCGACCCTGAGCCACGTGTACCCGAACGGCAAAGCCGACATCAACCACTTCCAGGCAGCGGGCGGCATGTCGTTCCTGATCCGCGAACTGCTGGAAGCCGGCCTGCTCCACGAAAACGTCAACACCGTGCTCGGCCACGGCCTGAGCCGCTACACCAAAGAGCCGTTCCTCGAAAACGGCGAGCTGGTCTGGCGCGAAGGCCCGATCGAAAGCCTCGACGAAAACATCCTGCGCCCAGTGGCTCGGGCATTCTCGGCAGAGGGTGGCTTGCGGGTGATGGAAGGCAATCTCGGTCGTGGCGTGATGAAGGTCTCGGCAGTCGCCCTGGAAAACCAGGTCGTCGAAGCCCCGGCCATGGTGTTCCAGGATCAACAGGACCTGGCCGATGCGTTCAAGGCCGGTCTGCTGGAGAAGGATTTTGTCGCGGTAATGCGCTTCCAGGGCCCGCGTTCCAACGGCATGCCGGAACTGCACAAGATGACGCCGTTCCTCGGCGTGTTGCAGGACCGTGGCTTCAAAGTCGCGTTGGTGACTGACGGACGCATGTCCGGCGCCTCGGGGAAAATCCCGGCGGCAATCCACGTCAGCCCCGAAGCTTATGTGGGCGGCGCTTTGGCGCGGGTGCGAGAGGGCGATATCATCCGCGTCGATGGCGTCAAAGGCACCCTGGAGCTTAAGGTGGACGCCGAAGAATTTGCAGCGCGCGAGCCGGCTAAAGGCCTGTTGGGCAACAACATCGGCACCGGTCGCGAACTGTTTGGTTTCATGCGCATGGCCTTCAGCTCCGCAGAGCAAGGCGCCAGCGCCTTTACTTCTGCCCTGGAGACGCTTAATTGAAACTGGCTTTGGTCGGTGACATCGGTGGGACCAACGCACGTTTCGCGTTGTGGAAAAACCAGCAACTGGAATCAGTCCAGGTGCTGGCGACGGCAGACCACGCCAGTCCGGAGGAGGCTATCGCGCTCTATCTGAACGGGCTCGGTCTGGCGCCGGGTTCGATCGGTTCGGTGTGCCTGTCGGTGGCGGGCCCTGTGAGCGGTGATGAATTCAAGTTCACCAACAATCACTGGCGGCTCAGTCGCAAGGGTTTCTGCAAGACCTTGCAGGTGGATCAACTGCTGCTGGTCAACGATTTCTCGGCCATGGCGCTGGGCATGACCCGCTTGCAGCCGGGCGAGTTCCGGGTGGTCTGCGAAGGCACGCCGGAACCGTTGCGGCCAGCGGTGGTGATCGGTCCGGGCACGGGGCTGGGCGTAGGCACGTTGCTCGATCTGGGCGAGGGCCGTTTTGCCGCGTTGCCGGGGGAGGGTGGTCACGTCGATCTGCCGCTGAGCAGCCCACGAGAAACCCAGCTGTGGCAACACATCTACAACGAGATCGGCCATGTCAGCGCTGAAACGGCATTGAGCGGCGGTGGTTTGCCGCGAGTCTACCGGGCGATCTGCGCCGTTGACGGCCACACACCTGTGCTCGACACGCCTGAGGCGATCACGGCGGCCGGGCTGGCGGGTGATCCGATTGCCCTGGAAGTGCTCGAGCAGTTCTGCTGCTGGCTCGGCCGCGTGGCCGGCAACAATGTGCTGACCACCGGTGCACGGGGTGGTGTGTACATCGTTGGTGGAGTGATTCCACGGTTTGCCGACTTTTTCGTTAAAAGCGGTTTCGCCCGGTGCTTTGCCGACAAGGGTTGCATGAGCGATTACTTCAAAGGCATTCCGGTGTGGCTGGTGACAGCGCCGTATTCCGGCCTTGTTGGCGCGGGTGTGGCGTTGGAGCAGGCCTGAGACCGCGTCACCTCATTCGCGGGCAAGCCTCGCTCCTACAAGGAATGTCACGAACCCTGTAGGAGCGAGGCTTGCCCGCGAAGAGGCCGGAACAGACAACATAGATCCATGATCGATCAGGCATAATCCTCCCTAACACAAACAACAAGGACGCCGCCCCGTGAGCTCAGTCAACAAGTCGATTTTGTTGGTCGATGACGATCAAGAGATACGCGAGTTGCTGGACACCTACCTGACCCGTGCCGGTTTCCAGGTCCGCACCACGCCCGATGGCGCAGGCTTTCGTCAGGCGCTGAACGAGGCGCCGAGCGATCTGGTGATCCTCGACGTGATGCTGCCGGACGAAGATGGTTTCAGCCTCTGCCGCTGGATCCGCCAGCACCCGCGCCAGGCCCACGTGCCGATCATCATGCTCACCGCCAGTTCCGATGAGGCTGACCGCGTCATCGGCCTGGAACTGGGCGCCGACGACTACCTCGGCAAACCCTTCAGCCCCCGTGAATTGCAGGCGCGGATCAAAGCCTTGTTGCGTCGCGCGCAGTTCGGTCAGGAGCGTTCCGGCGGTGAAGTGCTGGCCTTCGACGACTGGCGGCTGGACATGGTCAGCCATCGGCTGTTCCACACCGACGGCGAAGAAGTGATTCTCTCCGGCGCCGATTTCGCCCTGCTGAAACTGTTCCTCGATCACCCCCAGGAAATCCTCGACCGCGACACCATCGGCAACGCCACCCGTGGCCGTGACCTGATGCCGCTCGATCGCATCGTCGACATGGCGGTCAGCCGTTTGCGCCAGCGTCTGCGCGACACCGAAAAACCGCCGCGGCTGATCCGGACGGTGCGTGGCAGTGGCTACCAATTGGCAGCCAACGTGGTTGCCGGCAATGGTCACTGAGTTCCTGCGCAAGCTCGCCGGGCGCGTGCCGGTGCCGCGCTCGCTGCTCGGGCGCATGCTGCTGCTGACCCTGTTGGCGGTGCTGTTTGCCCAGACGCTGTCGAGCGTGATCTGGGTTTCGCAACTGCGTGCTACCCAACTCGAAGGCCTGGTCACCAGCGCCCGCAGCCTGGCCCATTCGATGACGGCCAGCGTCAGTTATTTCCGCTCGTTGCCGGTGGCGTTCAGGCCGCTGGTGCTCGACCAGTTGCGCAGCATGGGCGGCACCCGGTTCGTGGTGACCCTCAACGACAAACCCTTAGGCATGGAAGTGCTGCCGATCACGCCGCGCAAAGAAGCGGTGCTCAAAGCGGTGGACGAAGTGCTGCGCCAGTCGCTGGGCCAGGACGCCGATATTTCGGTGACGTTCGTCAGCCCCGAAGACCTGCGGATCTTCAATAGCGGGCTGAAACTCGATGAATTGCCACGCTCCTGGGCGCACTACGCGTTGACCCTGGAGCCAGTGAACCCACCGGTGCTGGTCACGCAAATCCAGATGGCGCCGGGGGAATGGCTGTACATCGCTTCGCTGTTGCCCGAGCCCTACACCAGTCTTGAAGAGCAAGGCCTGCCGGCACAGCAAGTCTGGTTCATCGTACTCACCAGCGGCTTCTTACTCCTGTTCATTGGCCTGCTGGTGCATTGGCAGAGCCGGCCACTCAAGCGATTGGCGCGGGCGGCGCGGGACATGTCCCTGGGCGCCGACGTCGAACCAGTCGCTCAGGGGGGCGGCAGTGAAGTGGTGGAAGTCGGTCGCGCGTTCAATGCGATGCGTGAACGCATCAGCCGTTACCTGACCGAGCGCAGCCAGTTGTTCAGCGCGATTTCCCATGACTTGCGCACACCGATCACTCGGCTGCGACTGCGGGTTGAATTACTTGAAGACGAAAAGCTGCAAGCCAAGTTCGGTCGTGATCTGGATGAGCTGGAGTTGCTGGTCAAAGGCGCGCTGCAATGCGTGAAAGACACCGACATCCACGAAAACATCGAGCCGGTGGATCTCAACCATGTGCTCGACTGCCTGGTGGAACCGTATCTGGCGCCTAACGGCAATGGCCGCGTGACTCAGCAGGGGCGGGCGCTGGCGCCGTATCCCGGCAAGCCACTGGCGCTCAAGCGCTGCATCGGCAACCTGATCGACAACGCCTTGAAGTACGGGCAGAACGCGCATCTGCACATCGATGACGACGAGAGCGCGTTCGTCCTGCATGTCGACGACGAAGGCCCGGGTGTGCCGGAGCAGCGGCTGGAGCAAGTGTTCGAGCCGCACTTCCGCCTGGCCGGGCAGCAACAGGGTTATGGCTTGGGGCTGGGGATTGCCCGCAACATCGCCCATAGCCATGGCGGCGAAGTCAGCCTGCAAAACCTGCGTGAAGGCGGGTTGCGCGTGACGTTGCAGTTGCCGCGACCAATGGATTGACACTGCCCCTGTGGCGAGGGAGCTTGCTCCCGTTGGACTGCGCAGCAGTCCCTCTTTCAGGGCCGCTCCGCGCCCCAACGGGAGCAAGCTCCCTCGCCACAATTAACCACTCACTTCAAAATCAGGGTGAATGTCACAGGTCGGTGACATAACGCTCCCCCTTCGTTACCTGCCCGCCACCGACCGTTGTTTAGACTGGTCCCAGTCATAACAACAAAAAAAGGTATCGCATGGACACCTTCCAACCCGCCTTCAGCAGTTGGCTGAACGCGCCTGCCCATCAGCAATGGCTCGCCGCCGAAGGCCTGCGCCTGCTGGCATTTGCCAAGGCTTCAAAGCTTCCCGAAGGTTTCGGCAACATTGATGAAAAGGGGCGCCTGGCGGTCAACGCGCAAGCCGAAACCATGAACACCGCGCGCATGACCCACAGCTTCGCCATGGCCCACATCCAGGGTTTGCCGGGGTTCGCCGAGCTGGTGGATCACGGCATCAAAGCCCTCAGCGGGCCGCTGCGTGACGCCGAACACGGTGGCTGGTTCGCCACGCCCGAACACCGCGACGGCAATACCGGCAAAGCCGCTTACCTGCATGCCTTCGTGGCGTTGGCCGCGAGTTCTGCGGTGGTTGCCCAGCGTCCCGGTGCGCAAGCCTTGCTCGATGATGCGATCCACATCATCGACAGCCATTTCTGGAGCGAGGAGGAGGGCGCCATGCGTGAGTCCTTCAACCGCGACTTCAGTTGCGAGGAGGCCTATCGCGGCGCCAACAGCAACATGCACGCCACCGAAGCCTTTCTCGCCCTGGCCGATGTCACCGAGGACCACCGCTGGCTGATTCGCGCGCAGCGCATCGTCGAGCGTGTCATTCACGAACACGCCGCCGCCAACGATTACCTGGTGGTCGAACATTTCGACCGCGACTGGCAGCCGCTGCGTGACTACAACCACGACAACCCGGCCGACGGTTTCCGCCCTTACGGCACCACGCCGGGTCATGGTTTCGAATGGGCGCGGTTGTTACTGCACCTTGAAGCGGCGCGGGTGCAAGCCGGGATGCTCACGCCGGGCTGGCTGGTCACCGATGCGCAAAAACTCTTCGAGCATAATTGCCGTCACGGCTGGGACATCGATGGCGCGCCGGGCATTGTCTACACCCTCGACTGGGACAATCGCGCGGTGGTTCGTCATCGTTTGCACTGGACTCATTGCGAAGCCAGCGCCGCCGCCAGTGCGCTGCTAAAACGCACCGGTGATGAGCAATACGAGCGTTGGTACCGACTGTTCTGGGAATTCTGTGACAGTCATTTCATCGACCGCTGCGATGGCAGCTGGCATCACGAGCTCGATCCGCTGAACCGCCTGAGCGCCGATATCTGGGCCGGTAAACCTGACCTGTATCACGCCTGGCAAGCCGTATTGATCCCGCGCCTGCCATTGGCGCCGAGCATGGCCAGTGCGCTGGCGCAATTGTCCCAGAGCGCTCCTGTGTAACCATGTGGTGACATTCGCGCGTCCCTTCGTTACCTGCGAAGGGCTATCCCCTGTTTAAAATCCTATGCAGCGCAAGCACCAGACTTGCATGCATAACAACAAGAAAGGTACTACTAGATGAATGCGATTTCTCGCCTCGCTACTGTCATTTCTCTCGCTTCACTGCTTCCCGTTGCTGCATTCCCGCTCAGTGCCCTTGCCGCCGATTCCAAAGGTTCGGTGGAAGTCGTTCACTGGTGGACGTCTGGTGGTGAAAAAGCAGCTGTCGATGTGCTCAAGGCTCAAGTCGAAAAAGACGGCTTCACCTGGAAAGACGGTGCAGTCGCCGGCGGTGGCGGTGCCACGGCCATGACCGTACTCAAAAGCCGCGCCGTGGCCGGTAACCCGCCGGGCGTAGCACAGATCAAAGGCCCGGACATTCAGGAATGGGCGTCTACCGGTCTGCTCGATACCGACGTCTTGAAAGACGCTGCCAAAGCTGAGAAGTGGGACAGCCTGCTCGACAAGAAAGTCTCCGATACCGTGAAGTACGACGGTAACTATGTGGCCGTGCCGGTGAACATTCACCGCGTCAACTGGTTGTGGATCAATCCGGAAGTCTTCAAGAAAGCCGGCATCGAAAAAGCGCCAACCACCCTTCAGGAATTCTACGCGGCCGGTGACAAGCTCAAGGCTGCGGGCTTCATTGCGCTGGCCCACGGTGGCCAGCCTTGGCAAGACAGCACCGTGTTCGAAGCGGTGGTCCTGTCGGTCATGGGCGTCGATGGCTACAAGAAAGCCCTGGTCGATCTGGATAACGCGGCGCTGACCGGTCCTGACATGGTCAAGGCGCTGACCGAGCTGAAGAAAGTCGCGACCTACATGGACGCCGACGGCAAAGGCCAGGACTGGAACCTGGAGGCGGCCAAGGTCATCAACGGCAAGGCCGGCATGCAGATCATGGGTGACTGGGCCAAGAGCGAGTGGACAGCGGCCAAGAAAGTCGCCGGCAAGGATTACGAATGCGTAGCCTTCCCGGGCACCGACAAGGCCTTCACCTACAACATCGACTCGCTGGCCGTGTTCAAGCAGAAAGACAAGGGCACTGCTGCAGCTCAGCAGGACATTGCCAAGATCGTGCTGGGTGAGAACTTCCAGAAAGTCTTCAGCATCAACAAGGGTTCGATCCCGGTTCGAAACGACATGCTGAGTGACATGGGCAAGTACGGTTTCGACTCCTGCGCCCAGACGGCTGCCAAAGACTTCCTGGCGGACGCCAAGACCGGTGGCTTGCAGCCGAGCATGGCGCACAACATGGCGACCACGCTGGCGGTACAGGGTGCTTTCTTTGATGTCGTGACCAACTTCATCAACGATCCGAAAGCCGATCCTGCCACTGCCGCCAAGCAACTCGGCACTGCCATTAAAGCGGCCAAGTAATGCTTGGCCTGTAGGAGCCGGCTTGCTGGCGATAGCGATGTGTCATTCAACGCAGATGTCGACTGACACACCGCCTTCGCCAGCAAGCCGGCTCCTACAGGGGACCTGGCCGAATTCTCTCTCTCTTCGTACTGGATCTTCCCATGAGTTCTGTTGCTGTGTTCAGCAAGGCCTCGCCGTTCGATGCATTGCAGCGCTGGCTCCCCAAGCTGGTGCTGGCGCCGAGCATGTTCATTGTTCTGGTGGGGTTCTATGGCTATATCCTGTGGACCTTCGTCCTGTCGTTCACCACTTCGACCTTCCTGCCGACTTACAAATGGGCGGGTCTGGCGCAGTACCAGCGGCTGTTCGACAACGATCGCTGGTGGGTAGCGAGCAAGAACCTGGCGCTTTTCGGCGGCATGTTCATCGGTATCACCCTGGTGATCGGTGTGTTGCTGGCGGTGTTTCTTGATCAGCGCATTCGTCGCGAAGGTTTCATTCGCACCATTTACCTGTACCCGATGGCGCTTTCGATGATCGTCACCGGTACTGCCTGGAAATGGCTGCTCAACCCGGGCATGGGCCTGGACAAATTGCTGCGTGACTGGGGCTGGGAAGGCTTTCGCCTGGACTGGCTGATCGATCCGGATCGCGTTGTGTACTGCCTGGTGATCGCGGCGGTATGGCAAGCCTCGGGCTTTATCATGGCGATGTTCCTCGCCGGCCTGCGTGGCG
Organism: Pseudomonas sp. GR 6-02; assembly: GCF_001655615.1. Taxonomy (GTDB): domain Bacteria; phylum Pseudomonadota; class Gammaproteobacteria; order Pseudomonadales; family Pseudomonadaceae; genus Aquipseudomonas. The sequence continues at coordinate 1,435,859 of NZ_CP011567.1, forward strand.
TTGATCAATCGATCATCCGTGCCGCCCAGATCGATGGCGCGAGCATGCCGCGCATTTACCTGAAAGTGGTGTTGCCGAGCCTGCGCCCGGTGTTCTTCAGCGCAGTGATGATCCTGGCCCACATCGCTATCAAGAGTTTCGACCTGGTAGCGGCAATGACCGCCGGTGGCCCGGGTTATTCCTCCGATCTGCCTGCGATGTTCATGTATTCCTTCACCTTCAGTCGCGGCCAGATGGGCATGGGCTCGGCCAGTGCGATTCTGATGCTCGGTGCGATTCTCGCGATCATCGTGCCTTACCTGTACTCCGAGCTGAGGGCCAAACGTCATGACTAGTTTCGCTGCCAAACCTGCCATCAGCCTGAGTCGCATCGCGATCTATGGCGTGCTGCTCCTTGCGGTATTGCTGTACCTGATACCGCTGGTGGTCATGCTGTTGACCAGTTTCAAGACGCCGGAAGACATCAACTCCGGCA